>NZ_JBITCO010000006.1:0-333164 GCF_044453265.1 Kitasatospora sp. NPDC051705 | reverse complement strand
TGATGCTCGTCTCCGGCCACAACATCTCCACCACCGAGGTCGAGTCCGCCCTGGTCGGCCACCCCGCCGTGGCCGAGTCCGCGGTCGTCGGCGCCGCCGACGCCACCACCGGCCAGGCCATCGTCGCCTTCGTCATCCTGCGCGGCACGGCCACCGACACCCCCGAACTCGTCGAGGAACTGCGCGCCCACGTCGGCCGCACCCTGGGCCCGATCGCCAAGCCCAAGCAGATCAAGGTCGTCGGCGAACTCCCCAAGACCCGCTCCGGCAAGATCATGCGCCGCCTCCTGCGCGACATCGCCGAAGGCCGCGAAGTCGGCGACACCACCACGCTCGCCGACAGCACCGTGATGAGCCAGATCCAGGCCCAGCTCCCGCCCACCGCCAGCAACGGCTGAGCTGCGCGACCGGTCTGACCGGTGCCCCGGGCGGTGACCACCGCCCGGGGCGCCGTCGTCACTCCGGCACCACCCCGCCCGGCGCTGCCCGCCCACCGCGCCCGGTGGACCGGGCACCGCCGGCCCCGCCCTCCGCGACCCCGCCGTCCTCGCCGCCGACGCCGTCGCTCCCGGCCGTCCGGTCGGCGGCCATCGTCCGCAGGGTGTCGTACGCGCGCTGGACGAAGCCGCGGCTGCGCAGCGACCGGGCCCCGGCCATGACCGCGAGGCCCACCTCCGCCCGTGGACTGAACCCGACGAAGGCGGTACCGCCGCGGGTCGACCCGGTGTGGAACACCAGCTCCTCCTCCACCCCCTCGTCCTCCCCCGGCCCGGCCCCGGCCGTCCGGTCCGGGCCCGCCCCCGAGCGCTGGTTCCAGCCCAGGCAGATCCGGGTCCCGCCGCCGCGGCGTCGCCCGGCCCGCGGCCGGCGGACCTCGCCGAGCGCGGTCCGCAGCACCGCCGCGTCGGCCGGCTCCGGGAGCGGAACGGCGTCCAGCGACAGGTGCGCCTGCAGGTAGCGGAGCATGTCGTCGGCGGTCGAGCGCAGGGCCGCCGCGCCGGGCAGGGCCGGCAGCCGGAACGACGGCACCCGGCGGCCGCGCCGGTACCGGGCGACGTCCTCCGGGCCGGGCCCGCAGGAGGTGTCCACCAGGCCGAGCGGCCCGCAGACCCGGGCGGCCAGCAGATCGTCGTAACGCTGTCCGGCCGCGTTGGCCAGCAGCATCCCGAGCAGTCCGCAGCCGAGGTTGGAGTAGCGCACCTGCGTGCCCGGAGTCCCCCGGACGGGGGTCCGCGGCAGTGCCCCGAGCAGGTGCGCGGGGCCGAACGTGGCGTACGGGCGGGTGAACCACCGGGGGGCCACGGCCGGCAGCAGACCGACCGGCGACCGGGGCAGGCCCGAGGTGTGGGTGGCCAGGTGGAGCAGGGTGATCGGCCGCTCGTGCGGGTAGCCGGGGGCGGCGTGCGCGGGGAGGTAGCGGTCGATCGGGTCGTCGTAGCGGACGTCCCCCCGGGCGGCCATCTCGGCCAGCAGCAGGCCGGTGAAGGTCTTGGTGACGGAGCCGAGCTCGAACCGGGTGTCGGCCCGGACGGGGCGTTCGGCGGAGCGGTCGGAGTGGCCCCGGCAGGCGACCGTCCGCTCGGCGCCCCGGATCACGGCGACGGCGATGCCGCCGCCGGGGCCCGCGGCGTGGAACAGCGGGCGGAGCAGGTGGTCGAGGTCCTCGGGGACGTCGGTACCGACCGGGGGGTACAGCGCGGTGTTCATCGGTCGGCGCTCCACCGGGGGAGTCGCCGCGACGGCGGTAAGAGGGGTGGTCTGGGC
Source organism: Kitasatospora sp. NPDC051705 (assembly GCF_044453265.1). Lineage (NCBI taxonomy): Bacteria > Bacillati > Actinomycetota > Actinomycetes > Kitasatosporales > Streptomycetaceae > Kitasatospora > Kitasatospora sp. NPDC051705. The sequence goes on along the minus strand of NZ_JBITCO010000006.1, from coordinate 331,400 downwards.
ATGGTCGTGCCTCCGGTCGGTCCCGGCCGTTCCCCACCGGGGGGGGGCGCGCCGCCCCGGGTCGGGCGGCGCCTGCGACCGACGATAGGGACGGGTTCACCCGACTGCATGCGGCCGGGGCCATCCGGGTGCAGGGCGGGTGCTCCCCGGGGGTGCGGAAGCCGTCGGCAGGGCTTAAGTCCTTCAGTAGGACGATCCGGTCGTCACCCGAAAGATCCCGCTAGACTGCTAAGGACGCATCAAGGTCCCCGAGCAGGAGACCGGGCGTCACAGGGCGCGCCGGGAAGTCTGGTCGGCAACTGCACCACCCGTGCATCCGTTGCCGCTCCCAGCCCCAGGAGGTCCCGCGTGACCGACCAGCCGCCCGTCCCCGAGCCGACGACCCGCCGGCAGTTCCTCGGCCGGCTGTCCCTGCCCGAGCGGACCTTCATCACCGACGCCCTGCGGACCGAGACGGTCGGCGGCGTGCTGCTGCTCGTCGCCGCCGTGGTGGCCCTGATCTGGGCCAACGTCTGGCCGGAGGCCTACCAGAGCGTCCTCGACCACACCGTCGGCCCGTCCGGCCCGCTCCACCTCGACCTCACCCTCGGCAACTGGGCCAAGGACGGCCTGCTGACGATCTTCTTCTTCGTGGCCGGCATCGAGCTCAAGCGCGAGTTCGTCGCGGGCGAGCTGCGCACCCCGAGCGCCGCGCTGCTGCCGGTGGTCGCCGCGGTCTGCGGCGTGGCCCTGCCCGCCGTCCTCTTCACGCTCGTCAACTCGGGCGGCGGCGGCCACCCCGGCGGCTGGGCGATCCCGACCGCCACCGACATCGCCTTCGCGCTCGGCGTGCTGGCCGTGGTCGGCAGCCACCTGCCGTCCGCCCTGCGCGCCTTCCTGCTGACCCTCGCCGTGGTGGACGACCTGATCGCGATCCTGATCATCGCGGTCTTCTACAGCTCCGGCATCAAGTTCTGGGCGCTCGGACTGGCGCTGGCCGGCCTGGTGCTGTTCTGGTTCCTGCACCGGCGCGGGGTGCACGGCTGGTACCTGTTCGTGCCGCTGGCCTTCCTGACCTGGGCGCTGATGCACGAGAGCGGCGTCCACGCCACGGTCGCCGGCGTCGCGATGGGCCTGATGCTGCGCTGCCACCGCGAGGGCGACGAGCAGCAGTCCCCCGGCGAGCACATCGAGCACCTGGTCCGCCCGCTCTCGGCCGGCCTGGCCGTCCCGGTCTTCGCGCTGTTCGCGGCCGGGGTGACGATCTCCGGGCCGGCGCTGCGCGAGGTGTTCACCCAGGCCATGCCGCTCGGCATCGTCATCGGCCTGCTGGTCGGCAAGACGGTCGGCATCTTCGGCGGCACCTGGCTGGCCGCCCGCTTCACCCGGGCCGAACTGAACCCCCGGCTCAGCTGGGCCGACCTCTTCGCGGTCTCGGTGCTCGCCGGCATCGGCTTCACGGTCTCGCTGCTCATCAGCGAGCTGGCCTTCCCCGGCGACCCGGCCCTCGCCGACCTGGCCAAGACCGCCGTCCTGGTCGGCTCGCTGTTCTGCGCGACGATCGCCACCGTGCTGCTCAAGCTGCGCAACCGGCACTACCGCGCGCTGTGCGAGGAGGAGGACCGGGACGTGGACGGCGACGGCGTCCCGGACGTCTACCAGCAGGACGACCCGGCCTGGCGCGCCCGGGTCGCCGACCTCACCCGGCACCCCCGCGAGGAGGGGCCCGGGAAGGCGCCCTGAGGCCCTCCGGCGGCCCTCCCCGGCCCGGGACACGTCCCCCCGGCGGGGCCCCGGAGTGGTGTGCGACTGACCGGTAGGGGCATGATTCTGAGCTGTCGACAGTCCACGGACGCCTCCGGGCCCCCACCGGCCTCCGGAACCGCACCACACGGCGGCGTCACGCCGCACAGCCGCAGAGGAGAACCGCTGATGCCCGCAGGAGCCGCAGACCCGTCCAGCTACGGCCGGGCGCCCTACGAGGGCGAGCGTTCGGTGGGGCAGCTGTTCGCGGCGGCCACCGCCGACCTGTCCGCGCTCGTCCACGACGAGATCGCGCTCGCCAAGGCCGAGATCCGGGCGGACGTCAAGCGCGGCGTGTCCGGGGGCGTCTCACTGGCCGTCGCCGGCGTGGTGCTGCTGGCCTCCGTCCCGATGTTCAGCGCCGCCGCCGCGTTCGGCATCCACGCGCTGGGCCTCTCGCTCGGCTGGTCCTTCCTGATCGTGGCGGCCGCCTACGTGCTGCTCGCGGTGGTGCTCGGGCTGCTGGCCTGGCGCTCGTTCAAGAAGATCGAGAAGCCGCACCGCACCATCGAGGGCGCGCAGAGGACCGCCGACGTGCTGAAGAACGCCCGGCCGCGCCCGGCCACCCAGGAGGAGATCGACCGGGGCCTGGGCCGCATCCCGTAACCGCCCGCCCGCCCGTCCGGTGACGGCCGGTCCGGCGGCCCGCCCGCCCCTCCCCGGTGGCGGCGCGCCGGCCCGTCGGACGGCGGCCCGCCGGGCGCTCCCGGACCCGCCGGGAGCGAGTGCCGGGCACGTGTCCGGCGCACGGATGTGACACGCTCTCGGTATGCCGCTTGACCAGAAGCCCGTACCCGCGCAGCCGTCCGCCGCATCCGGCCCCGCCCCGGCCCCCGGACGGGAGCCCGCCGAGGAGGCCGCCGGCGGTGCCGTCGACGACGCCGCCGAGGCCTGGAGCGTCCGGCAGGCCGGCCCGTGGACGCACCGCGACCTGGCGGCCAACGGCGCCCGGTTCCACATCGCCGAGCTCGGCGCGGGCCCGCTGGTACTGCTGGTGCACGGCTGGCCCGAGTACTGGTGGGCCTGGCGCCACCAGCTGACCGCGCTGGCCGAGGCCGGCTACCGGGCGGTGGCCCTCGACCTGCGGGGCATCGGCGGCAGCGACCGCACCCCGCGCGGGTACGACCCGGGCAACCTGGCACTGGACATCACCGGGGTGATCCGCTCGCTCGGCGAACGCCGGGCGCACCTGGTCGGCCACGCCTCCGGCGGGACGCTGGCCTGGGTCGCGGCGGTGATGCGCCCGTCGGTGATCCAGAGCCTCACCGTCGTCTCCGCCGCACACCCCCGGGACCTGCGCCGGGCCCTGCTGACCGACCGCCGCCAGGCGGCCGCCTTCGAGCACGTGCTGGGCTTCCAGCGGCCGTGGATACCGGAACGCCGCCTGGTGGCCGACGACGCCGCGCTGGTCGGCCACTACCTGGACGCCTGGACCGGGCCGAACCAGCTCGACGGGGCGGCCAAGCACGCGTACCGGCAGGCGATCCAGATCCCGAGCACGGCGCACTGCTCGATCGAGCCGTACCGCTGGCTGCTGCGTTCGATGGCCCGCCCGGACGGCATCCAGTTCGCCCGGCGGATGAAGAAGCCGATCACGGCGCCGACCCTGCACGTCCAGGGCGCGGCGGACCCGGTGCTGCTGTCGCGCACCGCGCTCGGCGGCGGCGAGTACGTGGCGGCGCCGTACCGCTGGCGGCTGCTGCCCGGGGTGGGGCACTTCCCGCACGAGGAGGTCCCGGAGCAGTTCACCGCCGAGCTGCTGGACTGGATCGGCCACCACAAGGAGTGAGGCACGGGCCCTTTCGGCGGGTCCCGCGGGAAGGGCCTTCGGCCCCCAACTCCCTTGACGCTGAGCTCATATGACAAGCGCATAGGACAACTTCGACGCGACCCGGGCGATTACCCCCACCGGCCCAGGGGCATCCATTCCGGTATGACCTGGATGCCCGATCGCGGCGGTGCCCCGCGCGCCCAACGCCAGAACAGCTCCCAGCGCTCCGCCCACCGCCCCGACCGGGCGGACGACCTCGGCTTCGACGGCCTCGACCGCCGCCAGCGGCCGGCGCAGCGCCAGCTCGGCATCCCGCGCATCCTGGGCCGGCGCGCCCGCTGGGTCGGCGCACGACTGCGGCGCGAGACCTGAGGCCCCGCGCCGCACCGCCCGGCGTCACCGGCCCGACCGGCCGGCGGCCCGGCGGCCCCGGCGCCCGGCCGGTCAGTTCACGATCGTGGGCGACAGCGCCGTGAACCAGAGCAGGACGAAGGTCGCCACCGACATGATCGGCACCAGCACCTTGGTCTCCACGCTGTTGCCGCTGCGCTTGATCAGCACCACCTCGTAGCGCTCCTTGTGCGGCCACAGCAGCGGCGCGCCCTTCTTGGTCAGGCAGTCGCCCAGCAGGTGCGCCAGCGTGCCCAGCGCCACCGCGTAGGGCAGCCAGCCGGGCGAGTTCGGCATCCAGGTGTTCATCCCGAAGGTGCCGAGCGCGGACAGCCCGACGACGGTGATCCAGGTCTGCGGACCGTCCCCCGGCGGGCAGAGCCGCAGCGCCCGGATCGCCAGCGCGAGCAGGAAGAACGTCAGCGCGAGGGTGAAGTTCCGGCCCAGGAAGGTGACCCCGGCCCAGGTGCCGCCGCCCGTCAGCGCGACGAAGAGCAGCGAGTGGGTGGCGTGCCGGTGCCCGCCCGAGGCCCAGGCCACGAAGCGGCAGAGGGCCTTGGAGAGCGGGCCGAGGAAGTTGGCGATCGAGCCGTCGTGGTGGTCGAGGTCCGGCAGCAGGGCCGCACCCGCGCACAGCACGGTGCCCATCAGTATGTCCGCGGGCTGCAGCGCGGTGTGCAGCAGCAGCGGGGGCAGGAACGGCGCCGAGGCCGCGTACAGCATCGCCCCGCTGACCGCGTGCGAGTGACCCATCATCGGACTTCCCCGACCTCCCGTGCGACTCACTCCGGGACGGCGCCCGGTTGAGCCGAACGGGTGAGCGCGGCAGAGGCTACCAGGGGGGACTGACGATCCGACGGACATCCGGCAGAGTGCCCCCGGCGCGTCCCCGATGCTTCCCCGCCGGCGCGTCCCCGGTGCTTCCCTGCCGGCGCGTCCCCGGTGCTTCCCCGCCGGAGGGCGGAGCCGACCGGGGCGGGGGCCCGGCCGGCGGGTGCGGCCCGCCGGCCGCGGTCAGAGCGCGCAGCCCTGGGTGTCCACCCGGCTGCTCGCGGTGCTGCCCTTCTCCGCGTCCTCCCGCACCTCGGCCGCGGTCAGCACGTACCCGGTGTCCGCGCTGTCCAGCGACTTGGCGAACACCACGCCGTACACCTGGCCGTCCGGGGTGAGCAGCGGGCCGCCGCTGTTGCCCTGGCGGACCAGCGAGCGGACCGAGTAGACGTCGCGCACCACCTGGCCGCGGTGGTAGATGTCCGGGCCGTTGGCCTGGATCCGGCCCCGGATGCGGGCCGGCTGGACGTTGAAGGCGCCGTTCTCCGGGAAGCCCGCCACGATCGCGCTGTCGTTGGTCTTCGCCTCGCCCGCGAAGGTCAGCGGGGGCGCGTTCAGCTTGGGGACGTCCAGCACCGCGATGTCGCGCTGCCAGTCGTAGCGGACCACCGTCGCGTCGTACAGCTGGCCCGTCCCGCCGATCTGCACGGTGGGCTCGTCGACCCCGCCCACCACGTGGGCGTTGGTCATCACCCGGTGCGGGGCGAAGACGAACCCGCTGCCCTCCAGGGTCTTGCCGCAGGAGGTGGCGGTGCCGACCACTTTGACCAGGCTCTGCTTCGCCCGCGCCACCGCCGGGGTGCCCGCCAGCGCCGGGTCCGGCGTGTCGACCTGGGTGATCGGCTCGTGCTCGAACGGGTTGAAGACCTGCGGGAAGCCGTTGCGGGCGAGCACCTTGGAGAAGTCCGAGAACCAGTTCGGCGCGTCGTCGGGCAGCGCGTTCTGCACGCCCCCGAGGATCGCCGAGGAGCGGACCTGCTTGGACACCGTCGGCAGCGACGCCCCGGCCAGCGCCGAACCGATCAGCCAGGCCACCAGCAGCATCGAGACCACGTTCACGGCCGAGCCGCCCAGCGCGTCCAGCACCCGTGCCGGACGGCGGTCGATGTGCCCGCGGAGCTTCCAGCCGAAGTGCGCGGTGACCGCCTGGCCGATCGCGGCGAACACGATCACCACCACCACGGCCACCACCGAGGCCGTGGTGCCCGGGCTGAGGTGGTCCAGCAGCAGCGGCAGCAACTGGACGGCCAGCAGCCCGCCGCCCAGGAACCCGACCAGGGACAACACACCCACCACGAAGCCCTGCCGGTAGCCCGACACGGCGAATCCCACGGCAGCGGCGATCAGCAGCACATCCAGGACGTTCACCCCGACACCCTCCCACGGCCCCCGGCCCGGCCGTACCGACGGCCCCTCACGAGGAGCCGGCGTCGCCGCCCGGCAGCGCGCTGGAGTGGTCGAGGTCTCCCTGGACCAGGGCCAGCGCCTCGTCCGAGAGGTCGACGACCCGGGACGGGTCCCAGGGCCGCTCCAGGCCGCTGTGGTGCAGCACCCGGTCGATCACCCCCGCCGTGAACCCCCAGACCAGCCGGCCGGCGACCGCGAAGGCCGGCCCGACGTGCCCGGAGGGGTGCCGCAGCCGCACCCGGTTCGCCGGGTCGGCGAGCTCGGCGACCGGCACCCGGAACACCGCGCCCGTCTCCCCGCGGTCCACCGGCCGCACCGGCGACTCCACCCGCCACCAGCCGAGCACCGGGGTCACCACGAAGCGGCTCACCGGGATGTACAGCGCGGGCAGCGCCGCGAACACCTGCACCCCGGCCGGGTCCAGCCCGGTCTCCTCCCAGGCCTCCCGAAGCGCCGCCGCGACCGGGCCCGGGCCCTGCGGGTCGCCGTCCTCCGGATCCAGCGCGCCGCCCGGGAAGGACGGCTGGCCGGCGTGCGAGCGCAGCGAGCGGGCCCGCTCGATCAACAGGAGGTCCGGCCCGTCCGGCCCCTCGCCGAAGAGCATCAGCACCGCCGCCGCCCGGCCGCCCTCGGCCGGCGGCAGGAAGCGGCTCAGCTGCTCCGGCAGGACCCGCTCGGCCGCCTCCCGCACCGGCTCCAGCCAGGCCGGCAGGCCGTCCCGCTCGATCACCCGGGCCTCCCGCGCCTCCGGCATCTCCTGCGCCCCGCGCGTCACTCGCCCACCGCCAGGTCCGCGACCCGGCCCAGGTGGGCGTCGGCGTCGGCCCGTGCGGCGGCCTCGCCGGGGAAGTCCGCCGGCGGCTTCAACCGCTGGCCGGGCCGGCCGCCCATCTCGTACTTGAGCAGCTTGCGCGCCTTCTCCGGGTCCGTCTCGCCCTCCCCGTACGCCGGGCAGAGCGGGGCGATCGGGCAGGCCCCGCAGGCGGGGTTGCGGGAGTGGCAGATCCGGCGGCCGTGGAAGACCACCCGGTGCGACAACATCGTCCACTCCGACTTCGGGAAGATCTCGGCGACCACCGCCTCGACCTTCACCGGGTCCTCCTCGGCCGTCCAGGCGAACCGCCGGGCCAGCCGCCCGAAGTGGGTGTCCACGGTGATCCCGGGCACTCCGAAGACGTTGCCGAGGACCACGTTGGCGGTCTTGCGGCCCACGCCCGGCAGCGTCACCAGGTCCTCCAGGCGCCCCGGCACCTCGCCGCCGAACCCGTCGCGCAGCGCGACCGAGAGGCCGATCAGCGCCTTCGCCTTGTTCCGGAAGAAGCCGGTCGGGCGGATGACCTCCTCCAGCTCCTCCGGGTTCGCCGCCGCCATGTCCTCCGGCGTCGGGTACTTCGCGAACAGTGCGGGCGTCGTCTGGTTCACCCGCAGGTCCGTGGTCTGCGCCGACAGCACCGTGGCCACCAGCAACTGGAACGGGTTCTCGAAGTCCAGCTCCGGGTGCGCGTACGGGTACAGCTCCGCCAGCTCCCGGTTGATCCGCCGCGCCCGCCGCACCATCGCCAGGTGCGACTCCGGCTTCCTCGCCCTCACGGCCGGCCGGGCCTTCGGTGCCGCGGCCTTCCGGACCTTGCTCTCTGCCATGCACGAAGGCTACTTCGACCGGCCGACCCGTCGGGGCGGATCAGCCCGACCGGTGCCCGGAGGGGCCGCGCCCCGGCAGGCCCCGGTGCGTGCGGGCGCCCGTCCGGGAGCGTCGCGGACGGGCCGTGGAACCATCGCTCGACGGCATCCCCACCCGGAGGACGAGGAACCATGGACGAGGACTTCAAGGACATCCCCACCACCACCCTGGCCGACGTGCTCGGGCGCGAGCGGGTCATGGACGCCGGCATCCGCCCGCTCTGGTCGGGGGCGCCCCGGGTGGCCGGCCCGGCGTTCACCGTACGGTGCCCGCCGGGCGACAACCTGATGCTGCACGCGGCGATCTACCGGGCCGAGCCGGGCGCCGTGATCGTCGTCGAGTCGGGCGACCCGGACCACGCGCTGGCCGGGGGCAACGTGTGCGCGGTGGCGCAGCGCCGGGGCGTCGCCGCATTCGTGGCCGACGGCCTGATCCGCGACCTCGGCGAGGTGCGGGAGCTCGGCTTCCCGGTCTTCGCCCGGGGGGTGATCCCGATCCCGGGGGCGAAGCGGGCCCTCGGGGCGCACGGCGGCCCGGTGCGCTGCGGCGGCGTCCTGGTCGCGGCCGGGGACGTGGTGGTGGCCGACGAGGAGGGCGTGGTGGTGGTCCCCGCCGCCGGGCGCGCGCCGACGCTGGCCGCGGCCCGGGCCAAGCTGGCCAAGGAGGCCGCCGAGTCGCTGGACGACTGGGAGGCCGCGCACCGCGCCCGGATCGAGCAGAGCCTCGGCGAGCTGGGTTTCACCGGCTGACGGACCGGCGGGGCGACGGCCCGGGCACCCGGGCCGTCGCCGGTCAGCCCCGGTACGGCCCGTTCAGCCCCCGTACAGCCCGTTCAGGTCGCCGAACCCGAGCGCGCCGTCCAGCTCCCGCACCGTCCCGGGCCCGAGCAGTTCGGCGGCGGCGCGCCGGGCGGCGGTGTAGGCGAGCTGGGCGAGGCCGGTGCCGACGGTGACCCGCCGCACCCCCGCGGCGGCGAGTTCGGCGACGCCCGGCCCCCCGGCGACGGCCATCGCGTTCACCGGCAGCGGGGAGCGCCGGCACAGCTCGGCGAGCAGGTCGAGGTCCAGCAGCCCGGGGACGAAGAGGCCGTCGGCGCCCGCCGCGGCGTAGGCCCCGGCCCGGGCCAGCACGTCGTCGAGTCCGCCCAGCCCGAACAGGAAGACGTCCGTGCGGGCGTTCAGCACCAGCTCGGGGAGGCCGGCCGCGGCCGCCGCCGCCCGGGCCGCGCGCAGCCGCCCGGCCTGTTCGGCCACCGGGTGCAGCGGGCCGCCGACGGCGGTCGAGTCCTCCAGGTTGACGCCGACCGCACCGGCCCCGACCAGGGCCGTCACGGTCGCGGCCACGTCGGCGGGCAGCGGACCGTACCCACCCTCGGCGTCGACGGTGACCGGCACGTCCACGGCCGCGACGATCCGGCGGGCCGCCTCGACGGCCTCCCCCCGGGCCAGCCGGTGGCCGTCCCCGCGGCCGAGCGACCAGGACACGCCACCGCTGGTGGTGGCGATCGCCGGGGCGCCGGCCGAGGCGATGACGGCGGCGCTGCCCGCGTCCCAGGCGTTGGGCAGGACGAGGACGCCGTCCGCGAGGAGCTCGCGCAGCCGCAGCGCCCGCTCGCGGGCCGGGTGGGCGTGGGTGGTGGTGCCAGTGGACATGCGGGATCTCCGTCGTCTTTCGGTGCCGTCCGGTGGTGCGTCCGTCCCCCGCATCGTCCGGCCCGGCCCGCAGCGCCCACCAGTGATTAAGCTGGGGCCGAATCTCCGGGGAGGGGCCCGTATGCGCACGGCACTGCACTTCTCCGCGAACGACGTGGCGCTGACCCGCTTCGCGGTCTCCCCGATGCAGGAGGTGGTCGGCGGTCTGCGCGCCCTCGCCGGGGCCGCCGTCCCCGAGCCGCACCGCCGCTGGGCCGAGCAGGTCCGCGGGCGGCTGGCCACCACCGGGCTGGACCGCGGCCGGCTGGCCGGGATGGTCCCGCACACCGGCCACCTGCCGGACTTCCTCAACCCCGCCCCGGCGGGGTCCTCCCCCACCCTGGCCGAGGAGCTGACGGCGATCGCGGCCACCGGCGCCGCCCAGGTCCGGGCCGACCTCGACGTCCTGGCCGCCGAGGCCGGCGGCCGCCTGCCGCCCGTCCTGGAGCCGCTGTACCGCGACCCGGCGGCACAGCTGCCCCGGCTCACCGCCGAGATCGAGGCGTACTGGCAGCTCGCCCTCGCCCCGTACTGGGCGCGGATCCGCACGCTGCTGGAGGCGGACGTGTTCCACCGCTCCCGGCAGGCCGCCGCGCAGGGCACCGCGCGGATGCTGGACGACCTGCACGAGACGGTCCGCTGGGACGGCACGGCGCTGCTCCTGGACCGGCGGCACTGCGCGGTCACCCGGCTGAACGCCGGGGCCGGGCTGCTGCTCCTGCCGTCCGCCTTCGTCTGGCCGCGGGTGCTGACCAGGGTGCTGCCACCGGATCCCCCGCAGCTGAGCTACCCGGCGCGCGGCGCCGCCACCCTGTGGGAGTCCCGGCCGGGGACGGCCGAGCGCTCGGACGCGCTGGCCGCGGTGCTCGGCCGGTCCCGGGCCCGGCTGCTCGCGGAACTGGACTCCCCGGCCTCGACCACCGAGCTGGCCCGCCGCACCGGGCTGTCCGCCGCCGGCGTCTCGCAGCACCTGACCGCCCTGCGCGCGGCCGGTCTGACCAGCGCCCACCGGGCCGGCCACAGCGTCCTCTACGCCCGAACGGCGGTGGGCGACGTGCTGTTCGATCCGGCCGACAGCGGGTTCGACCGGCCCGGCGAGGCGTTCGACCCGGCGGTGACCGGGGGCCCGGCCGCCCGGTGACCCGGCGGTACGAATGGCCCCGCGCAGCACACCTCGGCGCACCCCCTCCTCATATGATCGGAGCGACATGCGCCATGCTTGGTGATGCAGAGCACTGTACGGAACTTGCGCCGGACGGCCCACCCGCCGGACGGCCGAGAAGGAGGAAGCACGTGGACGACGTTCTGCGGCGCGCCGCACTCTTCGCGGCACTCGACGACGAACAGGCCGGCGAGCTGCGCGCTTCCATGACCGAGGTCACCCTCGCCCGTGGTGAGTCGCTGTTCCACGAGGGCGACCCGGGTGACCGGCTGTACGTCGTCGCGGAGGGCAAGGTCAAGCTGCACCGCGCCTCCCCGGACGGCCGCGAGAACATGCTCGCCGTCCTCGGCCCCAGCGAGATGATCGGCGAGCTGTCGCTGTTCGACCCGGGCCCGCGCACCGCCACCGCCAGCGCGCTGACCGAGGTCAAGCTGCTGGGCCTGGGCCACGGCGACCTGCAGCCCTGGCTGCACGCCCGCCCCGAGGTCTCCATCGCGCTGCTGCGGGCCATCGCCCGCCGACTGCGCCGGACCAACGACGTGATGTCCGACCTGGTCTTCTCCGACGTGCCCGGCCGCGTCGCCAAGGCCCTGCTGGACCTCTCCCGCCGGTTCGGCGTGCAGTCCGAGGAGGGCATCCACGTCGCCCACGACCTCACCCAGGAGGAGCTGGCCCAGCTGGTCGGCGCCTCCCGCGAGACGGTCAACAAGGCGCTCGCCGACTTCGCCGGCCGCGGCTGGCTGAAGCTGGAGGCGCGCGCGGTGGTCCTGATGGACGTCGAGCGGCTGTCGCGCCGTTCGCGCTGACGCTCCCGACGCCGCGAAGGGCCCGTCCGGATGGACGGGCCCTTCGGCGTTCGCGGGCGCGCCCCGGCGCGGACGGGCGGGCGCCGGAGGAGCCGGCGCGGCCTCGGCCCTGGTCGCGGATCAGCCCCGGTCGGGATCAGCCCTGGTCGGGGATCAGCCCGTGGTCCGCGAGGTACTCCAGCTGCGCCCGCACGGACAGCTCCGCGGCCGGCCAGAGCGCCCGGTCCACGTCGGCGTAGACCCGGGCCACCACCTCGGGCGCCGTCCGGCAGCCCGCCTCGACCGCGGTCTCCACCTGGGCGAGCCGGGTGGCCCGGTGCGCCAGGTAGTAGTCGACCGCGCCGAGGGCGTCGGCGAGCACCGGCCCGTGGCCGGGCAGCACCGTCCGCACGCCGTGCTCGGAGGCCATCGTGTGCAGGTGGCGCAGCGAGTCCAGGTAGTCGCCGAGCCGGCCGTCCGGGTGGGCGACCATCGTGGTGCCGCGTCCGAGCACGGTGTCACCGGTGAGGACGGCGCCGTCGGCGGGCAGGTGGAAGGTCAGCGAGTCCGAGGTGTGACCGGGAGTGGCGACCACCCGCAGGTCGAGGCCGCCGACGTCGAGGCGCTGGCCGTCGACCAGTCCCTCCGAGCCCAGCCGGTGGGCCGGGTCCAGGGCGCGCACCTCGGTGCCGGTGAGTTCGGCGAAGCGGGCCGCGCCCTCGGAGTGGTCGGCGTGGCCGTGGGTGAGCAGGGTGAGCGCGACGCGCTTGCCCAGCCGTTCCGCGTGGTCGATCACCCGGCGCAGGTGGCCCTCGTGCAGCGGGCCCGGGTCGATCACCACCGCGAGGTCCGAGCCGGGCTCGGAGAGCAGCCAGGTGTTGGTGCCGTCCAGCGTCATCGGCGACGGGTTCGGCGCCAGTACGCACAGCGCCCGGGGGGTGGCCTCGCCGCCGATGGCGGCGGCGGGGTCACCCGGCAGGAGTCCGCTCACCGGCCGCCCCCGCCGTCGCGGTACAGGGCCCTCAGCGGCAGCATCCGGACGATGGCGCGCTGGGCCAGGTCGGTGAACGGGACCGGGCCGTCACAGGCCGTGGTGCGGGGGGTCAGGCGGCGGGCGGGCATCTCGGGTGCCGTCCGGCGAGCCACGTCGTTGTGGGTCATCGGGCGTCGGTCCTCTCTCTGCGACGGTGTGTCGGGTGGTGCGGTGTCCGGCCGGCGGGCGGTGCGACGCCGGGTCCGGTGCTCGGTGGGGTGCCGCCGGGGTGACCGGGGTGCCGGTGGGGTGACCGGTCCGGCGCCCAGTGCGGTCAGGCGTCCTCGGGGAAGTCCCCGTCGATGGTCAGTTCGTCGTACCCGGGCCAGCGGACCGTCATCCGGTCGCCCCGGACCTCGGCCCGGCCCAGCACCGGCTCCAGCGAGCGCCCGGCGGCCGCGGTCAGCGCCTCGGCGGCCGAGCGCACCGGCGACAGCTCGCGCAGCACCGTCACGGTCGGCGGCAGCATGCCGAACCGGCCCTCCCGATGGCCGCGGACCGCCTCGGCCGGCGTCAGCCAGGCCACCCGGTCCGCCTCGCCGACCTCCAGGGCGGCGCGCTGGCCGGCCGGCAGCACGGCCACGAAGAACCAGGTGTCGTAGCGGCGCTCCTCGAACTCCGGAGTGACCCAGCGGGCCCAGCCGGCCAGCAGGTCGCTGCGCAGGACCAGGCCGTGGTCGCGGAGGAACTCGGCGAAGGACAGCTCGTGCGCCTCCAGCGCGGCCCGCTCGGCGGACCAGTCGCGCGGCGCGGCGACGCTGTCGGCGTCCGGCCCGGCCAGCAGCACGCCGGCCTCCTCGAAGGTCTCGCGGACGGCCGCGCAGACCACCGCCCGCGCCGTCCGGGCGTCCACCCCGAGCCGCCGGGCCCACTCCTCGGGGGAGGGGCCGGCCCAGCCGGTCTCCACCTCGGCGTCGCGCGGGTCCACCCCGCCGCCCGGGTAGGCGTACATGCCGGCTGCGAAGGCCATCGAGGTGCGCCGGCGCAGCAGGTAGGCCTCCGGGCCGTCGGGGGCGTCGCGCAGCAGCACGACGGTCGCGGCGGGCCGGGGCACCGGCGGGGTCAGCACGCCGGAGTCGACCGCCCGGATCCGGGCAGGCCAACCGGGCGGCATCGGGAGCGTCGTCGCTCGATGGTCCATGCCCGGATGCTAAGCGCACGAAGGCGGGGTTGGACAGGCCCAACCCCGCCTTTCGTGATCACCTCAGGCGGTCTTGACGCGCACCTGGAGCTCGACCTCGACCGGGGCGTCCAGCGGCAGCACCGCGACGCCGACCGCGCTGCGGGCGTGCACCCCGGCCTCGCCCAGCACCTTGCCGAGGAGCTCGCTGGCGCCGTTGATCACGCCGGGCTGGCCGGTGAAGTCGGGGGCGGAGGCGACGAAGCCGACCACCTTCACGACCCGCTCGATCTGGTCCAGGTCGCCGATCACCGACTTGATCGCGGCCAGCGCGTTCAGCGCACAGGTCTGCGCGAGCTCCTTGGCCTCCTCCGGGGACACCTCGGCACCGACCTTGCCGGTGCTCGGCAGCTTGCCTCCGACGACCGGCAGCTGGCCGGAGGTGAACACGAACTCGCCCGAGCGCAGGGCCGGGACGTACGCGGCGACCGGAGCCGCCACCGGCGGCAGGGTCAGGCCCAGGTCGGCGAGCTTCGCCTCGACCTTGCTCATGCGCTCTTCTCCCGCTTGAAGTAGGCCACCAGCTGCTCCGGGTTCGGGCCCGGCACGACCTGGACGAGCTCCCAGCCGTCCATGCCGAAGTTGTCCAGGATCTGCTTGGTGGCGTGCACCAGCAGGGGCGCCGTCATGTATTCCCACTTGGTCATGGCCAGACTCTAGACGAGCGGCCGCGGCGATCGGCGCCGTCGGCGGACCGGCGTGTGAGGTGGCCCACAAAGGGGGCATGATTCAGGCCCGGCCCCCCTGGTGCTCCGGGCATCCGGCGCGGTCCCTGGTTACCCTCGCGAGAGGGCACCCTGGTCACGGGGCGCCCCGCGAGAGGGCACCGCAGGACGGGCCGGCCGACGGAGCGGCCTCCGGCCCACGGAGACGGACGGAGAAGGAGCGTGGCACGCACCCCCGGCCAGGCGGCCCGGCGCGACCCCGACTGGGAGGGCGTCCGGCTGCACGTGGTCAGCGGCAAGGGCGGCACCGGGAAGACCACGCTGGCCGCGGCGCTGGCACTGGCGCTCGCCGCCGACGGCGGGCGGGTGCTCCTGATCGAGGTCGAGGGGCGGCAGGGCGTCGCCGAGCTGTTCGGGATCGCCGCACTCCCGTACGAGGAGCGCCGGATCGCCTCGGTCTCCCGGACCCAGCTGGGCCTGCCGGCCGGTGGCGGGGCGGGCGAGGTGTTCGCGCTGGCCATCGACACCGAGCTGGCGCTGCTGGAGTACCTGGAGATGTTCTACAAGCTCGGCCGGGCCGGAAAGGCGCTGCAGAAGGTCGGCTTCGTCGACTTCGCCACCACCATCGCGCCCGGCGTGCGGGACGTCCTGCTCACCGGGAAGGCCTGCGAGGCGGCCCGGCGCAAGGGCCCCGACGGCCGCCGACGGTACGACGCCGTCGTGATGGACGCGCCGCCGACCGGGCGGCTCACCCGCTTCCTGAACGTCAACGCCGAGGTCGCCGGGCTGGCCCGGATCGGCCCGATACACACCCAGGCGCAGGCCGTGATGCGGGTGCTGAAGTCGCCGGAGACGGCGGTGCACCTGGTCACCCTGTTGGAGGAGATGCCGGTGCAGGAGACGGTCGACGGCTTCGCCGAGCTGCGCGAGGCCGGGCTCCCGGTGGGCGGGGTGCTGGTCAACATGGTCCGGCCGCCGGTGCTGGACGCCGCCGCCGTGGCCGCGGTCGACGGGGACCACCGCGAGGAGGTCGCCCTGGCGCTCGGCGAGGCCGGGCTAGGAGGGCGCTCGCGCCGCCCGGAGACCGTCCGGGCCGCCGTGGAGCCGCTGCTGGACCCGCTGCTGGAACAGGCCCGGGAGCACGCCGAACGCGTCGAGCTGGAGCGCGAACAGCGCGCCGACCTGCAGCAGCTACGGCTGCCCACGTACGAACTGCCGCTGCTGGGCGAGGGCGTGGACCTCGGGGGGCTGTACCGGCTGGCGGCCGAACTGAAGCGGCAGGGGGCGGCGTGACGAACGGCGGAACGACCGGCAGCGGAACGCGCGGCGGCGGGGCGACCGGCGGTGCGGCGACGAACGGCGGAGCGGCCGGCGGAGGCGGCGGCGTCCGGGCCACCGGCAGCCGGCTCGCCGTGGACGCCCTGATCGACGACCCGGGGACGAGGATCATCGTCTGCTGCGGTTCCGGCGGCGTCGGCAAGACCACCACCGCCGCGGCGATCGGACTGCGCGCCGCCGAGCGCGGCCGCAAGGTCGTGGTGCTCACCATCGACCCGGCCCGGCGCCTCGCCCAGTCCATGGGCCTGACCGAACTGGACAACACCCCGCGGGTGGTCAAGGGCGTCGCCGGGGACGGCGAGCTGCAGGCCATGATGCTCGACATGAAGCGGACCTTCGACGAGGTCGTGCTCGCCCACGCCGAGCCGGAGCGGGCCAGGGCGATCATGGAGAACCCGTTCTACCAGTCCCTGTCGGCCGGCTTCGCGGGCACGCAGGAGTACATGGCGATGGAGAAGCTCGGGCAGCTGCGCGACGCCGAGGAGTGGGACCTGATCGTCGTCGACACCCCGCCGTCCCGCTCGGCGCTGGACTTCCTGGACGCGCCCAACCGGCTCGGGTCCTTCCTCGACGGCCGAGTGATCCGCATCCTGACCGCCCCGGCCAAGGTCGGCGGCCGCAGCGCGATGAGGTTCCTCAACGCCGGCATGGGCCTGCTCACGGGCACCCTGGGGAAGATCTTCGGCGCCCAGCTGCTGACGGACGTCCAGACCTTCGTCAGCGCGATGGACTCGATGTTCGGCGGCTTCCGCGAGCGCGCCGACCGCACGTACCAGCTGCTCAAGGCGCCGGGCACGGCGTTCCTGGTGGTGGCCGCGCCGGAGCGGGACGCGCTGCGCGAGGCGGCGTACTTCGTGGACCGGCTCGCCGCCGACCGGATGCCGCTGGCCGGGCTGGTGCTCAACCGGGTGCACGGTTCCGGCGCGCCGCAGCTCACCGCGGAGCGGGCGCTGGCGGCCGCCGAGGCACTGGAGGAGAACGGCTCGGAGCACTCCTCGCCCGAGGCCGAACAGCTCGCGGCGGGACTGCTGCGGCTGCACGCCGAGCGGATGCAGATCATGGGGCGGGAACGGCGCACCAGGGACCGCTTCGTCTCGGTCTACCCGGACGTGCCGATCGTGGAGGTCGCCGCGCTGCCGGGCGACGTGCACGACCTGGACGGCCTGCGGGCGATCGGGGACCGGCTCAGCGGCGCCGCGTAGGCGCCGGTCCGGCCGGCCCGGCCGGGCACCGCCCCGGTCGGGCGGTCAGCCCGCCTGGGCGTAGTCGGTCAGTATCACACCGGTGGCGAGGGACTCCTCGTACTCGGTGCGGGCCGTCTCCAGCAGCCTCCGCCACGAGATGACCGTCGGGCGGCGGCGCAGCAGTGCCCGGCGCTCGCGTTCCGTCATCCCGCCCCAGACTCCGAACTCGACCCGGTTGTCCAGCGCGTCCGCGAGGCACTCCGTGCGGACGGGGCAGCCGCTGCACACCGCCTTCGCGCGGTTCTGCGCGGCCCCCTGGACGAACAACTCGTCCGGATCACTCGTGCGGCAGGCGGCCTGCGCACTCCAGTCGTCAACCCAGCCCATCCCGGCGCCGTCCTCTCCCGTATTCGAGGCTCCCCCACGGCGGCAACGGCATATTCACCGTTGCCAGTTGAGGACGTTACGGAAGAACGACAGCTTGCAACAGCCCCTTCGGGCTCAATCTCGAATGACCCGATTGGACTATGGGTATCGGTCAGCTCACTCGTTGGAGTGATCGCAGGTCGCAAGCCTTGCCAAACACGCCGAGGCCACTCTCGCCACGCGCGTCGCTACGGAGCGCTACCGCCCACAGGTGCACAGCAGGCCACAGCTGCCTCAAAACCCACCCAAGAAAGGGCAATTCGGGCAAGTCTCCGCACTCACAAGAGTGAATGATGTTGACGCACCGAAGCTGTCGCAAGCTTGTGACAAGCCTAGGCGAACACCTGCCCCTATGTGCGGGATTCGGGGACGTAGGGTTCTCCTCATGGCACCGAAGCGCCCCCAGGCACCCCAGCCCCCAGGCAACCCCGGAGCTCCGCGCAGCAAGCGCAGCGGATCACCGCTGGACTTCGCGGGGCACGGAGTGAAGTTCCTGGGCGTCAGCGTGCTCTCCGGAGTCCTGCTGGCAGGCCTCGCCCTGCCCGCCGTCGGCGCCATCGGGCTGACCGCCAAGGACACGGCGGAGAGCTTCGAGAACATCCCCGACGACTTCAAGACCCCGCCGCTCACCCAGGCGACCCAGATCTTCGACGCCAAGGGCGGGCTGATCGCCAAGGTCTACGAGCGCGACCGCACCGTCATCACCGCCGACCAGATGTCGCCGTTCATGCGGCACGCCCAGGTCGACATCGAGGACGCCCGGTTCTACGAGCACGGCGCCGTCGACCTCAAGGGCGTGCTGCGCGCCATCAGCAAGAACGCCGAGAGCGGCACCGCCTCCCAGGGCGCCTCGACGCTGACCCAGCAGTACGTGAAGAACGTCAACGTCGAGAAGGCCGGCGACGACCAGGCCGCCGTCCTGGAGGCCCAGCGCAAGACCCTGGGCCGCAAGATCCAGGAGCTCAAGGTCGCGATCAAGCTGGAGGAGGACCTGACGAAGGACCAGATCCTCACCAACTACCTCAACATCACCTTCTACGGCCACCAGGCCTACGGGGTCGAGGCCGCCTCCCAGCGCTACTTCAGCAAGAGCAACAAGGACCTGACCGTCGCCGAGGCCGCCACCCTGGCCGGCATGGTGCAGAACCCGTCGTCCTTCGACCCGGTGCGCTACCCCGACAACACGGTCAAGCGCCGCAACGTCGTGATCGACAAGATGCTCGAGAACAAGCACATCACCGCGGACCAGGCCAAGGAGGCGAAGGCCGCCCCGCTGGGCCTGAAGTACAAGGACCCGCAGAACGGCTGCATCACCGCCCAGGCCGGCATGGGCTTCTTCTGCGACTACGTGCGCCACGTCGTCAAGCAGGACCCGGTGTTCGGCAAGAACGCCGCGGACCGCAAGAAGCTCTGGGACACCGGCGGCCTGAACATCTACACCACGCTGGACCCGGACAAGCAGGCCGCCGCCCAGGCCGCCGTGACCAACCCGAAGAAGGTCCTCGTGACCGACCCGGTGTCGGCCGCCGCGACCATGATGGAGCCCGGCACCGGCAAGATCCTGGCGATGGCCCAGACCCGCCCGTACGGCCTGGACCCGAACAAGAACCAGACCGTCGTCAACCTCAACGTCGACGCCTCGATGGGCGGCGGCAACGGCTTCCAGACCGGCTCGACCTTCAAGCCGATCCTCGCCGCGGCGGCCCTGGAGTCGGGCATGCAGCCCACCCAGCCGTTCCCGTCCGAGAACAAGATCGACTACCCGAACATGTCCACCTGCTCGGGCACCTGGAAGAACACCGACAAGCCCAAGGCCACGGTGAAGAACGAGTCGCCCAGCGAGGTCGGCCCGTACGAGCTGAAGGAGGCGATGGCCCGCTCGGTCAACACCTACTTCGTCCAGATGGAGCAGCAGGTCGGCCTCTGCGCGATGAAGCAGATGGCCAACAAGCTGGGCATCACACAGTCCGCCAAGGGCGACCCCTTCCAGGAGGTCCCCTCGATGGTCCTCGGCACCCTGGAGCTCAGCCCGCTGACCATGGCGAACGTCTACGCGACCTTCGCCGCCCGCGGCAAGTACTGCACCCCGGTCGCGATCACCAAGATCTCCACGGTCGACGGCAAGGACGTCAAGGTCCCGCAGTCCAGCTGCAGCCAGGCCTTCTCCGAGAACACCGCGGACGCGCTCAACACCGTCCTGCTCAACGTGACGGAGAAGGGCACCGGCGCCTCCCTCGGCCTGGAGGACGGCCGCCAGATCGCCGGCAAGACCGGTACCACGGACGAGAAGAAGGCCGCCTGGTTCAGCGGCTACACCCCGTCCCTCGCCACCTCGGTCTGGCTCGGCGGCCCGGCCGGCGGCGTCAAGATGAAGAACATCAAGATCGGTGACACCTACTACGGCAGCGACGGCGTCTTCGGCGCCACCGGGCCGGGCCCGATCTGGAAGCTCGCCATGGACCAGGCCCTGCGCGGCACGCCCAAGGACCAGCTGCAGACCATCAACATCCCGGACCCGGCGCCCAAGCCGGACCCGAACGCCACGCCGACCGGCGGGGCCACCCCGCCGGCCGACCCGAACGCCCAGCCCGGCGGCAACCCGCCGCCGCCGGCCGGGAACCCCGGCGGGAACAACGGCGGCGGCCCCGGCGGCAACCCCGGCGGGGGCAACAACAACGCCGGCGGGATGATCGGCGGCGGGTTCACCTTCCCGCCGGGCGTCATCGGCGGGAACGGCGGCAACGGCGGCAAGCACGGCGGCAACAACGGCTGAGCGCCGACCGGGCGGCCGAACGGCCCGGCCCGGTGAAGGCGCCGCACGGTGAAGGGGCGCCCTCCGAGATCACTCTCGGAGGGCGCCCCTCGTGGTTCCGGCGGCCGCCCGGGACGGCCCGGGCGGCACCGGGCGGCCCGGCGGGGATCAGCCCGTCAGCGCGGCCTTCACCGCGGCGGCCACCCGGCCGCCCTCGGCCAGGCCGTCCACCTTCGGCTTCACCAGCTTCATCACGGCGCCCATCGCCTGCGGACCGGTCGCGCCGCTCTCGGCCACGGCGGCCGCCACGATCGCCGTCAGCTCCTCGTCGGAGAGCTGCTTGGGCAGGTACCCCGCCAGCAGCTCGCCCTCCGCCCGCTCCCGGGCGGCCTGGTCGGCACGGCCGGCGGCGTCGAACGCCTCGGCGGCCTCCCGGCGCTTCTTCGTCTCACGGCCGATCACCTTGAGCACCTCGGCGTCGGACAGCTCGCGCTTCTCCTTGCCCGCCACCTCCTCGCTGGTGACGGCGGACAGCGTGAGCCGGATGGTGGACGAGCGCAGCTCGTCCCGGTCCCTGATGGCAGCCGTGAGGTCCTCCTGCAGCTGCGCCTTGAGCGTGGTCATGGCCCCGAGTCTCCCACCTGCGGAGTTCACCCGCTTGCCATTAACCGGGATCGCTGGTCGCGGGCGGGCCCGGGCGCCGGATCCGGACCCGGCGCCCGGGCGTAACCGCCTAGCCTGGTTACATGACGGACGGAGACCGGACCACCCCCGCCGGACTGACCCTGACCACCGCCCGGGGCACCGCCTTCCGCTTCGACGCGGGCGCCCTCTGCCTCGAACTGCTCACCACCGGAGGCCCCGGCCCGTACGCCCGGCACGAGGCCCTGCACCAGCCGTCCGACCTCGCCCGGTGGCTGCCCCGCTCCCGGCTGCGGCTGCCCGCCGGGGCCGTCCGGATCGACCCCGACCAGCTCGCCGCCACCCGTACCCTGCGCGACGCGCTCTGGCGCCTCACCGCCGCCCGCGCCCACGCCCGCCCCGGCGCCGCCGACGACTACGCCGTCCTCAACCGGGCCGCCGCCCACCCGCCGCTCGCCCCCCAGATCGCCCCCGACGGCACCGCCGCCGCCCCGCTGCCCGCCGACGGGCACCAGCTCGCCGCCACCTTCGCCCGGGACGCCATCGCCCTGCTCACCGGCCCCCACGCGGACCGGATCCGCGCGTGCGCGGCCCCCGACTGCCGGCTGGTCTTCGTCGACACCTCGCGCCCCGGCCGGCGCCGCTGGTGCTCGATGGAACGCTGCGGCAACCGGCACAAGGTCCGGGCCCTGCGGGTCCGGCGCACCCGGGAATGACCCGCGCCCGACGGGCCGACCCGGGCCTCCCACCGGCCACCGGGCGTTCACCGGCTGATCCACCGTCTGAGAGCATGGGGCGATGCGACCGCTGTACTCCGTTCCCCTCGGCTTCGCCGCCGCCGGCGCCGCCTGCCTCGCCTACTCCGTCGGGTACGAGGTCCGTTCCTTCCGGCTCCGCCGGGTCGAGGTCCCCGTCCTGCCCCACGGCGCCCGGCCCATCCGGGTACTGCAGGTCTCCGACATCCACATGGTCACCGGACAGGGCAAGAAGCAGCGCTGGCTGAAGAGCCTCGCCGGGCTCCGCCCCGACCTCGTCGTCAACACCGGGGACAACCTCTCCGACCCGCTCGGCGTCCCCGCCACCCTCGACGCGCTCGGGCCGCTCATGGAGTTCCCCGGCGTCTACGTCTTCGGCTCCAACGACTACTACGGCCCGGCCCGCAAGAACCCCGCCCGCTACCTCCAGGCGATGCGCAGCGGCGACCACGGCCTGAACAACGCCGACGGCAGCGCCCGGCGCGGCATCACCGGCGCCGTCCACAACCCGTGGGAGAAGCTCCGCGACGGCTTCGACTCGGCCGGCTGGCTCGACCTCACCAACACCCGCGGCCGGCTCACCGTCGACGGCCTCGACCTCGAGTTCACCGGACTCGACGACCCGCACATCCGGCGCGACCGCTACAGCGAGGTCGCCGGCGGCCCCTCCGCCGACGCCGACCTCTCGCTCGCCGTCGTCCACGCGCCCTACCTGCGCGTGCTCGACGCCTTCACCGCCGACCGCTACCCGCTGATCCTCGCCGGGCACACCCACGGCGGCCAGCTCTGCATCCCCTTCTACGGCGCCCTCGTCACCAACTGCGACATCGACACCCGGCGGGTCAAGGGCCTCTCCACCCACCAGGCCGGCGGACGCCGCTCCTACCTGCACGTCTCGGCCGGCTGCGGCACCAACCGCTACACCCCCGTCCGCTTCGCCTGCCCCCCGGAGGCCACCCTCCTCACCCTCACCCCGGCCCCCCGCTGACCTGCGGCGGACGCCCGCCGAGAACCGGATTTCGTGTCTCGGCGAGCGTCCGGTAGAGTTCTACTCGTTGCGACGGAGACAGAGCAACGAAACGCAGGACCGGGGTGTGGCGCAGCTTGGTAGCGCGCTTCGTTCGGGACGAAGAGGCCGTGGGTTCAAATCCCGCCACCCCGACCCAGTGCAGAGGCCCTGCCGGAGAAATCCGGCAGGGCCTCTGTCGTCGTTGCGCGACCGACAGCATGACTGTGGCTCAGGGCCCCCGCCGGACGGATCCGGCGGGGGCCCTCGGCGTGGGTGGGGCCGGGTCAGAGCGCGGCGGGGAGCTCGGCGCGCGAGGTGATGCCGAGTTTGGGGTAGGCCTTGTAGAGGTGGTGGGCGACGGTACGGGGGCTGAGGAAGAGTTGGGCGGCGATCTCCCGGTTGGTGAGGCCGCGGGCGGCCAGGCGGGCGATCTGGAGCTCCTGGGGGGTCAGCGGCGAGGCGTGCGGGGTGTCGGCCGGGGCGGGGGCCGCGGTGCCGGTGGCGGTGAGTTCGGTGCGGGCGCGGGCGGCCCAGGGGTGGGCGGCGAGGCGTTCGAAGGTCTCCAGGGCGGCGCGCAGCTGGGGGCGGGCGTCGGTGCGGCGGCGGGAGCGGCGCAGCCACTCGCCGTAGAGGAGGGCGGTGCGGGCCTGTTCGAAGGGCCGGTTCGCGGACCCGTGCAGGTCGAGGGCGGCTCGGTAGGCGGACTCGGCGAGCTCGTCGGGGCCCAGGAGTGCCTGGCAGCGGAGCCGGAGGGCCTCCGTCCAGGGGCGGTCGGCGGCGGCGCTCCAGCGGGCGAAGCGCTCGTAGGCCTCGGCCGCCCGATCCGGGGCGCCGAGCCGGACCGCGGCCTCGACGAGGTCGGGGACGGCGCGGGTGGCGCTGACGTGGTGCCGGTGCGGCCCGCTGGTGAGGGTGTGCAGTCGGTCGGCGGCGGCGCCGGCCCGGCCGTGGCCGAGGTCGAGCAGGGCGAGCGCCCAGTGCGCCCAGGGGAGGCCGGCGGCGGGGGCGGCGGTCTGCGGGCCGGTGGTGGCCAGGGACTCGGCGACGAGCCCGGTGCAGCGGTCCTCGGCGCCGTCCAGGGCGGCCAGGTAGGCGAGCAGCGCGGTGAGTTGGCTCACCCACTGGTGCTGCCCGGTGTCCCGGGCGAGGGCGAGCGCCTCGGTGGCGGTGAGCTCGGCGTCGCGGTGCCGGCCGTGGAAGAGTTCGGCCTCGGCGAGGAAGAACTGGAGGGTCGGCATCACGCCGACGGCGCCCTTGGCGCGGGCCTCGGCGACGAGCTCGCCGCCGAGTTCGGCGGTCTCCTCGTCGCGGCCGAGGATCAGGGTGGCGCCACAGAGCTGGACGAGGTCGGCGGGGGACTCGGCACCGGCCCCGCGGGCGGCCGCGGCGGTGTCGCGGGCGGTGGGCGGCTGCCGGCGGGCGGGGGCCGGGTGGCCGGGGCCCGGGTGGCCGAGGGCGGGGAGCACTGCGGCGGGCAGGTGGCGGGCGAGCGGGGTGAGCGGGTCGTCCTCGGCGAGCGGTAGCGCGGCCAGCCGGTCGAGGACGGCGACCACCGGCTCCTCCCCCGCGTACCAGGCGGCGTGGAAGGCCTGGAACAGCATCCGGGCGGCGTGCGGCGCCGCGACCCCGGTGGCGGCGTCCAGCAGCAGCCGGTGGGCGGTCGGGTAGGAGCCGCGCCAGAAGTGCGCGGTGGCCCGGACCTGGTCCAGCAGGGCGTGCGCCAGGGCGCTGTCGGTGCGTCCGCCGGCCTCCTCGGCGAGCGCCTCGGCCTGCGCCAGCCTCCCCTCCTCGGTGGCGGCTTCGGCGGCCAGGACGAGGCGGCGGGTGGCGCCGTCGCGGTCCGGGGTGAGCCGGGCAGCCCGCTCGTACGCCGCGGCCGCGCCGTGGGCGCCGCGGGCCCCGGCGCGGACGGCGGTGCGTTCCAGGGCGTCGGCGAGGGCGGCGTCGGGGGCGGTGGCGGCGAGGGCGAGGTGCCAGGTGCGGCGGTCGCCGTCCGGGAGCGCCCCGGCGACGGCCCGGTGGGCGGTCAGTCGCTGGTGGTGCGGGGCGCGTTGCAGGATGGCGGCGCGCAGGAGCGGGTGCCGGAAGGCGATCCGCCGGTCGGGCGCGACCGTCACCAGGCCCGACTCCTCGGCGGGGCCCAGGTGTTCGGCGGGGACGCCGAGGGCGGCCGCGGCGGGCAGCACGACGTCCAGTGCGCCGCTCTCCTCGGCGGCGGCGACCAGCAGCAGGGTCTGGGTGGCCGGGGGCAGTCCGGTCACCTGGCCGTGGAAGGCGATCAGCAGCCGGCTGGTGAGCGGCAGGCCGCCCGGGGCCGGCGACGGGGAGCCCGCTCCGGCCGTCCCGGCCCCGGCGGCGGGCGTCTGCGCGGCCACGGCGACGGGGAGTTCGGTGAGGGCGAGCGGGTTGCCGGCCGCCTCGGCGAGCAGCCGGCCGCGGACGGCGGCGGGCAGGCCGGGGCCGGCCCGGTGCTCCAGCAGTCGCACGGCGTCGGGCGCGGGCAGGCCGGCCAGGTGGACCTCGGGGAAGCCGGTGGCCGGGAGGTCCGGCGCGGTGCCGCCGGTGCGGGCGGCGAGCAGCAGGGCCACCCCCTCGGCCTGGAGCCGGCGGGCCGCCAGCAGCAGGGCGTCCAGGGAGGCGCGGTCCAGCCACTGCAGGTCGTCGACGACGCACAGCAGCGGCCGTTCGGAGGCGAGTTCGGCGAGCAGGCCGAGGGTGGCGAGCCCGGTCAGCAGCCGGTCGGCCGGCGCCGGGGCGTGCCCGTCGCCGAGCCCGAACGCCGCCTCCAGCGCGCGCCGTTGAGGGGCCGGCAGGACCTCCAGCCGGTCCAGACCTGGCGCCAGCAGCAGGCTCAGGCCGGCGAAGGGCAGCTCGGCCTCGTACTCGACGCCGGCCGCCCGGACCACCCGGAACGCCTCCCCCGCCCGGGCGACGGCGTGCTCCAGCAGCGCGGTCTTGCCGATGCCCGGCTCCCCGCGGAGCAGCAGCACTCCGCTGCCGCCGCCGCGCGCCGTGGCCAACAGTCCGTCCACGGAAGCCTGTTCGTGTTCCCTCCCGTACAGCATCCCCCGACCCTACCGAGCGGGGACCGGGGCGGCGCGGGCGGACGGGGACGGTGCGGACGGGATCGCGACGGGCGGCGCGGCGGCGGCGACGGGCCGCACACCTACGTACCCCGCAGCGCCGGGTTACGCACCCCCTTGCCGATACGTGACCGATTCGCCCGCGCCGGCCCGTCCCTACCGTGGTGTGCAGCGGGAACGACCGCCCAACACCCCACCGGAACACGGGAGATGACCATGACCGAGATCACCGCCGGCACCCTCCAGCAGCTCGCCGAGCGCTACCTGGCCGTCTGGAACGAGACCGACCCGGCCGCCCGCCGCAAGCTGGTCGACGAGGTGTGGGCCGAGGACGGCGGCTACACCGACCCGCTGGCCGCCGTGACCGGCCGGGACGCCGTCGACGCGCTGATCGGCGCGGCCCAGGCGCAGTTCCCCGGGCTGGAGTTCACCCTGGGCCCGGTGGACGCGCACCACGACGTCGCCCGGTTCACCTGGCTGCTCGGACCGGCCGGCGCCGAGCCGGTGGTGATCGGCTTCGACGTGCTGGTCGCCACGCCGGACGGCCGGATCGGCGCGGTGTACGGCTTCCTGGACCGCGTCCCGGGTGCCTGACGCCGACCCGGACTCCTGACGGACGCCGGCCCGCGCACCCGACACCGGCCGCGCCCCGACCGCCCGGGCGCCCCACCCCGGCCGGGGGCGCCCGGGGGCGACCCCCACCGCCCCCGGGCGCCACGCCCCGCCCCCGCCGACGACCCCTGGCCCTGCCCCTGGCCCCGCCCCACCGAGGAGAGCCCGATGAGCACCGCCCCCGACCTCGCCCACCGACCCGCCGCCAGGCGATCCACCGGGAGCACGAGCGCCGAGGACCGACCCGCCGCGAGCCGCCCCGGCGCCCCGCCCGGTCTGCTGCCGGTCGTCCTGGCCGCCACCTTCATGACCTCCCTCGACGTCTTCGTCGTCAACGTCGCCGTCCCGTCCCTCCAGGCCGACCTGGGCGCCGGACCGGCCGTCGTCCAGTGGGTGATGGCCGGGTTCAGCCTGGCCCTCGCGGCCGGCCTGGTCACCGCCGGCCGGCTCGGCGACCGCTACGGCCGCCGACGGGTGTTCGGCCTCGGGCTGGCCCTGTTCACCCTCGCCTCCGCGGGCTGCGGCTTCGCCCCGACCGCCGCCGCGCTGGTCGGCGCCCGGGTCGCGCAGGGGCTGGCGGCGGCCCTGATGGGCCCGCAGGTGCTGGCGATCCTGCGGACGGCGTTCAGCGGCGCCGCGCAGGCCCGGGCGTTCGCCCGGTACGGGCTGACGATGGGCGTCGGCGCGGTGTTCGGCCAGTTGATCGGCGGGCTGCTGATCCGGGCCGACGTGCTCGGCCTCGGCTGGCGCAGCTGCTTCCTGATCAACCTGCCGGTCGGCCTGGCCGCCCTCGTCCTGGTGCGCCGGTGCCTGCCGGAGTCGCGGGCGCCGCGGCGGCCGGGTCTGGATCCGGTCGGCGTGCTGCTGGTCACCGCCGCGCTGACCGGCCTGGTGCTGCCGCTGATCCAGGGCCCGCAGCTGGGCTGGCCGTCGTGGACGCTGCTCTGCCTGGCCGGTTCGGCGGCCCTGCTGGCCGGTTTCGCCGTGCACCAGCACCGCACCCGGGCGACCGGCTCCCCGCTGGTCGACACCGGGCTGTTCCGGAGCAGGGCGTTCGGCGCCGGGCTGCTCGCCCAGCTGGCCTTCTGGCTCGGCCAGGCCTCGTTCTTCCTGGTGCTCGCCCTGCACCTGCAGCTGGGCCGCGGCCTGGACGCGTTCGGCGCCGGGCTGGTGTTCACGGCGATCGGCGTCGGCTACCTGATCACGTCCAACGCCGTGCACCGGGTGGCGGAGCGGCTCGGCGGGCCGCGGACGATCACCCTCGGCGGGCTGTCGATGGCCGCCGGCCTGGGCCTGCTCGCCCTCGCGGTGTACGGGGCCCCGGCGGCCGGGGTGTGGTGGCTGGCGCCGGGGCTCTTCGTGGACGGCCTCGGAATGGGCCTGGTGATCGCGCCGGTGACCTCCGTGGTGCTGGCCGGGGTGGAGCCGCGGCTGGCGGGTTCGGCCGCCGGGGTGCTGGCCACCGTGCAGCAGGTCGGCGGGGCTCTCGGCATCGCCCTGATCGGACTCCTGTACTACGGGGCGGGGGATCCGGTGGCGGCGTTCGGCCGCAGCGTGACGGCGCTGGCGGTGCTGGAGCTGGTGCTGG
Source organism: Kitasatospora sp. NPDC051705 (assembly GCF_044453265.1). Classification (NCBI taxonomy): domain Bacteria; kingdom Bacillati; phylum Actinomycetota; class Actinomycetes; order Kitasatosporales; family Streptomycetaceae; genus Kitasatospora; species Kitasatospora sp. NPDC051705. Next base: position 303,633 of record NZ_JBITCO010000006.1, on the reverse strand, counting down.
TGGGCCTGGTCAGGCTGCTGCCGCGCCGGGCGTGAGCGGCGCGGGCGGGCCCCGGCGGCGGGGCGCCGAGGGGGCGGAACGGTGCGGGCGGGCGGGCGGGAGCCACCCGCCCGTTCCGTTCCGTCCCCCCGATCGGGTTGGATGGTCGGATGAGCGAGGAGAAGAGCGCCGTCCCGGCATGGGAGCAGCGGTTCAGGGCGGCACGCGTGTCACTGCCCGACTGGGCGGAGGACGCCCCCGACCGGGCGCTGTACGTGTCCAACGCGACCGGCACCTACGAGGTCTACGCCTGGGACCGTGCCACCGGCACCCACCGCCAGGTCACCGACCGTCCGAACGGCACCACCGACGCCGAGCTGGCCCCCGACGGCGAGTCGGTGTGGTGGTTCGACGACCACGACGGGGACGAGTTCGGCGTCTGGCGCCGCCAGTCCTTCGCCGGCGGCCCCGACGAGGAGGCCGTGCCCGGCCTCGCCGCCTCCTACTCGGCGGGCCTGGCGCTCGGCCGTGACGGCACCGTGGTCGTCGGCCGGTCCACCGACGAGGACGGCACCACCCTGCACCTGTGGCGCCCCGGCGCGGCCGCGGCCGTCGAGATCTACCGGCACGAGGAGTACGGCGGCGTCGGCGACCTCAGCCACGACAGCGCGCTGCTGGCCATCGACCACACCGAGCACGGCGACGCGATGCACTCGGCGATCCGCGTCGTCCGCCTCGCCGACGGCACGACCGTCGCCGAGCTCGACGAGGTCACCGGCCGCGACGAGCCGCGCGGCGTGGCCTGCCTCGGCTTCGCCCCCGTCGAGGGCGACACCCGGCTGCTGGTCGCGCACCAGCGCACCGGCCGCTGGGAGCCGATGATCTGGGACGTCGCCACCGGCGCCGAGACCGCGCTGCCGCTGCGCGACGAGCAGGGGCGCGAGCTGCCCGGCGACGTCTCCGCCCAGTGGCGGCCCGGCGCGGCGGAGCTGCTCGTCGAGCACGAGTACGAGGCGCGCAGCGAGCTGTTCTCGTACGCGCTGGCGGACGGCCGGCTGACCCGCCTGGACACCCCGCGCGGCACGGTCGGCGGCGCCACCGCCCGTCCGGACGGCACCGTCGAGTACCTGTGGTCCTCCGCGGCCGAGCCCTCCGCCGTCCGCTCCACCGCCGGGGCGGTCGTGCTGCGGGCGCCCGGCGCGGTGCCGCCCGGCTCCGTCCCGGTCGAGGACGTCTGGGTGGACGGGCCCGGCGGGCGGGTGCACGCGCTCGTGCAGCGGCCGGCCGGCGCGGGCGAGGGCCCCCACCCGACGGTGTTCGAGATCCACGGCGGCCCCACCCACCACGACAGCGACTCCTTCGCCGCCGGGCCGGCCGCCTGGCTGGACCACGGCTTCGCGGTCGTCCGGGTCAACTACCGCGGCTCCACCGGCTACGGCCAGGCCTGGACGGACGCCCTGCGCGAGCGGGTCGGCCTGATCGAGCTGGAGGACATCGCGGCCGTCCGCGAGTGGGCCGTCACCAGCGGCCTCGCCGACCCGCAGCGGCTCGTGCTCACCGGCGGCAGCTGGGGTGGCTACCTCACCCTGCTCGGCCTCGGGGTCCAGCCGGACGCCTGGGCGCTGGGCGTGGCCGCGGTGCCCGTCGCGGACTACCACACCGCGTACGCCGACGAGATGGAGGCGCTGAAGTCGCTGGACCGCACCCTCTTCGGCGGCACCCCCGAGGAGGTCCCGGAGCGTTTCACCGCCTCCTCACCGCTCAGTTACGTCGACCGGGTGCGGGTGCCGGTCTACATCAGCGCCGGGGTCAACGACCCGCGCTGCCCGATCCGGCAGATCGAGAACTACGTCGAGCGGCTGGAGCGGCTGGGCACGCCGCACGAGGTCTACCGGTACGACGCCGGGCACGGGTCGCTGGTGGTGGAGGAGCGGATCAAGCAGCTGCGGCTGGAGATCGACTTCGTCCGGCGGCACCTCGGTGGCGGGGGGACGGTGTGAGACGCCTGCTGGTGGTCGCGGGGGTGGCGGCGGTCGGGGCCCTGGTGCTCACCGGCTGTTCCGGCCGGTCCGACGCGCTGGCGTCCTGCCCGCCGCCGGCCGCACCCGCGGCGCCCGGCCCGTCGGGCACGGTGACGCCCGCGGTCCCGTCGGCCCCCTCGGCCCCGCCGACCGCGGCGGCGCCGAAGGCACCGGCCGCCACCGCGACCCGCTCGGGCGCGTGGGGGGCGGCCCGGCCGGGCGCGGGCACGGTCGTGCGGCCGGCGGTCTACCAGCCGTCCGAGGGGGACGCCCCGGTGGTCCTGCCCGCCAGGAGCGGCAAGGGGTCGAGCGGGTCCAAGGGCTCGTCCGGGTCGAAGGGCTCCAGCGGGTCCAGCGGGTCCAGCGGCTCGAAGGGGTCGAAGACGGGGCGCACGGTGCACCACCACATCGACCACTACGACTCGGACGGCACCGTGAACGGCGGCCGCGGCCGCTGCGGCGACGTCGCGCCGGCGTTCACCGAGTCCCCGAGTGCGGTGCCGGGCTCCCCCGGGGCGGTGCCGGGCGTCCCGGCCAAGCCGGGCAGCGCCCCCGCCGTGCCCGTGCCGACGGCGCCGGCCGTGCCGGGAGCACCCACCGTGCCGGGTGCGCCGAAGCGCTGAGCGGGTCGGAGCGCCGAACCGCCGATGCATCGAGCGCGTCGGAGCGCCGAACCGGCCGGCGCGCGGCCGATCGCGGCGGTCAGTCCAGGACCGGGTCCAAGCCGAGGGCCCGGTCCTGCTCCGCCTCCGCCTCGCGACGCAGCAGGCGGAACCACATGAAGACCACGAACCCGCCGAAGACGAACCACTCCAGGGTGTAGCCCAGGTTCTGGAAGGCCCGCAGGCTGAGCCCGTCGCCGCCCTGCGGCTGGACGGTGGGCACCGGGGTCAGCCCGGCCGGTGCGGCGTCCGCCGCCACCCAGCCGTCGTACCAGCCGTCGTACGCCAGCGCGTTCAGCAGTGCCGCCCGGTTGACGGTGCCGAGCTGGCCGGCCGGCAGGCCGCCGGCCACCGCACCGTTGCTGCCGCTGGTCTCACCGGCCTGCAGCCGGCCGGTGACGGTCACCTGCCCGGCCGGCGGCGGCGCGATCGCGGACGCGCCCCCGGCGGGCTCGCCGGGCGCCCAGCCGCGGACCACCGCGGCGACGTGGCCGTCGGCGGTGCGCAGCGGGGTGAGCACGTAGTAGCCCTGCTTGCCGTCCACCACCCGGTCCGGGACGAGCAGTTGGTGCTCCGGGTCGTAGTCGCCGGTCAGCGTGACGGGCTGGCCGACGGTCTCGGTGGTCACCTGCGGGGCGGCCTGGTTGAGCAGGCTCTCGATCGGCCTGGGATCACCCGCGGCGGCGACGGTCCGCTCGGCCTCCCGGTGGGAGGAGAACCGGTCCTCGAACCGGCCGAGCTGCCAGGAGCCCAGCCAGACGCACACCGCCACGGCCGCCACGGCCAGCGCGGTGCCGCCGAGCCAGCGCGGGGTCAGGAGGAACCGGTACACACCCCCCACGGTAACCAGTCCTCACACCCGCTCCGACCACAGGGGTCCGCGGCACGGACCGCGGCGGGGCGGAGCCGGCCCGGGCGACCGGACGGGCGGGGCCACGGCGGGGCGTGCCGCGGCCGGACCGACGGCGCGGAGGCGGCGGCCCCGGGCCGCCGCCGGTTCACCCCGCCGCGGGCGATCCCGAGGGCTGCGGGGCGGCCGCGCCGCCCGCCGCCTGCACCCCGCCGCGGTAGAACGTCCCGCCACAGCCGACCGGGAGGGTGACGGTGGCGGCGGCGGGGCTGCCGGGGGCGGGGGTGTGGGCGATGGTGGCGCCGGCGGGCGCCGTGGTCGGACCGGCCGTCGCGGTGGCGGTGGGACTGGGCACGGTGGTCGGCCCGGCACTGGGGGACGAACTGGCCGGGGGCCCGACGCTGGGGGCCCCCGAGGCGCCGGAGCCGGGTGCCGCCCCGGTGGCGGCGGGGGCCGGGGTGCCGGCGGCGACGGGGTTGGCGCCGCCCTGGCCGGCGGGCGTGGTGGTGGCGGTGCCGCTCCCGCGGGTGGGGCAGCCGGTCCGGTCGGGGATCCAGGTGAAGGGCACCCGGTAGCCGGCCTGCGGGGCGAGCACGGGCGGCTCGGCGTCCATCGCGGGGAGGGTCACGGCAGGGTCGCCGGCGGTGCGGTCGGCGGTGCGGACCCGGCCGCGGTCGATCCCGGTCACGGACGTGACGGCGACGGCGCCGGGGCCGCCGAGCCGGCAGCTGTGGTCGGAGACGTTGAGCACGGTGAAGGAGCCGGTGATCCGGCCGTCGGAGTCGGCGGGGCCGGTCTGGGCGCTGCCCTGGCCGAGGTCGGCACGGGTGCAGAGCGGGGTGATCGGGCTGTCGCCGGTGCTGGTGGCGGGGGCCGGGGCGGTGGTGGTGCCGTCGGCGCGGGTGGTGGTGCTGCCGGAGCTGGGCGAGGCGGTGGGGGTGCCGGACGGTGGTGCGGTGTCGCTGGTGCCGCTGCCGGGGCCGGTGCGCGGGGGTGTGCCGGAGCCGGTGGTGCCGCCGGTCCTGGTGCCGGTGGGGGCGGTGGCGGCCGGACTCTTGGCGTCGGCGGAGCCGGGGCCGCCGGAGAGGCCGAGGTGTTCCCCGTCGTGCAGGGCGGGCAGGGCGATCGCGACGGCGAGGGCGAGGGCGGCGGCGCCGGTCCAGGCTCCGCGCCGGGCGGCGCGACGGCGGGGTACGGCGTACCGGATCCGCGGCAGGCCGCCGGGTTCGGGCTGGATGTCCGCGACGGCCCGCCGCATCAGGTCCCGGACGGCCCGCTCCTCGGCGGAGAACCCGTCGTCGGCGCCGCCGGAGGGCCGTTGCCTGGCACCGTCAGCCATGTCCGGCCTCCATCTGGGACCGCAGGGCGGCGAGTCCGCGGGAGCCGTAGGCCTTCACGGACCCGAGCGAGATGCCGAGGGTGTCAGCGACCTGCGCCTCCGTCATGTCCACGAAGTAACGCAGCACCAGAACCTCCCGCTGACGGCGTTGCAGACCACGCAGCGCGGCCTTCAACTGGTCGCGCTCCAGCGCATCGTAGGCGCCTTCTTCTGCACTGGCCATGTCAGGCATGGGCTTTGGCAGGAGCCGCAGACCGAGGATCCGCCGGCGCAACGTGGAGCGCGACAGGTTGACGACGGTCTGCCGCAGGTAGGCGAGGGTCTTCTCCGGTTCACGGACCCGGCGGCGGGCGGCGTGCACCCGGATGAACGCCTCCTGGACGACGTCCTCACAGGTCGACAGGTCGTCCAGGAGCAGGGCGGCGAGCCGCAGCAGGGAGCGGTAGTGGGCTTGGTAGGTCTCGGTGAGCAGGTCCTCGCTGGTACCGGCGTCGGTGCCGGCGCCGGAGCCCGCCGCACCGGGTGCGACCGCGGTCATCTGGTCGTCTTCCGGCCTACTCGCCGGCCGCGGGGTACGCGAGGGGAAGGTCACCACGGCCCTCGCCGGGATGCCCGCCCCTGCTCCCACCATCACGTTCGCCACGCCCGTTGGACACTCGATCCCCTGTCATGGTTGCCCAGCCCGGGGGCCATTCTTCCGCATCGGCCGAAGAGGCCTCCAGGGGATTCCAGCGGGATTCCGGACAGATTGTGTCGAGGAGCGGACACGCGCCCGCCTTCCGGATGCCGTCCGGACCGTCAGGTGCTGTACCGGGCGGGCGGGGAGGACCGGACGCGGCGGGGGCCCGGTCCGCTCCGGCGGGGGTGAAGGTTCCGCCGCCCCGGGCCGGGGTTACGGTTCCGCCACCGCCCGGCAGGGGTTGCGGTTTCGCCACCCCCGCTGAGCCCCGGTCAGTCCTCGGCGGCCTGTCCGGCCGTCAGCTCACCGGCCACCAGTTCCGCGATCTGCAGCAGGTTCAGCGCCGCGCCCTTGCGCAGGTTGTCGCCGCAGAGGAAGAGGTCGAGCGCGTCCGGCTCGTCCAGGGCCCGGCGCACCCGGCCGACCCAGACCGGGTCGGTGCCGACCACGTCGTTGGGGGTGGGGAACTCCCCGGCCGCCGGATCGTCGTAGAGCACCACGCCGGGGGCGTCCCGGAGGATCTGCTGCGCGTGCTCCTGGGTGACCTCGCGTTCGAACAGCGCGTGCACGGCCAGCGCGTGGGTGCGCACGACCGGGATGCGGACGCAGGTCGCCGAGACCTTGAGGGCGGGCAGGCCGAGGATCTTGCGGGCCTCGTCGCGGATGCCCATCTCCTCCGAGGACCACCCGCCGTCCCGCAGGAAGCCCGTCCAGGGCACCGCGTTGAGGGCGAGCGGGGCCGCGAACGGCCCGTTGTCGGCGATCACCGCGCGCAGGTCGCCGGTCTGCCGGCCGAGCTCCGCGCCGGCCACCAGGGCGGTCTGTTCGCGCAGCGCCGCCTCGCCGTCACGGCCCTCGCCGGAGGCGGCCTGGTAGGAGGCGACGACGAGCTGCACCAGCCCGTACTCGGCGTGCAGGGCGCCGACGGCGGCGATCATCGCGAGGGTGGTGCTGGCGGGGCTGGCGACGATGCCGCGGGCCCGCATCCGCAGCGCGGCCGCGTTGACCTCGGGGACGACCAGCGGTACGTCCCCGGCCGTGCGGAAGGCCGCGGAGTCGTCGACCACCACGACGCCCTTGGCCGCGGCGATCGGCGCCCACTGGGCGGAGACCGCGTCGGGGACGGCGAACACGGCGACGTCGATCCCCGCGAAGGCCTCCTCCGTCAGCGGCACGACCTCGACGGGCTCCCCGCGCACGACCGGCTTGCGGCCGGCCGAGCGCGGGGAGGCGACGAGTCGGACCTCGCCCCAGACGTCCTGGCGGAGCGAGAGCAGGCCGAGCAGCACCTCGCCGACCGCGCCGGTGGCGCCGACGACGGCGAGGTTCGGCCGCCGGGTCATCGCCCGGTGCCCCCGTAGACGACGGCCTCGTCCGACTCGCTGTCCAGTCCGAAGGCGCTGTGCACGGCGCGGACGGCCTCCGGCACGTCGTCGGCGCGGGTGACGACCGAGATGCGGATCTCCGAGGTGGAGATCAGCTCGATGTTGACGCCGGCCGCCGAGAGCGCCTCGAAGAAGGTCGCGGTGACGCCCGGGTTGGAGCGCATGCCGGCGCCGACCAGGGAGATCTTGCCGATCGCGTCGTCGTAGCGGAGCGACTCGAAGCCGATGCCCTCCTTGACCCGGCCGAGCGCGTCGATGGCCTTCTGGCCCTCGGTCTTCGGCAGGGTGAAGGAGATGTCGGTCAGCCCGGTCGACGCGGCGGAGACGTTCTGCACCACCATGTCGATGTTGACCTCGGCGTCCGCGATGGCGCGGAAGATGCGGGCCGCCTCGCCCGGCTTGTCGGGCACCCCGACGACCGTGACCTTGGCCTCCGAGGTGTCGTGGGCGACTCCGGAGATGATGGCCTGCTCCATCTCGCCCCCTTCGGGCTTGTTCGGGTTGTCGTTGCTGACGATCGTCCCGGGGAGACCCGAGAAGGACGAGCGTACGTGAATCGGGATGTTGTAGCGCCGCGCGTACTCCACGCAGCGGTCGAGCAGCACCTTGGAGCCGGACGACGCCAGCTCCAGCATGTCCTCGTACGCGATCCAGTCGATCTTGCGGGCCTTCTTCACCACGCGCGGGTCGGCGGTGAAGACGCCGTCCACGTCGGTGTAGATCTCGCAGACCTCGGCCTTGAGCGCGGCGGCGAGCGCGACGGCGGTGGTGTCCGACCCGCCGCGGCCCAGCGTGGTGATGTCCTTGCTGCTCTGCGAGACGCCCTGGAACCCGGCCACGATCGCGATGTTGCCCTCGTCCAGGGCGGTGCGGATGCGGCCCGGCGTCACGTCGATGATGCGCGCCTTGTTGTGGACGGAGTCGGTGATGACACCGGCCTGGCTGCCCGTGAAGGACTGGGCCTCGTGACCCAGGGATTTGATCGCCATGGCCAGCAGCGCCATGGAGATGCGCTCTCCAGCGGTCAGCAGCATGTCGAACTCACGGCCGGCAGGGAGCGGTGACACCTGCTCCGCGAGTTCGATGAGCTCGTCCGTCGTGTCGCCCATCGCGGACACCACGACGACGACCTCATGGCCGGCCTTCTTGGCGTCAACGATTCGACGGGCCACGCGCTTGATGCCCTCGGCATCCGCAACGGATGAGCCGCCGTACTTCTGCACGACAAGGCCCACGTGCGCTCCTCGACTTGTGTCGTCTTCCGGGGGCTCCGGGCCCCCGCACCCCCGGGGGAACGGGGGCATGCGGTCGGCGCCAGTCTACCGAGCAGGGGTGCCCCGACCGGCGCCTTCCACATGATGAGACGACTGTTTCACCAGGTGGTCGGCCCGCCGGGCTGCGCCACCGGCAGGTCTGCGGGCGATCCGGCGGTGCCCCGAAGAATCGGCGGACGGACGGACGGCGATCCGGCGGGTTTCCCTCCCCGCCCGGACCGCTGAGGCATCCGTCACACTCCGCCGGAGCCGGTCACCGTCCGCCACGGCCGGCCGCGCCGGGCGCCGCTACCGCCCGAGACCCAGCTCGGCCGCCATCAGGTCGCCGGCCTGTTGCTCCAGCTGCTCGTCGGTGAGCCCGTCGTCGTCCGTGTCGGCGCCGTCCGGCACCGCCCCGATCGGGCTGTCCAGCCGCACGTGCGCGATCAGCGACTGCAGCGCGCGCAGCACCGCCGTGCAGGTCGTGCCCCAGTTGGAGAGGTACGAGAACTGCCACCACCACAGCGCCTCGCTGACCCGGCCCTCACGGTAGTGCGTCAGCCCGTGCTGCAGCTCGCTGACCACCCCCGCCAGGTCGTCCGAGATCCGGAAGGCGTTCGGCTTCTCCGGCGGCCCGTACGGGTCGAAGACCTCGTGGTACACGTCGATCGGGGCGAGCAGCACGGCCAGCCGCTCGCGGAGCTGCTCGCCGTCCGGCTCGGGCCCCGCGTCGGGCTCGAAGCGGTCCTCGGGGACGACGTCCTCGATGGCGCCCAGCCGGCCGCCGGCCAGCAGCAGCTGCGAGACCTCCAGGAGCAGCAGCGAGACCGCGCTGCCCGGCTCGTCGCCCTTGGCGACCTCGGTGACGGCGAGCACGAAGCTCTCCACCGAGTCGGCGATCTGCACGGCGAAGTCGTCCGGCTCCGAGCCGTGCGCGTGGGTGTGCGGCGCGTGGTCCCCGTGCGGCTGTCCGTGGGACGGCTGGTGGGGCGTGTGGGGCTGCTGGTTGAGCGTCCGGTCAGACATCGAGCAGTCGTCTCCCTTCGAAGGCGCGGCCGAGGGTGACCTCGTCCGCGTACTCCAGATCCCCGCCGACGGGCAGACCGCTCGCCAGCCGGGTCACCTTCAGGCCCATCGGCTTGCAGAGCCGGGCCAGATAGGTGGCGGTCGCCTCCCCCTCCAGGTTGGGGTCGGTGGCCAGGATCAGCTCGGTGACCGTGCCGTCCGCGAGGCGCGACAGCAGCTCGCGGATCCGCAGGTCGTCCGGGCCGACGCCCTCGATGGGGCTGATCGCGCCGCCCAGCACGTGGTAGCGGCCGCGGAACTCACGGGTGCGCTCGATGGCGACGACGTCCTTGGGCTCCTCCACCACGCAGATGACGGCGAGGTCGCGGCGCGGGTCCAGACAGACCCGGCACTGCTCGGCCTCCGCGACGTTCCCGCAGACCGCGCAGAAACGGACCTTGTCCTTGACCTCCAGCAGCGCGTGCGCGAGACGGCGCACGTCGGTCGGGTCGGCCTGCAGGACGTGGAAGGCGATCCGCTGGGCGCTCTTGGGACCGACACCGGGCAGCCTGCCCAGCTCGTCGATCAGGTCCTGAACCACGCCCTCGTACAACGTCGCGCCTTCCTTCGGATGGTCGGTGGTGCTCCGGTGCCATCATCCAACGAATCGGGCGCCGGACACACCGCCCGACGCCCGACTCCCACATAAATCACATGGGTCCGCTGTCTGAACTCCAGAATCCCGGGGCTCCGGGCCCCCGGGGCTCCGGGGCCGGAGGGGTCAGAACGGCAGACCGGGGATCCCGCCGCCCAGGCCCTGGGTCAGCGGGCCCATGCGCTCGGCCTGCATCTTCTGCGCCGTCTGGTTGGCGTCCCGCACGGCCGCCAGGATCAGGTCGGCCAGGGTCTCGGTGTCCTCCGGGTCGACGGCGGCCGGGGCGATGGTCAGCGCCACCAGCTCACCGGCACCGGTCACCGTGGCCTCGACCAGGCCACCGCCCGCCGAACCGTTCACCTTCGCCTCGGCCAGCTCCTGCTGCGCCTTCGCGAGATCCTGCTGCATCTTCTGCGCCTGCTTCAGCAGCTGCTGCATGTTGGGCTGGCCACCACCGGGAAACACGGCTCACTCCTCGCTGTCGTGCCTGCTGGCCCGCCCCGTCGTCCACGTGCCCGCCCCGCTCGCGCCATCCGCGTGCGGGACGGGGCGCGTCGCCCGTCCGCAGTCCAGCTCGCGTCGTCACGGCCGAGCCTACGTGCTGCCGGGGCGGCCCGTCGCTCAGTTGCCGCGGTGGTGGATCTCCTCCAGGACCGTCGCCCCCAGCTCGCGGATGATCAGGTCCTGACCGGAGAACGCGTCCTCGTTGAGGTCCGGGTCGTCCTCCTCCGGGACGTCGTCCTCCGGCCGCACGGACTGCACCGGGCGGGCCGGCACGGCCGCCACCGGCGGCGCGGCCTGGACCGGCGGGGAAGCCACCGGGGCGGCCTGCGGCTGCGGCGAGGACTGCGGCTGCACCGGCGCGGGCACCGGGGCCGGCACCGGCGGCGCGGCGGCCGCCGGACGGGCCGGAGCCCCCCAGCCGCCCCCGGCCGGGGCACCGCCACCGGCCGGGACGCCGCCACCGCCACCGAGGCTGCCGCCGCCGGACGGGTCGACGATGCACTCGATCCGCCAGTCCACGCCCAGCGCGTCGCCCAGCGCCTGGCGCAGCACGTCGTCGCTGTTGCTGCCGACGAAGCTGTCCCTGGCGCCGGCGTTGATGAACGACACCTGGAGCACGCTGCCGTCGAACCCGGCCACCTGACCGTTCTGGCTGAGCAGGATCCAGGTGAAACGGCGGCGGTTCTTCACCGCCTCCAGGATCTGCGGCCACAGCTGCCGGACCTGCGCGGCACCCTGCTGCGCCGCGGCCGACGGCTGCGCGCCGGGCGCGGACGCGGGAACCGGGGGCGCGGGGGCGGCCACGGGGGCGGGCGCGGCGGGGGCGGGCGCCGGGGCGGCCTCCGCCGCCGGAGCAGGCGCCTGCGGCGCGGGGGCACCGGCCGGGGGGAAGCTGCGCGGGATCGGCCAGGCACCGGGCGCCGGCCCGGCGGGCGCGGGCGCCACCGGCGCGGAAGCCGGGGCCGCCTGGACGGGCGGGGCCTGCACCGGAGCGGCCTCCGCCACCGGGGCGGGCCCCGGGACGGGCGCGGCCGCGGGGGCCGCGACCGGAACAGCCGCGGGGGCCGCGGGGGCCGCGGGAGCCGCCACGGGGGCCGGGCCCGCCGGTACCAGTCCCGCCGGAGCGGCGAACCCGCCGGCGGCCGCCCGGCGCTCCAGCTTGTCCAGCCGCGCCTGCAGCGACAGCTCGTCGCTGTACGCGCCCGGCAGCATCACCCGGGCGCAGATCAGCTCCAGCTGCAGCCGGGGCGCCGCGTTGCCGCGCATCTCGGTCAGCCCGGTGTTGACGAGGTCAGCCGCGCGGCTCAGCTCCGCCGCACCGAAGGCGTCCGCCTGCGCCTGCATGACTGCGACCCGGTCCGCCGGGGCGTCGATCAGCCCCTTCTCCCCCGCCTCCGGAACGGTGGCCAGGATGACCAGGTCGCGCAGCCGCTCCAGCAGGTCGGTGACGAAGCGCCGCGGATCGTGCCCGCCCTCGACCACCCGGTCGATCACCTGGAACACCGTCGCCCCGTCCTGCGCGGCGAAGGCGTCCACCACCTCGTCCAGCAGCGCCGAGTCGGTGTACCCGAGCAGCGCCGTCGCCATCTGGTACGTCACGCCGCCCTCGGCGGCACCGGCCAGCAGCTGGTCCATGACCGACATCGAGTCACGCACCGAACCCGCGCCGGCGCGGACCACCAGCGGGAACACCGAGTCCTCGACCTGGATGCCCTCCCGGCCGCAGACCTCCGCCAGGTAGTCGCGCAGGGTGCCCGGCGGCACCAGCCGGAACGGGTAGTGGTGCGTCCGGGACCGGATCGTCCCGATGACCTTCTCCGGCTCGGTGGTCGCGAAGATGAACTTCAGGTGCTCCGGCGGCTCCTCCACCACCTTGAGCAGCGCGTTGAACCCCGCCGAGGTCACCATGTGGGCCTCGTCCAGGATGAAGATCTTGTACCGGCTGTGCACCGGCGCGAAGAAGGCCCGCTCCCGCAGCTCGCGCGCGTCGTCGACGCCGCCGTGCGAGGCCGCGTCGATCTCGATCACGTCGATCGAGCCGGGCCCGCCGGTCGCGAGGTCGCGACAGGACTGGCACTCGCCGCAGGGCGTCGGCGTCGGCCCCTGCTCACAGTTCAGACAGCGGGCCAGGATGCGTGCGCTCGTGGTCTTGCCACAGCCGCGCGGCCCGCTGAACAGGTACGCGTGGTTGACCCTGTTGTTGCGCAGGGCCTGCTGGAGCGGAGCGGTCACGTGCTCCTGCCCGATGACCTCCGCGAAGGTCTCGGGGCGGTAGCGGCGGTACAGGGCTAGGGACACACCCCCGACGATATCGGGACGCACGGACAAACGCGTCGCCCCTCGCCCCCGCCCACCGGCCCCGGGAACGCAAAGACCCCCCGTGCACCCGCCAGAGCCCTCCTACCCTTGCTGCCTTCCGGCCCTGGGGGGGTTCAGAGAGATAACGCCACACGAGGGGCTGACACCCACAGTACCGGATCCCCGCCCCGACGATCCACAGGCCACCCCGCCTCCGAGCCTCCGGGATAGCTGGTCGCGACCACCCCTCAACATGTACTAAGCTCTCCCACGGAGGATTCGCCTAGAGGCCTAGGGCGCACGCTTGGAAAGCGTGTTGGGGGCAACCCCTCACGAGTTCGAATCTCGTATCCTCCGCCGGCAGAAGGCCCGGACCGCGTCACGCGGTCCGGGCCTTCGTCGTTCCCACCCCTGTTTGGTACGTCATCCTTGTACCCCCAGCTGGTTCCGGCAGGACGTGGACGTCCTCCGTTGTGGTGAGGTGCCCCATCAGTAAGAAGAGCGGATCGACACTGGCCGCCTGGTTGCGCGGCCTGGACGCGGCCGAGTTGGAGCGAATCCTGGTGGCCCGCCCGGACGCCGCGTCCGCTCCGGAACCGCGGTCGGTCGGTGAACTGGCGGACCGCCTCCAGCGCCCGGCCTCGGTGGCACTGGCCCTGCCCCGGCTCTCGCTGCCGTGCCTTCAGGTGGCAGAGGCCGTCGCCGCACTGACCTCCGTGTCACGGGACGATCTGGCGGGACTCCTGGACGCGACGCACGGTGACCGCGCCCACGGATTGGATGCCGTCCTGAACGCGCTGGCCGACCGCGCCCTGGTGTGGCCGACCGGCAGTGGGCTGCTGCACATGGCGGCGCCGCTACGGAGCGCGTGGGGCTCGCCCCTGGGGCTCGACGCACCGCTCGTGCAACTGCTCGCGGGCTCGAACTCCGACGAACTGGGCCGCATGTTGGCGAAACTCGACGTCAAACCGGCCGCCAACAGAAAAGAGATGCGGCTGGCGGCGCTGGTCGACCATCACAGCGATCCGGCTCGGGTCGCCGCGCTGGTGGCCAAGGCGCCCACAGCCACCCGGAAACTCCTTGAGCGGCTGGCGCGTGAGGTCCCCAAGCGACCGGACTTCATCATGTTCGGGGCTCCGGCCGACTCCAAGCCCGGTGAACAATGGGCGCTGGAGCGGGGGCTGCTGATCCGGGACCGCCACTGGTACAGCTCGGCCCGCGTGCCCGCGGAGGTCGCACTCGCATTGCGCGGCTCCGACTGGCACGCCCCGTTCACGCCCGTCCCGCCCGGTGTGCGGTCGGTGCCTGCCACCACCCCGGACATCGACCGTGAAACCGCAGCCGCGTCGATGGCGTTCGCCGCCCATGCCGTGTCCGTCCTCGGGGTGTGCGCCGCCACTCCCCCGGCCCGGCTCAAGGCCGGCGGGATCGGCGCCCGCGAGCTGTCCCGGATCGGCAAGGCGGCACAGTGCGACGAGATCGTGGTGCGCCTCGTGCTGGAGGCGGCGAGCGCGGCCGGGTTGCTGGCCCGGGACGGTGACCGGGTCGCGGCTACCGCCGCCTACGACACCTGGGCCGAGCAGGAACCGGCCGACCAACTCACCGTGCTACTCCAGGCGTGGTGGGCGCTCCCGCTGACCCCCGGCGGAAGCCGCGACGAGGACGGGAAGGCTCTTCCGGCGCTCGCCGGGGCACCGCCCTGCGGAGGCTGCGTGCAGGCCCGGCACGGGCTGCTCACAGCCGCGTCGCAGCTCCCGGTCGGCGAAGGTGCAGCGAAGCCGGCGGAACTGGGCGCGCTGCTCGTGTGGCTCCGCCCTCTCTCCGACGAACTCCCCCAGGACGCCACGCCGTTCGCCACCCTGATCAAGGAGGCGGAACTGCTCGGCGCACTCGCCCTCGGGGCCGTTTCCCCGATCGGGGCCGCCCTGCTCGCCGACGACGCCGAAGCCCTGACCGACACCTGCCGGCGACTGCTGCCCGCCGCCAGCGTGACTGCCCGCTTCGGCAGCGATCTCACGGCCGTGGTCACCGGCACGCCGTCGGCATACCTCCTCGCACTGCTGGACTCCGTCGCGGACCGGGAGACCGCCGGTGCGGCGTCCGTATGGCGGTTCAGCCCGAGAAGCGTCCGCCGCGCCCTCGACGCCGGCCTCACCCCCGACACCCTCACAGCCGACCTGGCCGCCATCGCCGTCGAGTCGCTTCCCCAGCCGCTCTCGTACCTGATCCACGACACCGCGCGCAGCCACGGCCGGATGCGCGTCGTCTCCGCGGCCTGTGTGATTCACGGCGAGGAACCCGCCCTCCTCGCCGAACTGGCCGCGCACCGCAAGCTCACTCAGCTCGGCCTGCGGCTGCTGGCACCGACGGTGCTGATTAGCCGGACCCCACTGGACCAGACGCTCGCGGCACTGCGGTCCGCGGGCTACGCCCCCGTCCCCGAGAAACCCGACGGGTCCGTCCGCATCGAACGGGCCCAGCACCACCGCGCGGCGGGCTCCGTCCCGCTCCCGCGTCCAGCCGGTGGCAGGCCCCGCCCGCAGCACACGAAAGCCCTCACCGCAGAGGCCCGGACGACCGTCGACCTACCCGCCCTCGCCACCCGGCTGCGGGGCACCCCGCAGGACATCCCGGAGCCCGACCCGTACGACGGCCGCCCCTACGACAGGGACACCGAGGAGATCATCGCAGGCTACGCGCGCAACCTGCCCTTCACTGACGTCCGCCAGCTGGCCCATGCCGTCAACGACGGCCAGGCCATCACGATCGAATATGTAGCCACCTCAGGCAACACAACCGTCCGCACCCTCAGCCGGCTCGAACTGGATGCTCCCTACCTGCACGCCTGGTGCCATCTGCGGAACGACGAGCGGGTGTTCACCCTCTCTCGCATCCATGGGGTGATGCCCGCGTAGCCCCGGGCGGAATCAACACCATCGCGAAGAGGCTCCTGGTTGCAGTTCTGGTTGCGTTCACCCCCGTCCGGGGGCGTTCAGCGCCCGACCCGCGAGTCATTCCGTCGCAGGTCAGGACACCTACGGCCGTCCCCGGACAGTCGGACGAACATTTGGAAAGCGTGTTGGGGGCAACCCCTCACGAGTTCGAATCTCGTATCCTCCGCCGGCAGAAGGCCCGGACCGCATCACGTGGTCCGGGCCTTCGTCGTTTCCCCTTCTCCCACAGTCGCCCCTCGACCATCTCGGCGGCCCACCGGGGCAACGGCGTGGTGCGCGACATGGAGCTTGTCCCCCAGAGTTGCCAAGCATCGTCCCGCTCCTGTGTGAGTGAGTACGCGAAGGCCCCGGCCAGCATCTGCTGGCGGCCGGGGCCCATGGACTTGGCTCGTCAGGTGCTCTCGACAGGTCCGCTTCGGAGCATGCTCACTGATCCGATCAGTTGGGATCTCTCCAACTGGCCCAGCACATCGTCGAACGTGACCGGCTCCCGTCGCCGACTACCCGCAATCTCCATGACGCAGCCGTAGACCACACGGTCGTCCAGGTCGATCAAGTCCATGACGAAGTCGTCGGCGGTCTTCTGCTCGATGCCCCACTCCGCCACGTACTCGGACGGGAAATCCTTGCTGTTGTCGGTGACGATCACTTGCGCGCCGGCCCTGATCGCCGCCGCGAGGACGTGACGGTCGTTCGGATCGGGGAGCTTAAGCCCGTCGATCAGAGGCTCGTAGCCGGTGACGATGCAGTCCCGCACAGCTGCGTTCATGCGGCGCCGCAGCTCCGCACGCTTCTCGTCGTCTCCGATGTCGTTGCGGCGGAGTGCAGCTTCCACCTCGTCGAGGATCTGCTCGGTCCACTTGGCTTGGACGATCCCGTGCCGAGCCAGACGGATGAGCAGATCCCGCACCGTGTTCGGGTAGAGCACGTTCGAGTCGTACAGAACAATGAAGGCCATGTCAGAGCAGCCCCAGCTCCTCATCGAGGGCCGTGAGCGAGTCGGCTGCGTCCTTACGTTCGCGGTCGTCTCTCCGCTTGTACTCCATGACATCGTTGAACTTGATGCGCCGATGGCGCCCGACCCGTTCGAAGGGGATGTCTCCCTTCTCCAGGAGACCGATCAGGTAGGGCCTGGAAACGTTGAGCATGTCGGCGGCGACCTGGGTGGACACGATGGCATTGACTGGCATGATCTGCACGCCTTGCCCGTTCGCCAGGGCGGCGAGCATGGCGGCGAACATCTCGACCGTGGGGCGCGGCAGCACAAGAGGATCGTCGGTGCCGACCTCACCGACGATGGTGATGTCTGCGGTGGCGTCCGTGTTGTGCGCGAGGTAGTCACGGACCCTACGCAGCGCCCGTTCGGCGCTTTGCGCGTCCACGGTGCCCGGCGCGATCTTCCGGCCTTCTGTGGCGGTTGCCATAGTCGAACCTCCTAGCTTCCCAGCGTAGTCGCAGCATCCGAAGTATTCGAAATATTCGCAACATCTTCCCGGGTAACGATTCGGCGAACCGCTGGCTACTGTCGGTTCACTCGATCAGGGGAGCGATGGCTACCCCGGGCCACGCCACTCTGGTCGGGCTGCAGCCGACGGATGACCGGACCGACACCTGCGACAGGGCGGACGCCGTTCCCCGAGCGCCGCCTGCACGCTTGGTCTCAGTTCTGGTCTCGTTCACCCCCGTCCAGCCGGGTCCAGCCACTGCCCAGCGGTTCACTCCGCCGCAGGTCAGGACAGCCGCGAACCCCGGCGGACACCGTTGGAGGCACTTGGAAAGCGTGTTGGGGGCAACCCCTCACGAGTTCGAATCTCGTATCCTCCGCCGGCAGAAGGCCCGGACCGCGTCACGCGGTCCGGGCCTTCGTCGTTGCCGACTGTCCCCGCTGCCATCATGTTTACCGTCGGCGCAGGTGGCGAGAGGCCTCCAAGCAGGAAGACAACCAGGTTGCCTCTGGTTGGTTGATGACCAGGTCGCCGACAGTGATCATCCCGCCCATGGCCTCGCCGACCCGGATCGAGTGGTCGCCGACGCGGAACAGCTGCCAATCCGCGTCGCTGTGCCAGAGGCGCGCCGTCTTCTCCCCTCGACGCTGAGCAAAAACGAGCTCCTCGCCGTACTCGTTCAGGAAGTAGCCCACGTAGTCCTTCGCAGTGATCGAGCCACCGCACAGGCGAGCCAGGAGCTGCTCGATCGAGGGCTGGGCGCCAGTCACGAGTCGGCCTCCTCAGTCGCTTCCGAGTCCTGTTGTTCGGATGACAGCGCAAGCATCCGACTGGCCGAATCGAGCAGGGTCTCGTAGGTGATCACTTCTATCCGGGTGGCGTGCGTGTTGTAGGTACGCAGGGTCTGTGCGACTTCCGTCGGCGCAATACCCCCTCCCACATAGCGCGAGTGGCCGATCACAATGGTGGCCGAGGCCCTGCGGCTGTCGACTCCGTAGTCGGCCAGGATGGTCCGCCGGTTCTCGTCCAGTGTCCGCAGGTAGTTCTGCGCCTGGGAGACCGCTTGGTGGGGTGGCGCGCCGAGCATCAGATGGCCGCTGCGGCGAATGACCAAGTTCTCGATGTTGGCGCGCTTGAGCTCGACGACGTGCAGGGAGCCATCGGCACGCAGAAGCGGGATGTCCAGGATGGTGTCCGGGGTGAATTGGCGGCGCGCCAGCTCACCCACATAGGCCCCGCCGAAGATCCACGCCTGATTCTTCAGACAGGCGTGAAGCGCGCTCTCGGAACTGGCCGGATCGTCCACCGTAGCCCTCAGGGCCGCGAGGCCGGCCCGCCTGGCCTTCAGCTCGAGGAACTGGGCCAACAGCCCCGCGTCGGCATCCGCCAGGACATCACCCAGCAACCGGGCAGACTCCGCAGAGGCCGGACGCGGCAGACTTCGCAGGACGAGCTCAAGGTGGCCATACTGCTGGAGTCGCCTGACCTCCCGAGTGGACAGCCGGATCCCACCCTCGCCAGCCTCGACTCCTAGGTGATCGGCGGACTGTGCAATGCCGCGGAAGAGATCACGGGCATCCGCGGCAGTCGCGTCCGGATTGTCACGGCAGAGCACGTCAAGCACGGCAACCGCCCGGCCGGCGCCAAGAGCGGCCATCCTCCGATGGAACTCCTCGCCACGCTGCTGAGCGTCCTCGTCGTAGTACCCCTCCAAAACTTCGAGGAACAGCTCTCCGCCGGCATAACCGGCGAACCGTTGGAAGCGCTGAGCAAGCGCGAAGTCCCCACACAGGACGGCCCCTTGGGCCACATCGTTCAGGGCGTCCACCAATGGCCGGCCCTTGCCGTACGTGCGGTCCGTTCCCATGATCCGCAACACCTTATCGATGCGCTGCTGGACCACCGCGTGCTCGGTGAGCCCCCTTGCCGCTTCGACCATGCACTGGAGCGAGAAGCTGGATCTGAATCCCATCGAGCTAGCCTAGGGTCGGGTACTGACAGCAAAGCCTTGGCCCCACCCACTTCACCCGACGTCAGAACCGGCACGAACCCCGGCGGACAGCGCCCAGGAGAATTGGAAAGCGTGTTGGGGGCAACCCCTCACGAGTTCGAATCTCGTATCCTCCGCCGACAGGAGGCCCGGACCGCGTCACGCGGTCCGGGCCTCCGCGGCGTGTCGGGGCCACCCCTCACCCGGTCCGGGGCGGCGGCGTCACGCGGTCGGTGCGACGGTGAGCCGGCGGGTGGCGCGGTCCGCGGTGAGCACGCCGAGGATGTAGCCGTCCTCGTCCACGACGGGCCAGACCGACAGGTGCTTGACCCGCATCGCGATCGCGGCCAGCGACAGGCCCATGGTCGGCCAGGTGAACGGGCCGCGCTGGTGGGAGGTGGCGCTGATCGCGGTGCGCTCGCCGTCCCAGGGCCGGTCCAGGAACGGGCGGAGTCCGGCCCGGGTGACCAGCCCCTCGCACCGGCCGTCGTGGTCGCGGACGAGCAGGTACTCGACGCCCGCCCCGCGGAGGATGTCCTCGGCCTGGACGACGGTCTTGTCGTCGGCTATCTGGTAGTCGCAGGGGTCCATGGCGTCGGCGACCGTGAGGCCGCGGCCGCGCCGTACCGGCTGCGGGGAGTGGGTGGTCACGGTGCTCACCGTTCCCGTCTCCGACCGCCCACCTCGGGCTGCCGGACTGCCCTTCACCCAGGACGAAGCCGGAACGGGTACCGGAATGCGGGTTGCCCTGGATGACTCCGACCCTACTCCCCCGCCCGGCGGGAAGTCGGGCGGACGCACCGGGGGCGGCCCATGATGGAAGTCCGGGGGCTCGCGACCTTCGAGAGCGGCACATGGCTGTCTGGCACGTCCGGGACTTCACGCCCGAGGACCTCGAAGCGGTGGTGCGGCTCGACGCCGACAGCGCCACCACGGATCACACCGCCGTCTTCCGCCTCTCCGACGTGGTCTCCGCGTTGCAGGCGCGGAACCCGAGCGTCGTCGTGACGGCCGACGGACACCTCGTGGGCGCGGCGGTGGGCCGGGTGGACGGGGACCGCGCGTGGGTGCTGCGCATCGCCCTGCATCCCGCCTGGCGGCACCTGGGCATCGGCACCGCCCTGCTGTCGGCGCTGGAGCACCGCCTGCGGGACGCCGGCGCCAGGATCGTCGCGGCGCTGCTGCCGGACGGGGAGACCGGCGCCACCGCACTGGTCAACTCCGGGTTCCGCCCGCACCGGGGGCTCACGTACTTCGAGAAGTGGGAGGCGGTCGGCGCCCAGGACGCGACGGTCCTGGCCGTGCTGGGCGCGGTCATGCCCGAGGCCCACCTCTGGGACCGGCTCGCGGGCATGGCCGACGAGAAGCGGCTCATCGAACGACGGCTGGTGCTGCCCCTGGCCAACCCCGAGCTGGCGGACGCCCACGGCGTGGAACCTCCCCGCGCGGTCGTGCTGTTCGGCCCTCCGGGCACCGGCAAGAGCACGTTCGCCAAGGCCGTGGCCGGTCGGCTCGGCTGGCCGTTCATCGAGCTCTTCCCCTCCCGGCTCGCGTCCGAGGACGGGCTGGCCGCCGGACTCGTCCACCGCTTCGAGGAGGTGGCGCAGCTCGACCACGTGCTGCTGTTCATCGACGAGGTCGAGGAGGTCGCCGGTACCCGCAGCCTCGCCTCCCCCGCGTCGGTCGGCGTGGTCAACGAACTCCTCAAGTCGATCGTGCGGTTCCGTGAGCGCGACGACCGGCTCCTCGTCTGCGCCACCAACTCGGTGGCCGCCCTGGACCCGGCGTTCCTGCGGCACGGCCGGTTCGACTACGTCCTGCCGGTCGGACCGCCCGACTCCGCGGCCCGCGACGCACTGTGGGCCGGCTACACGGCGAGGACGGGTACCGCCGCCGACACGGCGGTCCTGGCCGCGGCCAGCGAGGGCTTCACCCCCGCCGACATCCGGCAGGTCGCCATGGCGGTCGCCCAGAGCACCTTCGAGCACACCCTCGACACGGGCGAGCGGACCCGGCCGGAAACCCAGGAGTACCTGGACGCCATCCACCGCACCCGTCCGACCGTCTCCGCGGAGATGGCCCGGGAGTTCGCCGACCAGGCGGCCCGCTACGGGCGGGTCTGAGCAGGCCACCGCCGTCGTGTCCGGTGGTCCGGTGGTCCGGTGGTCCGTCCGGAGACGCCGGCTCCGAGCGGAACTCACCACCGCGACCATGCCGGGTTCGGGCCGGACCGAGAGTAGCCTGGATATCACCGAAGGCACTTCGCATGCCGGCACCGGATACTGGCGTCGTCTCCGGCGAACGGCAATGCCGGGCCCGACCTCTCGGGCCGGACCCGGAGACAGGTTTTCCGATCATGACCACGACGCTCGATCGTGCGACGACGCCGGTCGCCCCGGATTCCCCCGCACGGCTGTCCCTCACGCCTGGTGGCGTGCGGCCCGGCCGCCTGGACGGCGCCTGGTGGCCCCGCTCGCGTGATCTTCTCCTCGAACTCCCCGCCCTGGCCGCCGACATCGACGAGCGGTGGGGCCGGATCACCCGGATCACCGTGAACCCCGCGCAGTGGCCCGTCGTCCCCCACCGGATCCCGGTCACCGGGCACACCGTCCACGCGGGCTGGTTCTCCGCCGAGCAGGACGAGCACTCGATCGCGGTGTTCTCGTACGCCCCGCGCCGGCTGAACCTGCTGGTCGTCCCGCCGGAGACGGATGCCGTCGGTGCCGCCCGGCTGATGGCCGAAGCCGCGAGCCCCGCGAACACCATGGCCGCGAGCGGTCTGCTCGCCGTGGAGACGGGCAGCGGCAGCGGCGCACCGGGGACGGGGTCCCCTCCGGACTTCCTGCCCTCGGCCGTCGCTCCCTCCGGCAGCGCCGGCGAGGCCGGCAGGCGGGCGGAGGTCGCCCGCGGCCGGGCCGCCTCCTGGCCGGTCCCCGCGTAGCCGGCGGCACGCGAGCCGTCCGCCGGACAGGCCTCACCGCTCCGCGGGCCGGGTGCGTCACTCCCGTGACCACTCGGCCTCGGCCAGCGGCCGGCCGACGGTGTCGGCCCCGTCCCAGAGCCGGATCCTGACCGCCCGGGGCCCGGGCACGGGCCGGGAGAGCGTGCGCACGAACACGTCCCGCAGGTGGTTGGCCGCCTGCTGCGGCGGCCCGTCGTACTCCAGTGGATCCTGGGGCGGAGCGCCGTTCTGCCGGGACCAGTGGCCGTCGTCGTCCTGTGTCTCCAGAACCCATCGGTAGTGCCGCATCATGGCCTCCCGTGCCGACGATCCCGCCCCGGAGACGACTGTATGGGCGGGGCGGACCAGCAGCGACCGGTGGAGTCCGACCGGCCACCGCCGAGCGGCCCGGCGACCGCCTCCGAGGGCGGCGGTCCGCACGGAGCGCCGCCAGTGATCGCCGTCAGTACTCGGCGCCGCTTCGCAGGTAGCTGCCCACGACCTGGAGCCACGCCCCGGGGCCGAAGCAGACCTCGATCCGGTACGGGGTGTCCTCGAAGACCCGCAGGACGCGCAGCGCCCCGCTCGGATGCAGGTCGTACTCGAAGGTGACGCCGTCCGCACCGTCCTCGTACTGCAGGTCCAGTGGGCCCTTCGAGGGCTCCGCCGGCGCGCGGGCATCGGCCGAGAGCTTCACGTAGACGGACATCTCGCCGCACCGCCTCTCCTGTTGTCTGCCCGAGGAGCCCGGTCCCACGAGGCCGTCGCACTGGGCCGTCCCTCAGGACGCATCGACCGGACGCACGCCCGACCCCTCGGGGAGCCGGTGCCGGTGGCGACGGGCGTCTGCCCCGGCGGCACGTCGTCCCGGGCTTCGGCGTCCGGCCCGACGCCCGCGACGGGTCCGAGGCGTACGGTCAACGCCCTGACCGGACCGGCCGGTTCGGCTCCGGCGCCCCGTGAACGCGGCCACCGTGCGCGGCGGTGGCCGGGCCGCCCCGATCCCCACGGTACTCCGCCCGCACCGCACCGACCCGGCCGGTCACGGCAGCCGGCGCGGGGTACCGATCCTCCCGGCGTCGGCCGTCCCGTCTCAGTCCACGCCGGCCGGCCCGGTCAGCGCCACTCGATCAGGAACAGCGTGGCGTCGTCGCTCGTGCGCCCGCCCCGCTTCTCCTTCAGGACGTTGGAGAGCGCCCGCACCACGGCCCGCACCCCGGTCACGGAGCGCTCGACACGATTGACCCAGTCGATCAGCTGCTCCTCCCCGAACTGCTCACCGCCGGGCTCGCGTTCCTCGACCAGGCCGTCGGTGAAGCACAGGACCTGGTCGCCGTGCCGCAGCACCCGCTCGCTGATCACCGGCTCCTCGCCGCCGAAGCCGACCGGCAGGGTCGTCTCGCTGTCGAGCCGCTCGACGACGACGTGGTCGCGGATCAGCAGCGGCCGGGGGTGTCCGGCGTTGACCCACTGCAGGTGGCCGGTCAGGGTGTCCAGCCGCATCATCTGCGCGGTGACGAAGTGGTCCGGGCCGAACTGTTCGGCGACGGCCCGGTCCATGAACGCGTAGATCTCGGCGAGCCCGATGTCGGCGCGCCGGGCGTGCCGGTACGCGCCGATGGCGACGGTCGCCATGGTCGCGGCGTCGAGCCCGTGGCCCATGGCGTCGATCGTGGCCACGTGCAGGAGGTCGTCGTTGAGCGCGTAGTCGAAGCTGTCACCGGCCACCTGGTAGGCGGGTTCGAGGATGCCGGCCACGGCGACCCGGTGGACGGTCATCGACAGCGGCGGCAGCAGCGACCACTGGATCTCGGCGGCCACGCTCATCGGTTCCAGGCGGCGGGCCTGGAAGATCCGGTCGGTGTAGCCGCTCCTGGTGGTCAGCAGATCGGCGGCCAGGGCGGCGAGGCGCCGCAGGAACCGCCGGTCGTCGTCATCGACGGCGTCCAGCGTGAGGGCCAGGATCCCGGCCTCGTCACCGCCGTCCAGCAACGGCAGGTACACCCGTACCCCGTCGGCCTGCCGTTCCTCGACGGGGACACCGCGCAGGAAGGCCGCACCCGCGGGAGAGCCGTCGATCGGCACCGGCTCCCCGGCCGCGGGCCCCCGCCCGAGCAGCGGTACCAGCACCAGCTGGCCGTAGTCCTGCAGCAGCAGAGCCGGGTCACGGCCGCCGAGCCCGCGCACCACGTCGGCGACCAGCGGGGCGATCAGCTGGGGCGGCAGCTCGTGGGCCCGGTCGAGCAGCGCGCCCAGCAGCCGCTCGCCGCGCCCCTGCGCCCGGTCGCGTCCCGCTGCACCGGACGGCCGCTCACCGCTCATCCTCGCTCACCGCCGTCCTCCTCCGGTCGCGGCACCCGTCACCGGCTCGGTCCACCCCGGCACCCCGGCACAGTTCGCCGGGGCGGGTCCTTCCATTACGCCCGACGGCGGTGCATTCCGCCCCCGGTCGCACTCCTGCCCACCGGCCGCCCGCCGGCGCGCTCACCCGCGCCGGAGCATCCGCCCGGGGCCCGGGCCGACTGCCGACGGGCCGGGGCCGGTGATCGTCCCGGCGTACGATGCGCGCGTGGAGGCAGCACGGGGGCGGGGTGTCGGGCCGCGCACGGCGCGGGCGTTGGTGGTTTCGGTGGCTGCGGCGCTGGCCGCGGCGCACCTGCTGAAGGGGTTCGGGCGGGTGCCGACGGCGCCGGTCGCGGGGGTGGCGATCGTGGTCGGCTGCCTCGCGCTGGTGGCGCTCCAGCTCCGGCACACCCGGCCCGACCCCGTACCGGACCCGGCCCGGGCGGGCTGGACGGCCGTGGAGCTGGCGCTCGCCTTCGTGGCGGTGGGCGCGCTCGACGTCTCGATCGGCCTGCTCTGCCTGCCCGCCGCCTCGCTGCTGCTGGAGCGCCGCCGACTGCTGCTGCCCCTGCTGGCGGCCGGTGCGGTGCTGGTCGAGGCGGCCCGGGCCGCCGGGGTCCGGGACACCGTCGACATGCTGCTGACCGTCGCACTCGGCGGCACCATGCTCTACGCCGTCACCACGCTCGCCCTGCTGGCGACCCGGGTGCACGCCGCGCGGCTCACCCTCGCGGCCTCGGCGGTCACCGACGAGCGGCTGCGCATCGCGTCCCGCCTGGGCAGCGGGCTGTCCGCAGGGCTGGCCGAGATCCACGACCTGGCCGCCCGGCGGGAGCCGTCCGCCCTGGACGCCCTGATCGCGGTGGCCCGCCGGACGCTGGCGGCCGCCCGGGCCACCGCCGCCGAGCTGCGCAGCCTCTCGCTGGCCCCGGAGGCGGCGAGCGCCCGCGCCCTGCTGGCCTCGGCCGGGGTCGCGGCCGACATCCGGATCGGGCACCGCGAGCCGCTCGGACCGGCCGGGACGGTGCTGGCGACGGTGCTGCGCGAGGCGGTCACCGGTGTGGTCCGGGTGGGCGACGCCCGCCGCTGCGAGGTCTCCACCGACGAGCGGGCCGGGACGGTGATGCTGCGCGTGGTCAGCGACGGCGTGCGGACGGCGGCGCTCGGCGCGGACGTCCTGGCCGGCCTCGCCGACCGGGTCCGCGAGGCCGGCGGCAGCCTGACCGCGGGGCTGGAGCCGGACGGGCGCTTCGCCGTGGAGGCGTCGGTGGCGGCCGCCGCCGCCCCGCCCGCCGCCGATCCGCCCGAGCTGCGCACCGCGCTCGGCCTGTACTACTTCCTGCTCGCCGTGTTCTGCGTCAAGGCGCTGCTGTTCGTCCCCGCGCCCCGGCTCGCCCTCGGGGTGGTGTGCGCGGCGGCCTTCTGCGCCTTCCAGGTCCGGTTCTCCATCCAGGACGCGACCCGCCACGCCCGCCGCGCCCTGCTCGCCTCGGCGGTGCTCGCCCTGCTGCCGCTGCCCTGGCTGGGCCGGAACTGGATCGGCGCGGCCGGCATCCTCGCGGGCTCGCTGCTGATCGCCCTGCCGCTGCGCGCGGGCGCGGCCCTGGCCGGCGCGCTGGTGGTGGCCGCCGGGGCGATCGGCGGCTCCGGTCCGGCGGCCGTGCTGATGACCGCCGTCAACGCGCTGATCACCTGTGTGGTGGTGTACGCGGTGCTGCGCCTGGTCCGGTTGGTGCGGGAGCTGCAACGGGCGGCGGCCGGGCTGGCCCGGGCCGTCGTCGTCACCGAGCGCCTGCGCGCCGCCCGGGACCTGCACGACCTGCTCGGGCACGGCCTGGCCGCGATCCTGCTCAAGGCCGAACTCGCCCGGCGTCTGACGGACACCGACCCCGACCGCTGCCGGGCCGAGCTGGCGGACATCGTGCACCTGGCCGGGCGCGGGCAGGTCGAGCTCGGGGCGCTGGCCGACGACAGCCCCAGGCTGTCCTTCACCACCGAACTGGCCTCGGCGGCAGGGGTCCTGGAAGCCGCCGCCATCACGGTGGAGCTGGACGACGAACCGGTGCCGGCCGCGGCGGGCGCCGTGCTGGGCGTGGTCCTGCGGGAGGCCGTGACCAACATCCTGCGGCACAGTCGCGCCCGGCACGCCCGGATCGCCACCTCGGTGGCCGGCGGCTCGGCGCGCCTGGAGGTGGAGAACGACGGCGTCCCGGACGGTGTCACCGCGCCGGGTTCCGGGATCGGCGGTCTGACGGTCCGCCTCGCCGAGGCGGGCGGCACCCTGGCCGCCGGGCCGGACGACGGGTGGTACCTGCTGCGCGCCGAGGTACCGCTGGACTGACCCGCCGGGCCCGGGAGCACCGCCCGCGGCCGGCCCGCTATCACCGCCGGCGGGCGGCCCCCGTCACAGCCAGCCGGCCTCCCGGGCGATCCGCACCGCGTCCGTCCGGTTGCGGGCGTTCAGCTTGCCGACGACCGCGGTCAGCACGTTGCGCACGGTGCCGGTCGACAGGTGCAGCCGGGTGGCGATCTCGGGCGGCTCGGCGCCCTCGGCGAGCTCCCGCAGCACGTGGTTCTCGCGCGGGGTGAGCGGGTTGTCCGCCAGGTCCCAGGCGGCGACGGCCAGCCCCGGGTCCAACACCCTTCCGCCCGCGGCCACCTGACGGATGGCCGCGACCAGCTCCGCCGGCGGGACGGTCTTCAGCAGGAAGCCGTCCACCTTGGCGTCCAGGGCCTTGCGGAGCAGCCCGGGGCGGCCGAGCGAGGTCAGCATCAGCGTCCGGCAGTCCGGCAGCTTCTCCTTCAGCGCCGCGGCCGCCTGCAGGCCGTCCAGCCGGCCCGGCATCTCGATGTCCAGCACCGCCACGTCGGGCAGGAAGACCATCGCCCGGGGCACCACCTCGTCGGCCGAGTCGGTCTCCGCCACGACCTCCAGGTCGGGCTCCAGTTCGAGGAGCGCCACCAACGCCCCGCGCACCACGTGCTGGTCCTCGGCCAACAGGAGTCTGATCATGTCCCGACCCTACCCGTGACGATGTCACGGGTGCCGCGTGATCGCGTCCCTGGGAGGGGGGTTCACGGGTCGGCAGGCTGGAGCACATGAGCGAAGCGATCACTTTGGACGCCGTGAGCAAGGTCTACGGCAAGGGGCGGGGTGCGGTCGCCGCGCTGCGCGAGGTGACGGTGCGGCTGCCCAAGGGCGGCTTCACCGCCGTGATGGGGCCGTCCGGTTCGGGCAAGAGCACCTTCCTGCACTGCGCGGCGGGGCTGGACCGCCCGACCGCCGGCACCGTCCGGCTCGGGGACACCGACCTGTCCCGGCTGAGCGAGACCAGGCTGACCGAACTGCGGCGGGAGCGCGCCGGTTTCGTGTTCCAGTCGTTCAACCTGATCCCCTCGCTGACGGTCGAGCAGAACGTCACGCTGCCGCTGCGACTGGCCGGGCGCCGGGCCGACGCCGGGCGCCTCGCCGACCTGGTCCGCCGGGTGGGCCTGCAGGAGCGCACCGGGCACCGGCCCGGGCAGCTCTCCGGCGGCCAGCAGCAACGCGTGGCCATCGCCCGGGCGTTGATCTCGAACCCCGAGGTGGTCTTCGCCGACGAACCCACCGGCGCGCTGGACACCATGACGGCCCGCGAGGTCCTGACGCTGCTGCGGCAGACCGTCGACGAGCTCGGTCAGACCATCGTCATGGTCACCCACGACCCGGTCGCCGCGTCCTACGCCGACGAGGTGCTGTTCCTGGCCGACGGCCGGGTCGCCGACACCATGTCCGGGCCGACCGCCGCCAAGGTCGCCGACCGCATGATCCGCCTGGGAGCGTGGAACCGATGATGCTGAGCCTCGCCCTCACCACCCTCCGGCACCGCCGGGCCGGGTTCGTCGGAGCCTTCGTCGCCCTGTTCTGCGCCGCGGCCCTGGTCTGCGGCTGCGGGACCCTCCTGGTCACCGGCCTGACCGGCACCGTCCGGCCCGAACGCTACGCGGCCGCGCCGATCGTCGTGTCCGGGGACCAGGACGTGCACTCCTTCGTGGACAAGGGCAAGGGGAAGGTCAAGGAGAAGGCCAAGCCGATCGCCGACCACGCCTGGGTGCCGGCCGCCCTCGCCGACCGCATCGCCGCGCTGCCGTCGGTGCGGGCCGTCGCCGCCGAGGTGACCTTCCCGGTGCTGCTGCCCGCCGGGCCCACCGGCAACTCCTGGGGCCACGGTTGGGAGTCCGCCCCGCTGGCCGGACTCACCCTCGCGGCCGGCCGTGCGCCCGCCGCCCCCGACGAGGTCGTCGTCGACGCGGCCACCGCGGCCCGGGCCGGGCTGGCGCCCGGTGCCACCACGGCGGCCCGGACGGCCGCGGCGACGCTGAACCTCCGCGTCGTCGGCGTCACCGCCCAGGGGTTCGACAGCCAGGCGGCGGTCTTCTTCGCGTCCGACCGGGCCCGGCTGCTCGCCGGCCACGACGGCCTGGTCAGCGCGATCGGCGTCTTCCCGGCCGCCCCCTCCGCGGCGGCGGACGTCCGGGCGCTGCTCGCCGCCGCACCCGCCGTCCCGGCCGTCCCGGCCGCCGTGGCCCGCACCGGCGACGACCGCGGGCTGGTGGAGTTCCCCAACGCCGCCAACGCCCAGGTCCGCCTGGTCAGCATGGGCGCCGTCCTGGCCGGCACCTCGCTGCTGGTCGCGCTGCTGATCGTGGTCGGCACCTTCGGCCTGTCTATCCAGCAGCGGCAGCGGGAGATCGCCGTCCTGCGGGCCGTGGCCGCCACCGGGCGGCAGGTCCGCAAGATGATCGGCGGTGAGGCGCTCGTCGTCGGCCTGGCCGCCGGAGCCCTCGGTGCCGCCGCCGGCCTTCCGCTCGGCGGCTGGCTGCACGGACGCTTCGTCGCCCTGGACGTGATCCCGGCGAACCTGCCGGTCGTGCTCTCGCCCTTCCCGGTGCTGGCCGCCGCCGCGGCCACCCTGCTGGCCGGCTGGGGCGCGGCCCGGATCTCGGCCCGGCGCGCCACCGCCATCAAGCCGGTCGAGGCCCTCGGCGAGGCGGAGATCAAGCCGCCGCGGCCGGCCTGGCCCCGGATCGGGTTCGGCGTGCTCGCCACCGCCGCGGCCGTCGTGCTCACCGCCCTGCTGACCGTCCTGCACTCCGACCAGGCCTCGACCCCGACCTGCTTCATCGCCGTCCTGCTCTGGTGCACCGCGTTCTCCCTGCTGGGCCCCCTGGTGGCCAGGGTCGGCACGGCCCTCCTCGGTCTGCCGCTGAGGGCGTCCCGGGTCGGCGGCTACCTCGCCGTCCACAACCTCCGGGCCGGGGCGCACCGGCTGGCCTCGGTGGTGACCCCGCTGACCCTGCTGATCGCCATGGCCTGCACCATCCTGTTCACCCAGACCACCACCGGGCAGGCGGCCGCCGCCCAGCGGGAGCGCGGCAACACCGCCGACTTCGTCGTCGGCCCGCACGCCCCGGCCGGCGCCGCCGGGTCGCTCGCCGCCGTCCCGGGCGTCCGGACCGTGACCCGCGTCCTGCACAGCCAGGTCCGCGACGGACTGACCAAGCGCAGCGTGCAGGCCGTCACCCCCGAGCGCCTGACCGACACCCTCGACCTCGGTGTCACCGCCGGTGACCTCGGCGCGCTGAAGGACGACACCGCCGCGGCCGCCGACGGGCTGGGCTACCGGCTGGGCCAGCGCGTCCGCCTCACCCTCGCCGACGGCACCCCGACCGAGGTCACGGTGGTCGCCCTCTACGGCCGCGGCCTCGGATTCGGCGACCTCACCCTCGCGCACCACCTGGTCGCCGCCCACGTCGACGTGCCGCTCGACGACGAACTGCTGGTCCGCGGCGACGGCCTCACCCGGCAGGCCCTCACCGCCGCCCTGCACGGCGACCCCGGCCTCGGGGTGCTCGACCACGCCGCCGCGGCGGCCTCGGAGAACCGGACCGGCGCCCAGATCGGCTACGTCACCCTCGGGCTGATCATCGCCTTCGTGGCCATCGCCGTCCTCAACACCCTGGCCATGAGCATCTCCGCCCGCCGCCACGAGTTCGCCGCGCTCGCCCTGACCGGCGCCACCCGCCGTCAGATCCGGCGGATGCTCGGCTGGGAGACCGTGGTCTCCGTCGCCCTCGCCGGCGTGCTCGGTCTCGCCGTCGCCTTCGCGGTGCTCACCACCTACGCGGAGGGCATCACCCGCGGCACCGCGGGGGCCGCCGTGCCCGTCAGCGAACTCGCCCTGGTCCTGCTGGGTGCCGCCGGGCTCGCCGCCCTCGGCACCTGGCTCCCCGCCTGCACCACCCTGCGCGGCCTCCGCCGCCCGGCGTGACCGCTCCCGTCACCCCCGCCGCCCCCACCGCCGCCTGTCGGCGGCACCGCCCGGCCGGTGGGGGGCGCGCCCCCCACCGGCCGAAGGCCCGGACCGCTGAGCGGTCCGGGCCTTCGCCGTGAGTGCCCCACGGCCCGTCACGTCCCGACCGGGCCAGGCCGGGCCGACGGTTTCCTAGCATTGCTAGACATTCAAGCGGCGACACATCTAGCATTGCGTCAGAACCTAGCGGCGCTAGACAAGCTCGCGCGCCGCACCGGAACCCTGGGAGGGGACATGCAGAACGCACTCGCCGTCGTCACCGTCGTGGTCGTCGGCCTGCTGGTGGGCGTGGAGTTCGCGGTGGCGGTCTTCGTCAACCCGATCGTCGACGGGCTGCCGCACAACGGCGGCCTCGCGGCCCGCAGCAACGGGGCCCGGCTGCTCGGGCGGGTGATGCCCTTCTGGTACATCGGCTCGCTGGTGCTCGGGGTGGCCTGGTCCGCGGTGTCCTGGGGCGGCACCGGGTCGGGTCTGGTCGCCACCGCCGCCGGACTGCTCGTCCTCAGCGTGCTGATGTCCGTCGCCCTGCTCGTCCCGATCAACTCCCGGGCCGCGCAGTGGACCCCGGAGAACGCCCCCGCGGACTGGCGGGAGCAGCTCGGCCGCTGGGACCGCCTGCACTACGGCCGGGTGGCCGTCATCGTGACCGCGTTCGTGCTGCTCGTCGTCGCCCTCGTGTGAGGCCGGGCCGGACGCGGTGCGCGACACCGGCACCGGCACCGGCACCGGCACGACGGTGTCCGATTCGTTCAAGACCGGGCGGGCCGGGGGTGCCTACCGTGGCGGGCATGAAGAGGACATCAACGCCGCGGTTCGGGTTCGTGGGTCTCGCCGTCTCCGATCTGGCCGCCTCGATCGCGTTCTACCGGCGGCTCGGACTGGAGTTCCCCGACGGGGCCGAGGAACTGCCCCACGTGGAGGCCGAGTTGCCGGGCGGGTTGCTCCTGGCGCTCGATCCGGAGTCGACCATCCGCTCGTTCCATCCGCAGTGGCGGCCACCGTCGGGCGGCGGCCGCGTCTCGCTGGCGTTCCGGTGCGCGAGCCCGGCGCAGGTGGACGCGGTGTACGAGGAGCTGGTCGGGGCCGGGTACCACGGGGAGTTGAAGCCGTGGGACGCCTTCTGGGGGCAGCGGTACGCGGTGGTGCACGATCCGGACGGGAACGGCGTCGACCTGCTCGCGCCCCTCCCGTCGGCCGGGGAGCCACCCGCCGGGGAGCCGCCCGCCGGGGAGTGACCCGGGCGGGGAGCGGCCCGGCCTGGCTCCGCCGGGTCAACGGGCCTCCCGGCGGGGCAGCAGCGCGGTCAGCGGGGTGCCGGCCAACTCCCGCACGTCCCGGGCCAGGTGGGCCTGGTCGGCGTAGCCCGCACGGGCGGCGGTGTCGGCGAGCGGAGCGCCGGAGCGGGCCAGCGCGAGGGCGCGCTGCAGCCGGAGGATCCGGGCGAGGGTCTTGGGGCCGTACCCGAAGGCGGTCAGCGAGCGCCGGTGGAGCTGCCGGGCTCCGAGGCCGACGGCGGCGGCCGTCGCCGCGACGGGCCGGCCGGCGGCGAGGGCGGTGGCGACGGCCCGGACGAGCGGGTCGACGGGTGCCGCGTCGGCGGCCAGGCGCAGCGCGAGGTCCTCCAGGACGGCCGCCGGGTCGGGCGCGGCGTCGATCCGCCCGGTGAGGCGGCGCACCCTGGGGCCGTCCAGGACGTCGGACAACTCGACCCTACGGTCGCGCAGTTCGTGCGCGGGGACGCCGAGCAGGGCGGGGGCCGCGCCGGGCGGGAGGCGGATGCCGGCCCAGGGGCCGGCCAGGCCGGGGCCGGGGCGGAAGGCGTGGCTGTCGGGGCCGGCGACGAGGAGCCGGCCCGGGGTCCAGAGCAGGTCCATGCAGCCGTCGGGCAGCACCAGGCCGGCCGGGCCGTCGGCCGTGTCCGGCCCGACGGCCTGCCGCGTCCACACCACCGCGCCGGACAGCCGGGACGTCCGCTCCGCGTACTCGGGGGCCATGTCACGAGGCTACGCGGGCCCGCCCGGCGACGCCCCCGTGGCTGCCGGACGGGCTCCCGCGCGCGGCCGGAGCCGCCCCGGCGGGGAGCGGTCCCCGGGCCGCCGGGCGTGGACGGAACCCGAGCGGCTCCGCCCCCGCCCGGAGCCGCCCCGGCGGGATCGGCCCCCGGCGGGATCAGGCCCGCAGGTGGCCGATGACGGATCCGGCCGCCGTGACGAGCGCGTCCCTGACCTCGTCGATGTGGTCCGTGACCTCGAAGCCGTGCTGCCCGTGCGGGACGTCGATCAGCTGCAGGTCGACCTTCGCGTCCTGCGCCGCCGCGACGAAGCGCTCGACGGTCGCCGCGATGGCCTCGCCCTCCAGTCCGGCCCGGGTGAGCACGACGGGCAGCCGGCCGGCGCCCGCGACCGCCTCGGCCGGGCGGAAGCGCCGGTCGACGGCCTCCCAGCCGGGCAGCGGCGCCAGCACCGGGTAGTTGGCGGCCAGGCAGCGCAGCCAGGTGGGCGGCGCGGCGAGCCAGTCGGTGGTGAGCAGACCGCCGCCGGAGAAGAACCAGAGGGCGATCCGGTCGCCGTCGACCCGGGGGTCGGCGCGCAGCGCGTCGACGGCGGCGGCGATCTCCGCGGCGGCCTGCGGGTATCCGAGGAGGTCGTGCAGCCCGTGGCCGACGACGGCCCCGACGACGCCGAGGCTCGCCGCCCAGCGACCGTAGCCGGTGTAGATCGGCCAGTCCTGCGGCCGCTCGTCGGCGGGGACGGGGCCGCCGTGGACGAACAGGACGGCGGGCTGCGGCCCGTCGGCCCGCGGCAGGTAGAGGTCGAGGTTGCCGATGCGCTCGCGCGGGCAGTCCGGCAGCGGGTGCTCGGGGGTGTCGAGGACGTGCGGGCGGTGGAAGGCGGGCGTCCCGTCGGTGTCGGGTGGGCTGATCCGGTGGCCCTCGCCGGCGGCGGCCCGCAGCAGCACGTCGGCGAGGTCGTCGGCGCGGGAGAGCATCGGCCAGTGGCCGGTGTCCAGGTCGAAGAAGGTCACCCGGGGGTCGGCGAGCGGGCGGAACTGCGGCATGCCGGTCGCGACCATGGCCTCGACGGTGGCGGTGCTGATACCGCCCGCGGTGCCGAAGACGCCGGTGGTCGGTACGGCGGCGACGGCGCCGGTGAGCCGCAGCGGTTCGGTGAGGGTGGCCACCGGCTGGCCGGCGGCGTGCGCGGTGAGCCGGTCGAGGTCCTGGTCGGTGAGGCCGGCCGGGCTGCCCCAGCGGTGCCAGTCACCGCGTCCGGGGGCCGGGAGCAGCCCGTCGGCGGGGATGCCGGCCGGGTCGAGCAGCAGTTCGCGGGCGGCCTGGTCGGGGACCAGCTGGACGGCCCGGTCGCCGTCCGTGGGCAGGCCCGCGTCGACGTAGACGATCCGGGCGATCCGGTCGGCGCGGAGGTCGGCGGCGCCGAGCACCGGGTGGATGCCGTAGTCGTGGCCGACCAGGACGAGCTCGGGGTCGGCGACGGCGTCGATCAGGCCGAGCACGTCCGCGACGTGGGAGTCCAGGGAGGCGTGCGGTGCGGGCCGCTCCCCCAGCCCGGTGAGCGTGGCCGCGTGGACCTCGGCTCCGGCCGCCCGCAGCCGGTCGGCCACCGCCCCCCAGATCCAGCCTCCGGTGAAGTGGCCCGGTACCAGTACGAACGCGGTCATGGTCGACTCCTCGCGGTCAGTGCCTCCGGGGCGGCCGACCGGCCGTCCGGGTTCGTCGGTACCGTAGGAACTCCCCCTGAGGGAGGTTCAAGTCGTGTCACCAGCAGAGTTCTGGAGCATCGGTGAGCTCGCCGAGCACGCGGGCGTCACCGTCAAGACCGTGCGCTTCTACTCCGACCGTGGCCTGCTCCCGGAGGCCGGCCGCAGTTCGGGCGGCCACCGCAGGTACGGGCCGGAGGCGCTGGAACGGCTGCGGCTGATCCGTTCGCTGCGCACGCTGGACCTGCCCGTCCCGGAGGTCGGCCGGCTGCTGGAGCAGGACGAGGTGCTGGGGGACGCCCTGGAGGACGCGGTGGCCCGGCAGCTGCGCGAGCTGGGTTCGCAGCTGACCGCGCTGCGCTGGCGGGAGGCTGCGCTGCGGCTGCTGCACGACTGCCCGCCGGAGGAGCGCGCCGACCGGTTGGCGCTGATCGGCGGGCTGAGCACGCCGCCCGACACGACCGCGCTGGCGCGCTTCTGGCGCCGGATGCTGCCGCCCCGGATGCCGGCCGGGCTGACCGCGTCGATCCTGGACGCGGCCGTCCCGCAGCCGCCGGCCGACCCGACGCCCGGCCAGGTGCTGGCCTTCGCCCGGCTGCACGCGCTCTCCCTCGGGGGCTGCTCGGGCCGGGGCCACGGCCCGAACGAGAAGGCCAGGACGAACCGGGACCACCGGCCGACGGTGCTCTACCAGGGCCTCGAGGGGGCGTACGCGCTGGCCTCGGCCGAGCTGTCGGCCGGGCGGGCGCCGCACCGGGGCGAGGCGCTGGACGGCTTCGTCGACGCCCACGCCGCCTCCTGGAGCACCCGGGACACCCCGGCCTTCCGCACCCGGCTCAGCGCGCTGCTGACCATCACCGACGATCCGGTCATCGGCCGCTACTGGGAGCTGGCGGGCGAGCTGACCGGGCCCGGCGAGACCACGCTCGGCGCGGCCCACACCTGGCTGCGCACGGCGCTGGACGAGCAGCTGACCAGCGAGGGGCCGACCGCCCCGGAGCCCTGGATGCCGTTGCCGCCCGCCCTGGTGGCCGCGACCGCGGAGGCGGGCCCGGCCGGGTGAACGGGCCCGGCGGGTGAGCCGGGCCCGTCCGCCTCAGCCGACCGGCTCCGCCGCCGAGTCCGCCGCCGGCTCCACCCCGCCCCCGGCGGCCCCGGCCGGCCCGCCCCCGTCCCGCATCAGCACCGGGGTCAGCGCCGCGGCGACCAGGACGGCGGCCCCGCCGACCGTGAAGGTGACCGAGGTCGCGGTGCTGAAGGCGTCGCGGGCGGCCGCGGCCAGCCCGCCGTCCCCGGTGGCGGCGGCTTCGGCGAGCGCTTCGGTGACGGCGCCCCGGGCGGCGTCGGGCGCGCCGGCGGGCATCTCCCGGGTGTAGGAGCTTGACAGGACGGTGCCGAGGACGGCCACGCCGAGTGCGGCGCCGGACTGCTGGACGGTGTCGTTGAGCGCGGAGCCCACGCCGGCGTGCTCGGCGGGGACGGCGCTCATCAACGCGTTGGCCGCGGCCGGCATCCCGAGGCCAGAGCCCGCGCCGAGCACCAGCATGGCGAGCGCGACCTTGGCGAAGCCGTCCCCAACCGAGAGGGTGGCGAGCAGCCCGAACCCGGCCGCGATGACGAGCATGCCGACCGCGGTGGTCACCCTCGGGGCGACCCTGGCGCCGAGTGCGGCGCCGGCGGCGTTGCACGCGAGCGAGGCAACGGCCAGCGGGATGAACGCGAGGCCGGTGTCGGTGGGCGAGAACTCCAGGACGAACTGGAGGTACTGGGTGAGCACCAGCATCAGCCCGCCGCTGGCGAAGGCCAGCAGGACGAGCGAGAAGCTGGCCCCGGTGAAGGCACGGTCGCGGAACAGCGAGAGCGGGACCATCGGCGCGTCGGTGCGGACCTGGCGGAGCGCGAACCCGGCCAGCGCGAGCACCGCGACGGCGAGCGGCCCGAGGGTGCCCGGACTGCCGAGGCCGTCCCGGGGCAGCACGATGATCGACCAGACCAGGGCGGTCATCCCGGTCATCGAGAGCAGCATGCCGGGCAGGTCGGGTCGGCGCACCGGCCCCCTGGACTCGGGCATCAGCAGGACCGCCGCGAGCACGGCGACGGCCGCGACCGGGACGTTGAGCAGGAAGACGGCGCCCCACCAGTAGTGGGCGATCAGCGCACCGCCGAGCACCGGGCCGCCCACCAGCCCGATCATGGCCACCGCGCTCCACGCGGCGATCGCCCGGGGGCGTTCCGCGTCGTCGAAGACGGTGATCAGGATGGACAGGGTGCTCGGCATGACCAGCGCGCCGCCGACACCCATCAGGACGCGTCCGGCGATGAGCTGGCCGGGGCTGTCGGCGACGGCGGCGACCAGCGAGGCGGCGCCGAACAGCGCCAGGCCGATGATCATCACCTTCCGCCGCCCGAACCGGTCGGAGAGGCTGCCGGAGGTGAGCAGCAGGCCGGCGAAGACCAGGATGTAGGAGTCGATGATCCACTGGATGTCCTGCGCCCCGGCGCCCAGGTCCGCCGCGATCTGCGGGACGGACACCGTGAGCACCATGTTGTCGATCACCAGCACCAGACTGCTGAGGCAGAGCACCACCAGGATCAGCCAGCGTCGCGGATGACGGTTCACCGCACCCCCTCCAGAACGTCGGAATCGTCGCGTCGGCCGGTGCCGCGCGGAAGTCGCCGCGGGCACGCCTCCCACCGACCCCGTCGGAACGGCGCGCGCCGCGCCGCACACTGTACGGTCACCGCACACTGTTCGCAACGCCGTACAGTGTGCGGTCCGGCTTATGCTGAGCGGGACAGGCCGGGCCGAGCAGGCGCGCGCCGAGGAGAGGAGGCCCGACGGTGGCCAGGTCAGAGGACATCCCGTCGCTGTGGACGCGCCCGCAGCGACCGCGCCGGCGCGAGCAGCCGGCCCTCAGCCGCGAACAGATCGTCACCGAAGCCCTCGCGATCCTCGACGGCGACGGCATCGAGGCCCTGAGCATGCGCAAGCTCGGCGCCCGGCTGAACGCCGGCGCCACCTCGATGTACACCCACGTCGCCAACAAGGACGAGCTGCTCGCCCTGGCCGTCGACCAGGTCTTCGGCGAGCTCCCGCTGCCGGACACCGACGCCGGCCCGGCCCCGGCCGACTGGCGCGAGGCCGTCACCGGCTGCGCCGAGGGCGTGCGCGCGGTCATCCTGCGCCACCCGTGGATCGTCTCGGTGCTCGGCGACGTCGGGCTGGTCTACTTCGGCCCCAGCTGGATGCGGCTCTCCGAGACCTTCCTGGCCCTCCTGGAGTCGGCCGGCTTCGAACTCGTCGAGGCCAACGAGGCGATGGGCGCGATCCTCGGCTACACCATCGGCGCGGCCAGCGTGGAGGCCGCCTGGCTGAGCGCGCTGGCCCGGCGCGGCCGCGACGAACAGGAGTGGCTGGACCAGCTGCTGCCCTCCGTCATCGAGGCCACCAAAGGCCACCCGCGGCTGCACCGGCTGTACACCGGCCAGGCGCAGCCCGAGGTCGCCCGCGGGCGGGACGACGGCTTCGCGAGCGGCGTCCGGCTGGTCCTGGACGGCGTCGAGGCGGCCCACCGGGCGCGCCGGTCCGGCTGAGGCGGGGCGGCCGGGCCGGCCCGGGGCACGGAGCGTCGAGCAGGCCGGGCAGGTCGCGCCGGCCGGACCACCGGCCGGATCAGACCTCCACCGTCGGCGGCTGCTCCCCCTCCGTCCGGCCCAGGTCGATGATCCCGAAGGCCGCCCCCTGCTGGTCGCCGACCGCCGCGAACCGGCCGAACGGGCTGTCCATCGGCCCGAAGTGCACCGTGCCGCCGCGCGCCCGCAGCCGCTCGATCGCCGCGTCGGTGTCGTCCACCGCGAAGTAGACGCTCACGTACGAGGGCACCCCGGGCGGCAGGAAGTCGCCCTCCGCCGCCATCCGGCCCAGCACCGGCAGGTCGCCGACCCGGAACATCCGGTAGTCGACCTGTTCGGTGTCCATCTTCCTGACCCCGTACGGGAAGACGGCGGGGAAGAACGCGTCCGCCTTCGCCGGCTCGCGGGTCACCACCTCGGCCCAGCTGTACGCGCCGGGCTCGCCCTGCTTCTCGAAGCCCTGGTGGGCACCGGCCTGCCAGACCCCGAACACCACGCCTCCCGGGTCCCTGGCGATCACCATGGTGCCGAAGTCGCCGACCTGCATCGGGCCCATCACCAGCTCCCCGCCGTTGGCGCCGATCCGCTGCGCGGTGGCCGCGGCGTCGGGCGAGGCGAGGTACAGGCACCAGGCGGACTGCGCCTGCTGCCCGGGCATCGGCGGCACGATCGCGGCGACCGCCTTGCCGTCCGAGTACGCCTGCGTGTAGTTGCCGTACTCCGACGCGCTCTCGCCGAAGGTCCAGCCCAGCACGTCGCCGTAGAACGCCTTGGCGCCCTCCAGGTCGGTGAACATCGCGTCGGCCCAGCAGGGGGCGCCCTCGGGGAATCCGGCCATCGTTCCAGCCCTCTCACGCGGAGACGTGCGCCCGCGGCGTGCGGCGCACCGGCCCCCCACCGGGCCACCCTAGCCAGAAGGCGGAGCACCCGCGCGGGATCGTCCGCGCGGGTGCCCCGCCCTGCCCGGTCGGCCCGGGTCAGCCCAGGGCCGTCACCCCGGCGGCCGGCGGCGGCCGCAGCCCGGCCGTCCCGAGGCCGGTCGGCCCGAGCGGCAGGGCCGCGGTCACCGCCGCCGCGGCCGGCTCCGGGGCAGCCGGGGTGGCCGGGACGGCCGGAGCCGCGGCAGCCGACCGCGCCGCCGGGGCGGCGGGCACCCGGGCCGGAGTCGCCCGGACGCGCTCCCCGCCGAAGTGCCGCTGCAGGTCCTCCTCCCCGTACCGGTGGCAGTCCCGGTGCCAGACCAGGATCCCCGCGAGCCAGTTCTCCAGCTCCACCACGTACCCGTCCAGCGCCCGGCGCGCCTCCGCGGAGAGGTCCAGGTCCTCGTACAGGACGGGGAGTTCCTTCGCCACGACGTGCTGGAACTGGTCCAGCCTGGAGTGCATCAGGTCCCCGACGATGCGCACCGCCGACGGGTAGTCGCAGCCGAAGAAGTTCTGCACCACCAGCACGGCGTTGTGCAGCTCGCCCTCGTACTCGATCTCCTTCTGGTACGAGAAGAGGTCGTTCATCATGCACGCGTAGTCCGCGGCCGAGCCCTCCAGGGAGCGCATCGAGCCGTGCGCGTGCACCTCGGGCGGCACGGCCTGCTCCCGGGCGAGGCGGGAGAGGCTCATGGTGAGGTCCGACCCGAAGGTGGCCCGGCGCATCTCCAGGTAGTCGACCGGGTCCGGGATCCGGTTCTGCACCTGGTTGTTCAGCTCCCAGATCCAGCTGGCGGTCATGGACTCGACGGCGGTGCGGAAGGTGCGCCGGGCCTCGGCGGTCATCGGCCCGGCGGTGCGCCGCCAGAGGTCGGCGAGGCCGCGTTCCAGGGCGTTGGCCGGCTCGGGGGCCGGTCCGCCGTTGACCGGCATGAACAGCGAGAGCCGTTCGGTGGCGTGCTTGGCGCCGGCGAGGTCGCGGGTGCGGCCGAAGACCGCCGGGTAGTAGTCGTCGGCCCAGGTGCCCCAACTCAACCAGTCGCTGGTGAGGGCGAGTTGTTCGGCCGTCGCGTCGGGGTGGATGCCGGCGGAGCAGAGCGGCAGGTCGTAGTCCCGCATGGACGCGGCGTCCCAGACTCCCGATCCGGGGATGCCCGGGTCCGCCTCCAGCATGCCCATCCGCTCCGCCCAGGCGACGGCGCGTTCCCGGTCGGCCTCCAGGTGCGGGCTCGGCGTGACGCTGAACGGCAGGTCGAACTCCGGCAGTCGGGACGGCCCGACGGTCCGGAACGGCACGTGGCTGTGCGACCGCGCCCGCCGCACCGCCGGCGCGACCCCGCCCGGGCCGGCCGCGCCGGCCGCCTGGCCGACGGAGGGGGCGCCGACCCCGCCGGCCGACGCCCCGCTGCGCAGGATGTCCAGCGCCGCGGTGCCGATGCCGCCGATCCGGAACGGGTCCCACCACTCGCCGCCGGGCACCGTGCCCGGCAGCGCGCCACCGGTGCCCGGCGCCACCCCGGCGCTCCCCGAACCGGCCGCCGCACCACCGCCGTTCATGTACCGGCTGGAGCGCATGTGCCACTCGTGGCCACCGGACTGCCAGTCCTGCAGCCCCTTGACGTAGGCCATCACCCGGGCGCGTTCCTCTGCGCCGAGTCCCTTCTCGGCGAACAGCACCGGCAGTTCGGTGAACACGGTGTTCTCGAACTGCTGGAGCCGCGAGGTGAGCAGGTCGTTGACCGCCTCGGCGGCCTCCTGGGTGGAGCAGTCCAGGAACCGCTCCAGCACCAGGATGCCGTTGCTGAGCTCGCCCTCGTCCTCCACCTCCCGCTGGTAGGAGAAGATGTCGTTGCGCAGGTGCACGCCGTCGGAGAAGGCGTCCATCAGCACCCGGAGCGCGCGCGAGCCCGAAACCTCCTTCGGTACCTCGGCGTTGGCCGCGTACTCGACGAGCTGGGCGGACCACGGGGCGCCGCCGACCTTGCGGCGCATCTCGATGTACTCGACGGGGTTGGCGATCCGGCCGGCGTCGATGTTGGCGAGTTCCCAGAGCGACTCGTCGAGCAGGTTGCGGGTGCTCCGTGCGAAGCGGATCCGCCAGTCCTCGCCCATCGCCGGCACCGTGCGCCGCCAGAGGTCGGCCAGGCCGGCCTCGACCGGGTTCTCCGGCTCGGGCACCGGGGCCGCCGGGTCGGCCGGCATGAACAGCGGCAGCCGGTCGAGGTGCGCCTTGCCGGCCGCGCGGTCGTTGGTGCGCTTGTACATGTCGAGGAAGTGGTCGTCGAAGAAGAAGACCCACACGTACCAGTCGGTGACCAGCGAGAGCGCCTCGGCGGAGGCGTCGGGGTGGGTGTAGGCGCAGAGCAGGCCGTAGTCGTGGGCGTCCAGGTCGGCCTGGTCCCAGATCCCGGACCCTTCCAACATGCCCATCTCGCGGGCCCATTCGGTGGAGTGGGCCCGCGCTCCGTCCAGATGGGGGTTGAGGCGCGCCGGGTGCGGCACGTAGAAGGACGGCAGTTCGAACGGCTGGGTCACGGCGGGCGAGCCTTTCTGGACGCGTCGTTTGGACCAAGAATGACCCGCGGACGAGCCCGCGCACCGTCGCAACGGAAACAGTCATATGAGATGACCCACGGGCGGCCGAGCGCGGGCCGCGCCCCGAGCGCCGCCCGCACCACCGCCCCCCTCCGCCGGGCGCCCCCTCCCCCAACTCCCCACCACCACCGGACTGCGGGCAAAAAATGTCCCGCGAATTCCCCCGACCGCCGGAACCCGTGACCCCAACAACCGCTCCGCCAACGAACAAACCAGTCACGGCAAGGCCGGCAACTCCACGACTTCCCACGCTACGGGCGTGTTGACCGCCTCCCCTCCCGGCCCGTCCACCAGACTGGGCGCCGACCCGACGTCAACTCCGAGGAGGGCAAGCCCATGAACGTCACCGTCCGGCTCGCACAGCAGCCCGAGGCCGACGAACTGCTCGGACGGAGTGCGCTGGCTGCGCTCGTCGGCATGCTGCTGGACCAACAGGTCCCGATGGAATGGGCGTTCACCGGCCCGCTGACCATCGCCCGGCGCCTCGGGCGGGACGACCTGGACGCCCACGAGATCGCCGGGTACAACCCGGAGGAGTTCGTGGCGCTGCTCTCCGCGAAACCCGCCGTGCACCGCTACCCGGCCGCGATGGCCAAACGGGTCCAGCAGCTCTGCCAGTTCCTCGTCGCGCAGTACGACGGCGAGGCCGCCGCGCTGTGGAAGGACGCCCGCACCGGCAAGGAGCTGCTCAGCCGCCTCAACGCGCTGCCCGGCTTCGGCAAGCAGAAGTCGCAGATCTTCCTGGCCCTGCTCGGCAAGCAGTACGGCGTGCAGCCTGAGGGCTGGCGGGAGGCGGCCGGCAGCTACGGCGAGGAGGGCGCGCACCGCTCCGTCGCCGACATCACCGGGCCCGAATCCCTCGACCTGGTACGGGAGTTCAAGCAGGAGATCAAGCGCGCCGCCAAGGAGGCCAAGTCCGCGGCGAAGACCACCACCCGGGCGGCGGCCGCGAGCCCGACCGGGGCCGGCGCGCGCTGACGCCGCCACCGGGTGCACCGGGGCCGGCACCAGGCCCGACCCGGGGCCGGCCCGGCACCGAGGAGTGCACCGCCGTACGGTCCACGACCCTCCCGGCGTGCGGCGGGGCCCCGGTCGCACGGTGCGACCGGGGCCCCGCCGTCCGGGACGGCCCTCAGACCAGGACGGACTCGCGCTCCGCCTCCCCGGCGCCGACCGGACCGGCCGCCGGAGCGGCCGCGGGGACCGCCCTGCGCCGCGGCAGCGCGAACATCAGCACGAACACCACCGCCAGCGCCCCCGCGACCCACCACATCGCGTGCACGAACGCCCCGCCGAACGCGGTGCCCACCGCCTGCGGCGCGACCACGTCGTCCATCGCCCCGAAGAAGGCCACCGAGACCAGCCCGAGCCCGAGCGCGTTGCCCATCTGCTGGACGGTGTTGATCAGCCCGGACGCCGAGCCGGCGTGCTCGCGCGGCACCTCCGCCAGGATCGCGTCGGTGATCGGCGCGACGATCAGGCCCATCCCGAGGCCCATCACCACCAGCGGCAGCGCCATCTGCCAGGGCGCGATCGCCGTCCCGTACCGGTCCGCCTCCCAGATGTAGGTCAGCACGCCCGCCGCCATCACCAGCGCGCCCGCCTGGAGCACCCGGCGCCCGAACCGCGGCACCAGCTTCTGCACGGACAGCCCGGCCGCCGTGGAGACCGCGAGCGAGAACGGGATGCCGGTGGACCCGGCCTTGAGCGGGCTCCAGCCCAGCCCCACCTGCATGTACAGCGTCCAGACCAGGAAGAAGATCCCGCAGACCACGCCGAAGGCCAGCTGCACGCCGATGCCGGCCGCGAAGCTCTTCACCCGGAACAGCGACAGCTCCACCAGCGGCGAGCCGTCCCGCCGCGTCTTGACCCGCTCGTACGCCACGAACAGGGCGAACACCGGCACGCTGCCGGCCATCGACAGGTACCCCCAGAGCGGCCAGTCGGCCTCCCGCCCGTGCGTCAGCGGGTAGATCAGCATCAGCAGGCCGAGGCTCGCCAGCGCGACGCCCACCAGGTCCAGCTTGAGCGCCTGCTCGGCCCGAGACTCGTCGATGAAGCGGCGCCCGAGCAGGAGTCCGGCGACGCCGACCGGCAGGTTGATCAGGAAGATCGGCCGCCAGGCCAGGCCGAGGAGGTCCCACTCGGTGAGCAGCGCGCCGATCAGCGGCCCGGAGACGGCGCCCAGGCCGACCACCGCGCCGAACATGCCGAACACCTTGCCGCGCTCCTCCGCCGGGAAGGTGGCGTGGATGATCGACAGCACCTGCGGCACCATCAGGGCCGCCGTCGCCCCCTGCAGCAGGCGCATCCCGACCAGCATCTCCGGGCCGGTGGCCAGGCCGCACAGCGCGGACGCCAGGGTGAACCCGCCGATCCCGACCAGGAAGAGCCGCTTGCGGC
Source organism: Kitasatospora sp. NPDC051705 (assembly GCF_044453265.1). Lineage (NCBI taxonomy): Bacteria > Bacillati > Actinomycetota > Actinomycetes > Kitasatosporales > Streptomycetaceae > Kitasatospora > Kitasatospora sp. NPDC051705. The sequence goes on along the minus strand of NZ_JBITCO010000006.1, from coordinate 259,706 downwards.
CGTGGATGTCACCCAGCCGGCCGCCGGTGATCAGCCCGATCGCGAAGGCCAGCGCGTAGCCGCCGGTGACCCACTGGACGGCGCTGAAGGAGGCGCCGGTGTCCTGCTGGATGCTGGGGATGGCGATGTTGACGATGGTGACGTCCACCAGGTCCATGAAGGAGGCGACCATCACGATCGCCAGCGCGATCCACCTCCGCCGGTCCGGGTCCGCGCTCTTCGCGGTGTTCATTCGGTACTCCTCGCTCGTCCTGCTCGTCGGCACGTCCGAGACGATACGGCCCATGTAGGTCAGGTCCTGTCCCAGTTCTCCGGCATCCTGGGGGCATGACCGACACCCCGGCACGGCTGCTGAACCTGCTGTCCCTGCTGCAGACCCCGCGCGAGTGGCCGGGCAGCGAGCTGGCCGAGCGGCTCGGCGTCAGCCCCCGGACGATCCGGCGCGACGTCGACCGGCTGCGCGAGCTGGGCTACCCGGTGCAGGCCACCATGGGCGCGGTCGGCGGCTACCGGCTGGTCGCGGGCACGGCGATGCCGCCGCTGCTGCTGGACGACGAGGAGGCGGTCGCCATCGCGGTCGGGCTGCGGGCCGCCGCCGGGCACGCCGTGGTCGGCATCGAGGAGGCCTCGGTGCGGGCCCTGGGCAAGCTGCTCCAGGTGCTGCCGGGCCGGCTGCGGCACCGGGTGGGCACGCTCAACTCCGCGACCGTACCGCTGCTCACCGGTGACGGCCCGACGGTCGATCCGGACGACCTCACCGTGCTCGCCGGCGCCGTCACCAACCGGGAGCGCCTGCGGTTCGCCTACCGCGCCGGCGACGGCGCCGAGACCAGGCGCCACGTCGAGCCGGAGCGGCTGGTCTCGGCCGGGCGCCGCTGGTACCTGGTCGGCTTCGACCTGGACCGCGACGACTGGCGGCTCTTCCGGGTCGACCGGCTCGGCGAGCCGCTCGCCACCGGCGCCCGCTTCACCCCGCGACGGCTCCCGGCCGAGGACGCCGCCGCGTACGTGGCGGCGAAGCTGCGCCGCCCGGCGCCGACCCGGACGCTGGTCGCGACGGTGCACGCCCCTGCGGGCACCGTCCGGCAGCGGTTCAACCAGGACGACGCCGTGATCCAGCCGGTCGACGGGCAGCGCTGCCGGCTGAGCGCCCGCACCGACTCCCCGGAGTGGACGGCGGTGCGGCTGCTGATGCTGGGCTGCGAGTTCGAGGTGCACGAGCCGCCGGAGCTGGTCGCCCACCTGCGCGCGCTCGCCGGCCGCGCCGCGCGGGCGGCGGGCGAGGACCGCTGACCGGCCGCCGCCCGGTGGGCCGGCGGCCGGGTTCGGTACGGCCCGCTCAGACCCCGTACTCGGCGGTGAGCAGCGCCCGGCCCAGGGTGTGGAAGGTGAGGTGGAAGCCGATCTGGGCGGCCGGGGTGTCGGCCGTGACGTCCAGCTTCTCCACGTCCAGGGCGTGCACGGCGAAGACGTAGCGGTGCGGGGCGCCGGGCGGCGGGGCCGCGCCGTCGTACCGGCTGCCGGGGAAGTCGTTGCGGCCGTGGAAGGAGGCCGCGCCGGGCAGGTCGGCGTCCGAGGAGCCGGCACCGCGCGGGAGTCCGGCGGTGTCGGCGGGCAGGCCGAGGGCGAGCCAGTGCCACCAGCCGGAGCCGGTGGGGGCGTCCGGGTCGTAGCAGGTGACGGCGATGCTCCGGGTGCCCTCCGGCAGGCCCGACCAGGCGAGCTGCGGCGAGAGGTTGCCGCCGGCGTGGACGAACTCCCGGTCCAGCGTCCCGCCTTCGGTGACGTCCTCGCTGGTCAGCGGGAAGGACGGCACCTGCGGCAGGAAGTCGTACGGCAGCGGCGGACGGACGCTCATCTGGCGGTCACCTCTCAACGGGCCTGGCACGGCCACGGGCCGGGAGCCCGGGTCGGAACGACACGGCTCACTGTAGTGCGGGCCGCCACCGGGGCGGCCGATCCCCGCCGGTGGGCCGCTGGTCCGCCCGGGTGGCCAGGTATAGACCAATTCCACCCCTGCGGATAGCGTGGTCGGCGCACCCGCCCCCTGCTCCGGAGCCGCACCGTGGAGTCGTCCGTCCTCGCCTTCGCCACCGACCTGCTCGACGAGGGGGCCGACACCTTCTTCGGCAACCTCGCCGACCGCGCCGGGGTCGGCGGCGTCACCCTCGCCTCGGTCTACCACCAGGCCCGGGACGTCTTCCCGCACAACCCGCACCGGGTGATCCGCTACCTGGAGCCGGGCGCGGCCTACTTCCGCCCCGACCCGGCGCACTGGCGCGGCCGCCGCCTCGCGCCCGTCCCGTCCACCGCGATCGGCGACCGCGACCCGTTCGCCGAGGCCGCCGCCGAGGCCCGCCGCCGGGGGATGCGGCTGCACGCCTGGACGGTGTTCTGCCACAACGACCGGCTCGGCTTCGTCCACCCGGACTGCGCCCCGGCCAACGCCTTCGGCGACCGCCACCTCACCGAGCTGTGCCCGGCCCACCCGGAGGTCCGCGCGTACGCGCTGGGCCTGGTCACCGAACTCGCCCGGTACGGCGTCGACGCCGTCCGCGCCGAGTCGCTGCACTTCCACGGGCTGCGCCACGGCTTCCACCACGAGCGCTACTTCGAGGAACTGGGCCCGGTCGCCGAGGCGCTGCTCGGCGTCTGCTTCTGCGAGCACTGCCAGGCGGCCGCCGTCCGCGCGGGCGTCCCCGCCGAGGAGGTGGCGGCAGCCGTCCGCACCGAGCTGCGCCGCCGGCTGGCCGACGAGGGCGCGGCGGCCGAGCCGGGCGCCCTGGACGAGCTCGCCGGCGGCGCGTTCGCCGCCTACGTGGACGCCTCCGCCGCCACCGTCACCGCGCTCGCCGCCGACCTGACCGGGGAGGCCCGGCGCCACGGCATGCGGCTGACCTTCATGGACGGCGCCGGCCCGGGCAGGGGCTGGCTGTCCGGCATCGACCTGCCGGCCCTCGCCGCGGCGGCCGACCGGATCGAGACGCTGGGCTACGCGCGCACCCCGGAGGCCGTCCGCGAGAAGGTCGCCGCCTTCGCCCTGCACGGCGTCCGCCCGCAGGACCTGGCGGTGATCCTGCGCCCGATGGCCGTGGACTGCGACGGCCCGGCCGACCTCGCCGCCAAGATCGCCGTCCTGCGCGAACTGGGCGTCCCGGAGGTCGAGTTCTACCACTACGGCCTGATGCGGCTCTCCTCGCTGGACCGGATCGGCGCCGCCCTGGCCTAGGGCTTGTCGTCCACCGCCACCGCTACCGGCGCCGCCGGGAGGTCCCGAACAGGCTGCGCGAGATCTCCTGCCCGAGCTGCCTCCCCGCCGAGCGCGCGAAGGACTTCACCGTCGGGTTGCTCAGCAGCGAGCCGAGCAGCCCGCCCGCGCCCGCCGGCTCCTCCTGCTCCGCCCGCCGCGCGCGCGGCGCCGGCTCCTGCTCCGCCGGCTCCCGCGGCCCGGGGGCGGGTCCCGGCTCCACCGCCGGCGGGCGGGCCGCCCGCGCCGCCAGCTTCTCGTAGGCCGACTCCCGGTCGACGGCGTCCCGGTAGCGCGCCGTCAGCGGCGAGGCGTCCACGGCGGCCTGCAGCGCACCCGCATCGATCGGCCCCATCAGCGAGCGCGGCGCCCGGAGCCTGGTCGCCGCGACCGGGGTCGGCGCGCCCTTCTCGGACAGGACGGTCACCACGGCCTCGCCGGTGCCGAGCGAGGTCAGCACCTCGCCGAGGTCGTAGGAGGACCGCGGGAAGGTGGAGACGGTGGCCTTGAGCGCCTTGGCGTCGTCCGGGGTGAAGGCGCGCAGCGCGTGCTGCACCCGGTTGCCCAGCTGGGCGAGCACGTCGGACGGGACGTCGCGCGGCGACTGGGTCACGAAGAAGATCCCCACGGCCTTCGAGCGGATCAGCCGGACGGTCTGGGTGATGGCCTCCAGGAAGGCCTTGGAGGCGCCCTTGAACAGCAGGTGCGCCTCGTCGAAGAAGAAGACCAGCTTGGGCCGGTCGAGGTCGCCGACCTCGGGCAGCTCCTGGTAGAGGTCGGCGAGCAGCCACATCAGGAAGGTGGAGAACAGCCGCGGCCGGTCCTGCACGGCGGGCAGCTCCAGCACCGACACGACGCCGCGACCGTCCGGGGCGGTGCGCAGCAGTTCCGCGGTGTCGAACTCGGGCTCGCCGAAGAACGCCCCGGCGCCCTCGTTCTCCAGCACCGTCAGCCCGCGCAGGATGACCCCGGCGGTGGCCGCCGAGAGGCCGCCGATGGTCCGCAGCTCCTCCTTGCCCCCGGGCGAGGTGAGGAAGGCGATGACGGCGGTGAGGTCCTTGAGGTCGTACAGCTCCAGGCCCTTGGCGTCGGCGTAGTGGAACACCAGGCTGAGCGAGGACTCCTGGGTCTCGTTCAGGTCCAGCACCTTGGCCAGCAGCAGCGGCCCGAAGCTGGTGACGGTGGCCCGGATCGGGATGCCCGCGCCCTGGCCGCCGAGCGAGTAGAACTCGACCGGGCAGCCCTGCGGTGTCCAGTCCTGGCCGACCTCGGCCGCGCGGGCGCCGGTGCGCTCGCTGGGCACCCCGGGCGCGGCGACGCCGGAGACGTCCCCCTTGACGTCGGCGAGGAACACCGGCACGCCCTGCTCGGAGAGCTGTTCGGCGATCAGCTGGAGGGTCTTGGTCTTCCCGGTGCCGGTGGCGCCGGCGACCAGCCCGTGCCGGTTGAGCACGCCGAGCGGGACGCGGACCTGCGCGTCCCGGTGGGCGGTGCCGTCCAGCAGCACCGCGCCGAGGTCGAGGGCGGGCCCGGTGAAGGCGTACCCGTCGGCGATCTCCCGGACGGCCGACGGGGTGGGGGCTGAGGACATCGGGGCACACTCCTGGGAGGGGCGGGGTCCGAACCCGGGGGGATTCCGGGGCGATGTTCGCGACATTTCCCATCAAACAGCCGCAATCACACGCCCGCAGCTCACACCGGAGCGCGTGGCGGCGTCGCGGCTGCTGCGCCATCCGCCGCCCAAACGGTAGGCTTTCCGTGTGATCTTCAAGCGCATCGGCAATGGGCGGCCGTACCCGGATCACGGCCGGACGAGCACCCGACAGTGGGCTGACGTCGCCCCGCGTCCGGTGCGGCTCGACCAGCTGGTGACCACCAAGGGACAACTGGACCTCGAAACCCTGCTGGCCGAGGACTCGACCTTCTACGGGGACCTCTTCGCCCACGTGGTGAAGTGGCACGGCGACCTCTACCTGGAGGACGGCCTGCACCGGGCCGTGCGCGCCGCGCTGCAGCAGCGCCAGGTGCTGCACGCCCGCGTCCTCGAGATGGAGTGACGGACCCTCGTCACGGGCCACCGGACCGCCCCCTCGCCATCCGGCGGAGGGCGGTTCGCGCGTACCCGGGTACCCCCGTTCGGGTGCCGGAGTACTCCAGATGATGATCATTTAGTACCTTCGCAGCCTGTCGGCACTAGGCTGCTGACTACGGCCGCGACCAGGGGATCCGCCCGCACCGGGGGACCACCGGACCGGCCGACCCGTCATCCCGACCCCGCCCCGGCACGAGGGGGAGACAAACCGTGAGCATGTTGACTCCCCAAGGCCTCAAGGGGAAGCAGTACCGCGTCACCGGCAACGCCTACCCGCGGCTCGGCCGGCCCCCGAAGAAGAGCCGCAAGGTGATCGCCGCGCTGGCGGCGCTGGTCGCCCTGGCCCTGATCGGCCTCGGCGGCGTGCAGCTCTACGACATCTTCAGCGGCAAGAACCGCAACGCCTCCGCGCAGGCCTGCGCGACGCCCTCCGGCAAGCCGCTGGCCGCGCCCACCCCGGGCGCCGCACCCGCCGCCTCCGGCACGCTGGCCGCCGCCCAGGGCGACCCGCACGCCATCCCGCAGCCGACCGCGGTCACGGTCAACGTCTACAACGCCACCACCAAGGCCGGGCTGGCCGGGCGGACCGCCGACGAGCTCAAGAAGCGCGGCTTCACCATCGGCAAGGTCGGCAACGCCCCGGCCGAGCTGGACAAGAAGGTGCCCGGGACCGCCCAGGTGATCGCCGGGCCCGCCGGCGCCGGCGCCGCCACCCTGCTCACCTCGCAGATCGCCGGGGCCACCGCCACCGCCGACGCCCGCACCGACGGCAGCGTCGACTTCGTGGTCGGCGACAGCTACAACGCCCTGCTGGACGAGACCCAGGCCGCCGCGGCCCTCGCCCTGGCCACCAAGCCCTCCCCCACCCCGACCGTCACCGGCAGCTGCTGACCCGGCGCCCCACGACAGCGGAGAGCCCCCCGGCACGGTGCCGGGGGGCTCTCGACGTCCAGGGGGGTGGGTCCGCTCAGCCCGCGGTGCCGTAGAGGCGGTCGCCCGCGTCGCCGAGGCCGGGGACGATGTAGCCGTTCTCGTTCAGCCGCTCGTCCAGGGCGGCGGTGACGACGGTGACCGGCAGGTCCGCCAGCTCGCGCCGCATCACCTCGACGCCCTCCGGCGCGGCCAGCAGGACCACGGCGGTGACGTCGGTGGCGCCGCGCTCGATCAGCATCCGGATCGCCGCGACCAGGGTGCCGCCGGTGGCCAGCATCGGGTCGAGCACGTAGACCTGGCGACCGGACAGGTCGTCCGGCATCCGGGTGGCGTAGGTGGAGGCCTCGAGGGTCTCCTCGTTGCGGACCATGCCGAGGAAGCCGACCTCGGCGGTCGGCAGCAGGCGGGTCATCCCGTCCAGCATGCCGAGGCCGGCCCGGAGGATCGGCACGACGAGGGGGCGCGGGTAGCTGAGGCGGGTGCCGAGCGTGACCGCCACGGGCGTGGTGATCTCCACCTCTTCGGTGCGGACGTCCCGGGTGGCCTCATAGGCGAGGAGGGTCACCAGCTCGTCGGTCAGGCGACGGAAGGTCGGCGAGTCGGTGCGCTCGTCGCGCAGGGTGGAGAGCTTGTGGGCGACCAGGGGGTGGTCGACGACGTGGAGACGCATGTACCGAGGTTAGCCCGGCGCCGGACGCCTGTACGACTCGCCGCGTCCGCCCCGGCCGCGTCGCCGGTCACCCGTCCGTGACACGCCGTGACGCACCGCGAATCTCCGGACGGAAGCACCTCCTGTGGTATCAACCGGGCCGATCTGGGAATGTCACGTCTTATGACGAGCAACCCGAACGCGGGGGGCGGCTCGACGAACGAGCCCACCGGCCGGTCGGGCGGGCGCGCCGGCCCGCCGCAGGACCCTCCGGAGACCGAGGCGGAACGCCGCAAACGGCGGGCCGTCTTCCTGCGCGAGCTCGCCGAGGCCCGCGAGCTGCGGGAGCGGGTGCAGCCCCGGCGGACCAAGGAACGGCGGATGCGCGAGGCCATGCGGATGCGAACCTTCCGGATCTGACGGGGGCTGCCGCCCGATCCGCCCCGGTTCACCGACCCCCGCCCCGCCCTTCCGACACGACCTGCAAAGACGCGCTGCCGAACACCCCCCGCGAGGGCGGGCTTTCTGTCACGATTCCGATGGGACGGTCCGAACAAGCGGACCGCCTCTGGCGCGGGGGCGGCCAGACTTCGCGTTGCCCGAACGCGCCGACAGCCGAGACCGATGATCTTGGGAGTGTCCCTGGTGGCGTACTTCGCTGCAGTGCTTGCTCGCACCGAGGACGGGTGGGATGTGAGCGAGACGGAGCTCGACGACGTCGAAACCCTCGCCGACCTGACCGACCTGGCCCGCGACTCCGCGCAGGACGACGACAGCGTCCTGGTCTTCATCGAACAGGAGGACGCCTGGTTCGCCATCGTCCGGGTGGACGGCGAGGAGGACCCGCGGATCTTCGTCTCCGACGGCGCCGCGGCCGCCCGCAGCTCCTACGGCTCCGTCCTCACCGACGAACTGGTCGACCAGGCCGGCGAGAGCGAGTTCGGTGACCTGGACGACCTGGTCGTCGAGCTGGAGGAGAGCGGGGAGGAGGACCAGGAGGAGGACGCCGACGCACCCGGCGGGGTCCCGGTCGGTCCGCTCGGCGACTCCCACCTGCTGACCGAGTTCGGCCTCCCCTCCGAGGAGCTGCTCGCCCTCAGCGGCGAGGGCGCCGTCCCGGGCGACGCCCTGGAGGAGATCGCCGAGGCCCTGGGCTGCGGCGAGGTCCTGGAGGCGGTCCGGTAGCGACCGCACCGGTGCCCTCCACCGGATGCCCGACACTGGATGCCATGCAGACCGCCCCCCGGATCGCCCCGCTCCCCGCCCCCGTCCGCCCCGACCCGGTCCGTGACCGCTGGGCGGCGCCGATGCGCCTCGCGATCGCCGAGGCCGCCCTGGCGCCGGCCACCGGGGACGTTCCGGTCGGGGCGCTCGTCCTGGGCCCGGACGGCGAGGTGATCGGGCGCGGCCACAACGAGCGCGAGGCGGTCGGCGACCCCACCGCGCACGCCGAGGTGGTCGCGATCCGGCAGGCGGCCGCAGAGGTCGGGGAGTGGCGGCTGAGCGGCTGCACGCTGGTCGTCACGCTGGAGCCCTGCACGATGTGCGCCGGGGCCATCGTGCTCTCCCGCATCGACCGGGTCGTCTACGGCGCCCTCGACGAGAAGGCCGGCGCGGCCGGCTCGCTCTTCGACGTGATGCGCGACCGCCGGCTCAACCACCGCCCCGAGGTGATCTGGGGCGTCCTCGCCGAGGAGTGCGGCGAGCAGCTGCGCGAGTTCTTCGACACCCACCGCTGACACCGCAGCCGCGCCCCCGCCGGCACCGGCCGCACCGGGCGCGCGACCCCCGCGCCGATACGGATTTCGTGACCGCGCCACCCGTCCGGTAGAGTTCCCCTCGGTAGCGTGTCCGAGCGGCCAAAGGAGCACGCCTCGAAAGCGTGTGTGGGGGCAACTCCACCGTGGGTTCGAATCCCACCGCTACCGCTGGAAAAGCCCGAAGGCCCGTCCGTTGCAGAACGGACGGGCCTTCGGCGTTCCCGCGCACCCTCGGGCGCGGAAAGGGCTCCGCACTCCGGGCCGATGACCACCAACGCCCGGAGGGTACGGAGCCTGGAGGGGGAGCGGCTCGGGGGAAACTGCCGCTCCCCCCTGCGGAGTCCCACAACCGGCGCCGCGTCGGGGGGGAAGCCGCGGCACCGGTCCCACAGCGGGGAGCTCCGGATCCACGCACCGGGAATTCCTGCCAGATCCCCGGTACGCGTTCCATCCTGCCGCCGGAGCCGCGACCGGGCACCCGGAGAAAGGCCTCACTCGCGGGGACCTTCGTCCCGTCGGGCGAACGCGTCGCACACTTGATAGCCCGTCCGGTGGATAAGCTGCTTCCGCAGGGCCGATCGGGGACCAGGACGGCGGCGGCCCACGGCAGGGAGGACGGCACCGATGGCGCAGGCGAAGAAGATCGGCATGGCCCTCCTGCTCATCTTCGTCCTCTATTCGATCATCACGTCCCCGGCCCGCTCGGCCGAGCTCGTCCAGCTGGGCTTCGAGGGCATCTCGAACGCGGCCAAGGCGGTCGGCACCTTCATGACCGGTCTGATCAAGTGAGCCCCCGGCCCTCGTGAACGGCCCGCCCGGCCGGCCTCCGCGGCCGGCGGGCGGTCAGCCCGCGGACGGCCGTCGCCGGGCCCGCGCCCACCGGCTACCGTGGGCGGGTCCCCACCCCCGTCCGCGAGGAGCGGCAATCGTGATCCGGCACCTGGTCCTGTTCAAGCTCAACGAAGGCGTCACCAAGGACGACGACCGGGCGCTCGCCGGCGCCAAGGCCTTCGAGGAGCTCGGCCCGCAGATCCCCGAGCTGCGCGAGTGGGAGTGCGGCTGGAACACCACCGAGCGCGACATCGCGTACGACTACGCGATCAACAGCCTGGTCGAGGACCGCGAGGCCCTGCAGGCGTACCTCACCCACCCGGCCCACCAGGCCGCGGCCGGGCAGTGGCGCGAGTTCGCCACCTGGGTGATCGCCGACGTCGAGGTCTGATCCCCGCCGCACCCGAGGCCCGTCCCCCGGACGGACCGCCGCGCCCCGTCCGCCCGTCGGACGGGGCGCTTGCTCTGTCCCGGAACGATCCCTGCCGCGCCCCGCCGGGGGCCCGGACGGACGGACGGCGCCGCACCAACACACCTCCACCGGGTGCTTGCCCGACCTGCGCCCGCCTTGTGATGCTATGACCGGTTTTGCCGGACATGGCGAGGTGATCAACCAGCCGCGACACCCGATCCGCAGGGCCCGTCGTTGTCGACTTAGGGAGGGGTGGCGTGTCGGTGGACGAGGTCTTGGCGGCGATCATCAGTCCGGCCGGCGAGCTGCGCCCGGAGGGCCTGCGCGGCCCCGGCGGCCGCCCCGCGGTGGACGTCCGGACACTGACCCGGGTGCTCTTCGAACGGCTCGCGGAGCTGCCCGCCGGCGCCCCCGAACGGGAGCGGGTCAGAGCCGCCCTGATCGAGGTGAACATCCCGCTGGTCCGGTACGCGGCCACCCGGTTCCGCAGCCGCAGCGAGCCGATGGAGGACGTCGTCCAGGTCGGCACCATCGGCCTGATCAACGCGATCGACCGCTTCGACCCCGGCCGCGGGGTGCAGTTCCCCACCTACGCCCTGCCGACCATCCTCGGCGAGATCAAGCGCTACTTCCGGGACAACGTGCGCACCATGCACGTCCCGCGCCGGCTGCAGGAGCTCTGGGTCCAGGTCAGCGGCGCGATGGAGGAGCTGACGGTGCTGCACGGCCGGACCCCCAAGGTCCCCGAGATCGCCGCCAGCCTGCGGATCCCCGAGGAGGACGTCCGGGCCTGCCTGGACGCCGGGCGGGCCTACAACGCGGCCTCCCTGGAGGCCGCGCAGGAGCACGAGGGCGGGCTCGCCCTGCTCGACCGGCTCGGCTACGAGGACTCCGCGCTGGCCGAGGTCGAGCACCGGGACATGGTCCGCCACCTGCTGGTCCAGCTGCCCGAGCGGGAGCGCCGGATCGTGATGCTGCGGTTCTTCGCGAACCTCACCCAGTCGCAGATCAGCACCGAGCTGGGGATGTCCCAGATGCACGTCTCGCGGCTGCTCTCGCGCATCCTGACGAGGCTTCGGACCGGCAACTCGTGGGAAGACTGAGATTGCAGCGCGTTACCCCCGCGTGACATCTCGCGACGTTCGGGTTTGCCGTGGGCCGTGTTCCGGTATGGAGGGGGAGGGCCCCGGCGGGAACCTCCGCGCGACGGCTCCCGTTCAAGTGTCAGTCACGAGGGGGTGGGTGCATGTCCGGAGAGCTGGGCACTGCGGAGATCCACGCTGGTCAGGCCAACGGTACGGCGGTCGCCGAGGACCGGATCCCGCTCCAGCGGGTCCCGTCCGCCGGGTCCCCCGGCCCGGAGACGCCGCCCGAGCCGCCGCCCGGCTCCGTCCTGGACACCCGGACGCTCTCCCGCTCGCTGTTCCTGCGGCTGGCCGCCCTGGAGCCCGGAAGCACCGAGCACGCCTACGTCCGCGACACCCTGATCGAGCTCAACCTGCCGCTGGTCCGGTACGCCTCGGCCCGCTTCCGCAGCCGCAACGAGCCGATGGAGGACATCGTCCAGGTCGGCACCATCGGCCTGATCAAGGCGATCGACCGGTTCGACCCGGAGCGCGGGGTGGAGTTCCCCACCTTCGCGATGCCCACCGTGGTCGGCGAGATCAAGCGCTTCTTCCGGGACACCAGCTGGTCGGTCCGGGTGCCCCGGCGGCTCCAGGAGCTGCGGCTGGCGCTCACCAAGGCCGGCGACGAGCTGTCCCAGCGGCTGGACCGCTCCCCCACCGTCGCCGAGCTGGCCGCCTGCCTGGGCGTCAGCGAGGAGGACGTGGTCGAGGGCCTCGCGGTGGGCAACGCCTACACCGCCAGCTCGCTCGACTCCAGCCCCGGCGAGGAGGACGGCGACGGCCCGCTGGCCGAGCGGCTCGGCTACGAGGACCTCGCCCTGGAGGGCGTCGAGTACCGGGAGTCGCTGAAGCCGCTGCTGGCCAAGCTGCCGCCGCGGGAGCGCCGGATCATCATGCTGCGGTTCTTCGGCAACCTGACCCAGTCGCAGATCGGCGAGGAGATCGGCATCTCCCAGATGCACGTCTCCCGACTGCTCACCAGGACGCTCACCCAGCTCCGCGAGGGCCTGATCAGCGAGGGCTGATCAGGGCACCGCGGGCCGGCCCCCGTCGCCGTCCAGCAGGTTGGCCCGCAGCCCGTCCAGGACGGCGTCGTCCAGGCCCAGGCCGTCCCGCCAGTACCCGTCGAAGCCGGACCAGCCGGCCCCGACCTCCTCGAAGGCCGCGGCCAGGTAGTCCGGGTCGGCCCGGAAGACCGGCAGGAGCAGCTCCGGCTCGCGCATCAGGCCGCGGGTGCCGAAGTCCTCCAGCACGCGGTCGACGACCGGGGCGGCGCGCTCGTTGGTGAGCAGGTAGTCGGCGACGACGGCCCCGCGGTCAACCCCGAGCGCGGTCAGCACGAGCGCGGCGGCCCAGCCGGTGCGGTCCTTGCCGGCCGAGCAGTGGAACAGCAGCGGCGGTCCCCCGGGGGCGGCCAGCAGCCGCAGCAGGGTCGCGAACCGCTCCCGGGCCACCGGGTCGGTGACGAACCAGCGGTAGAGGCCGGTCATCATCCCTGCCGCCCGGCCCGCGCCGAGCACGGCGCGCTGCCGGTCGGGGTCGCGGTCCGCGAGGGCGCCGCGCAGCGTCCGGTGGATGTCGAAGCCCGTCGCCAGCAGCGGCAGGTGGTGCAGGGTGACGCCGCCGGGCCCGTCGGCCTCGACGGTCAGCGCGGTGGTCGCCGGGGCGGTGGCCGGGAGCTCGGCGACCGGGAGGCCGGGCAGCCGGTCGGGGCCGGCCGCGCGGACCTCGTCCAGGCTGCGCAGGTCCACCACGCGGCGCAGGCCGAGTGCGCTCAGCGGGCCCAGATCGTCCTCGGTGACATGGTTCAGGCCATCGCTGCGCAGGGCCACGCCCGACCGCAGGAGCCGCCCGTCGGCCGTCCGGTAGCCGCCGAGGTCGCGCGCGTTGACCGCGCCGCGCAACCCGAGACTGCGCCCGACCAGCACCGTTCCGCCCGGCCCCGCCGACGTATTCCGTGCACCGCCGATTACGCCGGACTGGGTCTGCTGATCGGCCACGCGGCGCCTCCATTGCATATTCGGACTGTCACATGGCACAGCGGTGCCCGATATTGCATGAACCTGCCCAATGGGTCGGCGAGATGTGCAAGAGTGTCATCCGCGACGACGACAGTGTAGGCGCCGGGGGGCCCTGCCGAAGGCGCACGCGCAGTAACGAGGCGTAGCGGTCAGCTTCCGTTTTTTCATTCCCAATTCATTATTTGCATAGCCGGTCCAGTTCCGGTCACAATCAGCGCCTTCATGGCATCGCCATGAACGTTGGTAACAGGTTCGCTGCACTCTCGCCCAATTGGTCCCTCGTAGGCCCGACCCTCGACCAGGATGGGCGCCGGGCAGCCTGCTGCCCGCGAACAGCTACAGGGCAGGCGAGCGCCGAGCAGCGAGGCGCCTGCACCAAGGGGAGGATCAACCATGGGTCGAGCGACCCGAAGAGTTGCCGCCTGCGCGGCGGCAGTTCTGCTGGCCAGCGGCCTGCAGACCACCCTGGCCCACGGCGACACGACGCCGCCCAGGATCGACCTCACCATCCTGGTCATCGACGACGGGGGCCCCTCCGTCGCGGCCATCACCGCCGAGCTCAAGAGCCAGGGCACCCCGTACAAGGTCGTCAACCTCAACGACACCAACCGTCCCGTCATCAACTCGGCTTTCCTGAGTGACACGGTGAACGGTCAGCCCCGCGGGAAGTACCAGGGCATCGTGCTGCCCAACGAAAACCCCTTCCCCAACAGTGCCGCCGAGATGACGGCCATCGCGAGCTACGAAGCCGCATTCGGTATCCGGCAGATCGACGCGTACACGTTCGCCAGCCCTGCGGTGGGGCTGAACTACGCCGTGAATCCCGGTTACTACGGCACCCTGGACGGTTTCCAGGGCGCCACCACGGCCGCCGGCACTTCGGGCCCGTTCGGGTACCTGAAGGGCAGCGTCCCGTTCGAGGACAACGACCCGTCCGTCAGCGAGAGTTACGGCTACCTGGCCACGCCCCTGGCCAGCCTCCCCGCCGGTGCCTCGTTCGTCCCGCTGGTCGACTCCGCGATCCCGAACACCACCTCGCGCGGCTCGCTGGTCGGGGAGTACACCCACGACGGCCGCAAGGAACTGGTCGTCACCTTCGTCTACAACCAGTACCAGCAGCAGTACCGCCTGCTGGCGCGCGGCATGGTCGACTGGATCACCCAGGGCGTCCACCTCGGCTACGACCGCAACTACTTCGCGGCGCACGTGGACGACGTCTTCCTGGCCGACGACCGCTGGGACACCACCCTCAAGTGCACCCCCGGCGACGTCACCTGCCCGCCCGGCACCCCGGACACGGCCAACCCGATCCGGATGACGCAGGCGGACGCGCAGTTCCTCAAGCAGTGGCAAACCGCCAACAACTTCACCCTGGACATGGTGTTCAACGGTGGCGGCAGCGAGGACTGGAAGGCCGACCACGAGACCACGGTCGACCCCACCGCCACCCAGATGATCGCCGACCAGAACAGCTACCGGTGGGTCAACCACACCTACACCCACCCGTACCTGGGCTGCGTCCAGGACGTGTCGGTGGTGCCGTGGCGCTGCAGCAAGGACGCCGCGGGCAACACCGTCTGGACCGACCAGAACACCATCTCGACCCAGATCAAGAACAACTTCGACTGGGCCAAGACCAACGGTCTGAACGTCGACCCGCAGTCGCTCGTCACCGGTGAGCACTCCGGTCTGCTGACCGCCCCGCAGGAGACCAGCGACAACCCGTACCTGGCGCCGGCGCTGGCCGCCAACGGCATCAAGTTCACGGGTAGCGACGCGTCCCGCGAGCCCGCCCAGCGGGCCGTCGGCTCGTCCACGCTGACCGTGCCGCGGTACCCGATGAACGTCTTCTACAACGCCGGGACGGCGAAGGAGGAGGCGGACGAGTACAACTGGATCTACACCAGTGCGGCCAACGGCGGCAGCGGGATCTGCGAGAACAACGCGAACTCGACCTGCCTGCCGCACCCGCTGGACGTCAACACCGGCTACCAGTCGTACATCGTGCCGCTGGAGGCCCGGATCGACCTCGGCCACGTGCTGAGCAACGACCCGCGTCCGCACTTCATCCACCAGTCGAACCTCTCCGAGGACCGGATCCTGTACCCGGTGCTGGAGAAGGTCCTCGGCAACTACCGGGCCCTGCACGCCGACAACACCCCGATCGTCAACCTCGGCGAGAAGGAGATCGGCCAGGAGTTCCAGAAGCGCGCGGCCTGGAACGCGGCGCTGGCCGCCGGCCAGGTCACCGCGTACCGGATCGGCAACACGGTGACCGTCAACGCGCCGTCCGGCGTTCAGGTCCAGGCCACCATGCCGACGGGCACCTCCCAGAAGCTGGTCATCGGGTCGACCGCGTTCGGCTCGGCCTACGCCGGTACGCTGTCCGGCTGGGTGTCCCGCGGCACCCTGCAGAGCAGCATCACCCTGCAGCTCCCGTCGGCGCCGGCCACCCCGGCCGCCGTCTCGCCGAGTGTCGCGGCCAACTCCGTCACGGCTCCGGCCCCGGCGGACAAGAAGGTCGTCCCGCAGGGCGTCGCCACCCCCGTCCCGGTGGGTCCGAGCGACACCACCCGCACCAAGGCGAAGTCCCTGGTCCCCGGGAGCGGCGTCACGGTGCCCGGCAAGGGCGTCGCGGCCAAGGGCGGTAAGGCCACCGGGGGGGCGGCCTCGCTCGGCACCACCACCACCGGACGCTCCGGCAACCGGTAACCCGTAGCACCCGATGGCGGGGCCGGACCGGGCAACCGGCCCGGCCCCTGCCACGGCTCCCGTTCCGGCCACCCAGGCCGGACACCGACGCAAGGAACAGGAGGGGGGACAGGAGATGCGCGTCACCCTGCTCACCGAGGGGACGTATCCGCACCAGCACGGCGGCGTGAGTGTCTGGTGCGACCAGCTCGTTCAAGGCATGCCCGACGTCGACTTCGACGTCATCGCCGTCACCGGTACCGGCCACGAAGCCCTGGCCTGGGAGCTGCCCGCCAACGTGCGGTCCGTCACGACCGCACCGCTGTGGGGACCGGCCTCGGAGGCCGGACCGCCCCGCGGCAAGGAGATGCGGCGCTTCCTCAACGCGTACGAGCGCTTCCTGCACTCCATCCTCGATCCGGTCTACACCACGCACTTCGGCACCGAGCTGTACGGCTTCGCCGACCTCGCCCGGCGCGGCCTGCTCAGCCCTGCGCTGCGCAGCGAACGCGCGCTGCGCACCCTCCAGCACGTCTGGACCCGCGACTACCTGCCCACCGCCGTCTCCCGGCCCACCCTGCACGACGCCCTGAACGCGACCGACCTGCTGGAGCACGCCCTGCGGCCGCTCTCGGTCGAGCCGCCCACCGACGGCGTCGCGCACGCGGCCAGCGGCGGCCTCGCCACCCTGCCCGGGCTGATCGCCGCCCAGCAGTACGGCGTACCGTTCCTGCTCACCGAGCACGGCATCTACCTGCGCGAGCGCTACCTCGGCTACCGCACCGGCCCCTACCGGTGGCCGGTCAAGGCGCTGCTGCTCGGCTTCTACCGGATGCTCGCCGAGGAGAGCTACCGGCAGGCGGCGCTGGTCACCCCCGGCAACCGGTACAACCGGCGCTGGGAGGAGCGCGGCGGCACGCCGTCCGCGCACATCCGCACCGTCTACAACGGCGTGGACCCGACGGCCTTCCCGCCGGCCGGACCCGAACCCGAGACGCCGACCCTCAGCTGGGCCGGCCGGGTCGACCCGATCAAGGACCTGGAGACGCTGATCCGGGCCTTCGCCATCGTCCAGCGCGAGATCCCCGAGGCGCGGCTGCGGCTCTTCGGCGGAACTCCCAAGGGCGGCGAGGCCTACCGGGACGGCTGCATAGCCCTGGCCGCCGAGCTCGGCATCGCCGACTCGGTGGCGTTCGAGGGCCGCGTCGCCGACATCACCGACGCGTACGCGGCCGGCAACGTGGTCATGCTCTCCAGCATCAGCGAGGGCTTCCCGTTCACCCTGATCGAGGCGATGTCCTGCGGCCGCGCGACCGTCTCGACCGACGTCGGCGGCGTCCGCGAGGCCGTCGGGGACACCGGCCTGGTCGTCCCGCCGCGCGAGCCCGAGCCGATGGCGGCCGCCGCCATCGAGCTGCTGCGCGACGCCGAGCGGCGCGGTCGGCTCGGCGAGCAGGCCCGGCTGCGGGTCATCGAGCAGTTCACCCTCCGCCAGAACATCGACGGCTTCCGGGGCATCTACACCGAGCTCCTCGGCACCGCCCGCTGGATGCCCAACGGCGTGGTGGCCGTCACCGACGAGGCCCCCGCACCCGACTGGGACGAGCAGCTCGCCGCCGCCCACCCGGAGCCGAGCGAGGTGGGCGCGTGAACGGGCGAACCGTCGACGGGCGCGCGTGCCGCGACGCCGCCGAGCTCGCCGAGGTGACGGCATGAGCGGCCCGCTGCGGCTCGTGCCGGACGAGGGCGGCTCCGAGCGGACGATGCAGCTGCGCACCCTGCCGCTGAAGCGCCGCCGCCCGGCCGCGCCCGTCCAGCCCGAACCCGAGGAACAGCTCGACCTCTCCGCGGACCCGCTGGACGAGCTCGCCGAGCGCCTGCGCGACGTCTGCGCCGACGCCGTCCACCCGTACGAGATCGCCGCGTTCCTGGAGTCCGACGGCCTCTCCGACGAACAGGCGGCCCTGCTGTACGGCCGCCCGGACGCCTTCACCGTCGCCGAGGAGCTGTTCGAGAAGGTCCAGCGCCGCTACCCCGGCCCGAGCTCCGAGTTCGCCAACCCGTGGCGGGCCGACCCCTGGCGCTGCGTGGTGCGCGGCCTGGTGTTCGCCCTGCCCGGGCTCGGCTACCTGCTCGGCGCCAACCTGTTCGCAGCCGACCGGATGCGCTTCGGCCTGCCCTCGGGCATGCTCGCGCTCTCCGTCGCGACGCTGGTCAGCTGGGGCTTCAACCAGGCGCTGGCGCACCGGTCGTACCGCTGGCTGGGCCGGCTCCGGCGCCGGGAGGCCGCGGTCTGCCTGGCCGTCGGCGCACCGCTGGGGGCGCTGCTGGCCTCGGCGGCCGCGTACGTGGTCGGCGGCCCGCTGGGGGCGCTCTGCTTCGCCGCCGGGCAGTCCCTCTACCTGGGCGCGGCCACCGTGCTGCTGGTGCTCGGGCGGGAGAAGTTCCTGCTGCTGGCACTGGCCCCGGCCTCGGTCGGCGCTGGCGTGGTGCTCGCCGTGGACGTCCCGCAACTCGTCCGGACGGTCGTGCTGCTCGCCTCGCTGGTGCTCGCCGTCGGGCTGGCCGCGCGGGAGCTGCTGTTCTGCGTCCGCCGCGGCGAGAAGGAGGACGTCGAGCTGCGGCTGCCGGTCCGCCAGGAGGTCCCGCACCTGCTGTTCGGCCTGGCCTGCGGCGCGCTCACCCTGATCGCCGGCCTCGGCGGGACCATCCACCTGGCGGTGGAGACCGGGGCCGCGCACGGCGCGAGCGCCACCCCGACCGGACCGGCCATGATCGCGCTGACGCTCAGCCTCGGGCTCGCCGAGTGGCTGCTCTTCCGCTACCGGGCGATGGCCGTGGCCGCACTGCGCACCAGCCACACCTCCGGGCAGTTCACCCGCCGGACCGGCGGGATCCTGCTCGGCTGCCTCTTCATCTACCTCACCACCGTGGCCGCGCTGGACGCCGCCGCGACCGTGCTGTGGCCCGGCGCCCCCGCGCTCGGCGTCCCGCAGCTCGGCGCGATGCTGCTCCTCGGCGGCTCGCTCTGGCTGGCGCTGCTGCTGAACGCCTTCGGCTTCAGCTGGAGCACCGCCCTCATCTGTCTGGCCGCCGCGGGTGCCGAGAGCGCCGGGCTGCTGGCCGGGGCGGACCCGATCGTCCTGCAGCTGATCGGCTGCGGGACGGCCGCCGTCCTCCTCACCGCAATCGCCGGGCCCGCGCTCGGCCGCACCACCCAGCACCGCTGAACACCTGAACACGCGCACGCACCCGCGTGCACCGCTGAACAGCTTCACCGGAACAGCTGAACACCACCGGCCGGTCACCACGAGAGCCCGGCCTCCCCAAAGATCGAGAAAGCGAATTACGCATGAGCAGCGTCGCGGTCACCGGAGCCGAGGGATTCATCGGTTCCCACCTCGTCGAAACCCTGGTCGCCGACGGGCACCAGGTCCGCGCGATGGTCCAGTACAACTCCTTCTCGTCCTTCGGCTGGCTGGAGACCCTGTCCGAGGAGGTGCTGGACTCGGTCGAGATCGTCCTCGGCGACGTCCGGGACCCGGGCTCGGTCAACGGCCTGGTCAAGGGCACCGAGGCGGTCTACCACCTGGCCGCCCTCATCGCGATCCCGTACTCCTACCGGGCCCCGCACTCGTACGTCGACACCAACGTCACCGGCACCCTGAACGTGCTGGAGGCGGTGCGCCACCTCGAGATCCCGCGCATGGTGCACACCTCGACCAGCGAGACCTACGGCACCGCGCAGACCGTGCCGATCACCGAGGACCACCCGATCAACACCCAGTCCCCGTACGCCGCCTCCAAGGCCGGCGGGGACCGGCTGGCCGACAGCTACCACGCCAGCTTCGAGACCCCGGTCGTCACCCTGCGCCCGTTCAACACCTTCGGCCCGCGCCAGTCGATGCGCGCCGTCATCCCGACCGTGATCGCCCAGGTCGCCGCCGGCGAGACCGAGATCACCCTCGGCGACCTGCGCCCGACCCGTGACTTCACCTTCGTCAAGGACACCGCGAACGCCTTCCGCACGGTCGGCACCGCGCCCGCCGAGACGGTGGTCGGCCGGACCTTCAACGCCGGCACCGGCGGCGAGATCTCGGTCGGCGACCTGGTCACCCTGGTCGGCAAGCTGATGGGCGTCGACCTGGTGGTGAAGGAGGACGAGCAGCGCATCCGCCCGGCCAACTCCGAGGTCATGCGCCTGGTCGCGGACGCCACCCGGCTGCGCGAGGCCACCGGCTGGGCCCCGCAGTTCAGCCTGGAGCAGGGTCTGGAGCAGACCATCGAGTTCTTCCGCGACCCGTCCAACCTGGCCCGCTACAAGACCGACATCTACAACGTCTGACCGTCGTAACGATCTTGCCCGACCTGGTTCCAAGGTTCGTGTCCTGCACATCCTTTCCGTGGGGGAAAATCCATGCATGCAGTGATCCTGGCCGGCGGTAAGGGCGTCCGACTCCGCCCGTACACCACCGCGCTCCCCAAGCCGCTCGTCCCGATCGGCGACCAGCACGCGATCCTCGAGATCGTGATGCGCCAGCTCGCCGCCGCGGGCTTCAAGACCGTCACCCTGGCCATCGGCCACCTCGGCCACATCATCCGCGCCTACGTCGGCAACGGGTCCCAGTGGGGCCTGCGCGTCGGCTACGCCGTCGAGGACAGCCCGCTCGGCACCATGGGCCCGCTGCTCACCATGCAGGACCGCCTGCCCGAGCACTTCCTGGTGATGAACGGCGACATCCTGACCGACCTGGACTTCGCCGGGGTGCTCCGCCACCACGAGGAGTCCGGTGCGCCGCTGACCATCGCCACCTACGCCCGACAGGTGAAGATCGACTTCGGTGTGCTGACCACCGAGTCCGGCAGCATCACCGGCTTCCAGGAGAAGCCGAGCATCGACTACCGCGTGTCGATGGGCGTCTACGGCGTCTCCCGCTCGGCGCTCGCCAAGTACACCCCCGGCCTTCCGCTGGGCTTCGACGAGCTGGTGCTGGACCTGCTGGGCGCCGGGACCCCGCCGTCCGCCTACGAGTTCGGCGGCTACTGGCTCGACATCGGCCGCCCGGACGACTACGACCGGGCCAACGCCGAGTTCTCGTCCATCCGCCCGGTGCTGATGCCCTTCGAGTCGGCCGAGAAGGTCCCGGCCGTGGCCGAGCTGCCGCTCGCGGCCGCGCGCACCACCCCGGACGACCAGGCCGAGGAGCCCGCCACCGCGGGCGCCCAGAGTGACGGACGGGCCGCGTGAGGATCCTGCTTCTCGGCGGCGACGGCTTCCTGGGCCGTCACGCCACCGCCGTCCTGCGGTCACTGCCCGGTGCCACCGTGCTGACCGCGGGCCGGCGGCCCGCCCACGACCTGCGGCTCGACCTGGCCACCGCGCAGGCCGGACCGCTCGGCGAGGAACTGGCCGAGCTGGCCCCCGACGTGGTGGTCAACTTCGCCGGTGCCGTGGCCGGCAGCGCGGTCAAGCTCGCCGAGGTGAACGCGCGCGGCCCGGCCGTGCTCTGCGAGGCGATGCAGCTCGGCACCCCGAAGGCCCGGCTGGTGCACATCGGCTCGGCCGGGGAGTACGGCGTCTGCGCCGAGGGCAGCTCGCTGTCCGAGGACGCCGACGCCCGCCCGGTCGGCGTGTACGGCGCGACCAAGCTGGCCGGCTCCCTCGCGGTGGCCGGTTCGGCACTGGACGCGGTGGTCCTGCGGGTGTTCAACCCGGTCGGCCCGGGTGCCCCGGCGGGCTCGCTGCCCGGCCGGCTGGCCGCCGAGCTGCACCGGGTGGCGCCCGAGGGCGCCGACGGCGTGATCACCGTCGGAGACCTCTCCGCCTACCGCGACTTCGTCGACGCCCGGGACATCGCCCGCGCGGTCGGCCTGGCCGCCGCCGCGGAGGGGCCGCTCCCCCGGGTGCTCAACCTGGCCTCCGGACGGGCCCGACAGGTGCGGGCGATCGCGGACGGGCTGGTCGCCGCAGCCGGCTTCACCGGCCGGATCGACGAGACCGGGGCGGGTTCGGAGCGTTCGGCCGCGGTCTCCTGGCAGCAGGCCGACGTCTCGGCCGCCGCCCGGGAGCTCGGCTGGCAGCCGGAGACGGACCTCGCCGACACCCTGCGCGACCTGTGGCTCGACACCGTCGGGTCCGCGACCGCCCCGGTGGTCCCATGACCACCGGGCCCACCCCCGACGGCCGCCTGCTGGTGCCGCTGTACGTCCACCCCGCGGTGGACCCGGCGGCCTGGCGGGCGATCGCCGCCGCCGACCCCGGCCGGATCAGCGCCGTGGTGCTCAACCTGGCCGACGGGCCGGGCGAGACCCCGGACGGCGTCTTCGCCGAGGCCGCCGAGGAGCTCCGCTCGGCCGGCCTGCCGCTGGTCGGCTACACCGACACCGACTACGGCCGGCGGCCGCACGCCGCGGTGGTGGCCGACATCCTGACGTACCGCCAGCGCCACGGCATCACCGGCGTCTACTTCGACCAGGTGTCCACCCAGCCCGGCGCGCTGACGCACTACCGCCGGCTGGCCACCGCCGCCCGGGCGGCCGGCTGCGGGACGGTGATCTTCGGCCACGGCGAACACCCGGACCCGGGCTACGCCGAGGTCGGGCTGGCCGACCTGCTGGTCACCTTCGAGGGCAACTGGGACGCCTACCGCGAGATGACCCTCCCGCTCTGGACGGGCCGCCACGCGGCGTCCCGTTTCTGCCACCTGGTGTACGACGTCCCGGCCGAGCACGCCGAGGACGCCACCGCGCTGATCGCCGCCCGCCGGGCGGGCGTCGGCTGCGCCGTCCCCGGCGCCGGGGAGAACCCCTGGTGCACCCTGCCCTACGGTCTTACCGCAGCGGAACTGACCTGACCCGATCCGGAGTTCGACTACCGTGAACCGCCGTACCCGGCTCCTGCCGGCCGCCATCATCGCCACCGCCCTGCTGGCGACCTCGTGCAGCAGCTCAGGCTCGGACGACGACAACAGCTCCTCGGCCGACGACTCCCCCAGCACTCCGCCCGCGGCCACCGCGCCGGCCACCCCCGGCGACAGCACCGCCCCGAGCACCCCGCCGGACACCGGAACGCCGTCCGCCACCCCCGGCACGCCGAGCACCCCCGGCACCCCGGGCCCGACCGGTGCACCCCCCACGCACGGCGCGACCACCCCGCCGGGCGCCACCACCGCCCCGGGCACCCCCGGCGGCAGCACCGCCCCGGCGCCGTCCGGCGCCCGCTGGCAGCCCACCCCCGGCCTCGCCTGGCAGTGGCAGCTCGGCGGCGGCACCGTCGACCAGTCGGTGGACGTCCCGGTCTACGACATCGACGGCTTCGAGAACGACGCCTCGGTCGTGGCCGCGCTGCACGCCAAGGGCCGCAAGGTGATCTGCTACATCAACGCCGGCTCCTGGGAGGACTTCCGCCCCGACGCCTCGGCCTTCACCAAGGCCCTGCAGGGCTCGGACACCGGCTGGAAGGGCGAGAAGTGGTTCGACATCCGCAAGCTCGACCAGCTCAAGCCGCTGATGGCGGCCCGCTTCGACATGTGCCGGAGCAAGGGGTTCGACGCCATCGAGCCGGACACCATCGAGGCCTACAACCAGAACAGCGGCTTCCCGCTGACCGCTGACGACCAGATCCGCTACAACCGCATGCTGGCCCAGCTCGCGCACGAGCGCGGCCTGGCCATCGGTCTGAAGAACGACCTCGACCAGATCCCGGCCCTGCTGCCGGACTTCGACTTCGCGGTCAACGAGGAGTGCTCGCAGTTCGACGAGTGCGACCGCATCTCGCCGTTCGTCAAGGCGGGCAAGGCGGTGTTCCACGTCGAGTACAAGCTCGACACGGGCCAGTTCTGCGCCAAGACCAAGTCGCTCGGCTTCAGTTCGATGCAGAAGAAGCTCGACCTGAGCGTCTGGCGCAAGCCCTGCTGAACCGCCGGCGCACGGCGGCTTCCGTCGCGCGGGTGACCCCCGTCAGGGTCACCCGCGCGAGGATCACTTGACCGCCAGCCAGACGACGGCGCCCAGAACCACCAGGGCGACGACGGCGATCAGCGCGATCGTGCCGGTGCGGCCACCACCACCGCTGCTGCGGCCGTAGGTGGAGACGGTGCCCGGGGCCTGCGGGGCCGGGGTCTCGTCGACGAACGCCCGGAACATCTGGGTGCTGCCGGCGGGGTCGTAGTCGTTGTCAGCCATGGCACGGACTCTAACGAATCCGCCCGCCCGGGGGACAGTCCGGACCCCTCCCGCGCGCACCGCACCGCCCCGGTGTACGGGTCCGCGCCGGCCGCGCGACGCCGCCGCGGCGGACCCGCGACGGCCGCCCGGCGCACGGAATGCCGCACGGCGCGATCCGGTTGACTGCGACCATGACCGGAAACCACAGCGACGCCACGGCCCGGGTCCGGCTCGGCGCCTCCGACCTGTCCGTCTTCCCGCTCTCCCTCGGCGGCAACGTCTTCGGCTGGACGGCCGACCAGCAGCAGTCCTTCGCGGTGCTGGACGCCTACGCGGCGGCCGGCGGCAACTTCGTCGACACCGCCGACGTCTACTCGGCCTGGGTCCCCGGCAACACCGGCGGCGAGTCCGAGACGATCATCGGCGACTGGCTGCGCAGCCGCGGCAACCGCGACGAGGTGGTGATCGCCACCAAGGTGGGCCTGCACCCCGGTGCGCGCGGCCTGGGCGCGGCCAACATCAAGGCCTCCGCGGAGGGTTCGCTGCGCCGCCTGGGCGTGGAGCGGATCGACCTCTACTACACCCACCAGGACGACGACACCCCGGTCGAGGAGTTCGTCACCGCGCTGGACGAGCTGGTCCGCGAGGGGAAGGTCCGCGCGGTCGCCGCCTCCAACATCGGCGCCGAGCGGCTGGCCGAGTCGCTGGCCTTCGCCGAGCGGGAGGGGCTGGCCGGGTACGTCGCCGTCCAGCCGCACTACAACCTGGTCTCGCGCGGCACCTTCGAGGGCCCGCTGGCCGAGGTGGTCGCCCGGCACGGCCTGGCCACCGTCCCCTACTACGCGCTCGCCTCCGGTTTCCTCACCGGCAAGTACCGCCTCGGCGGCACCGGCGTGGACAGCGCCCGGGCCGAGGGAGCCGCCCGCTACCTGGACGACCCGCGCGGTCCGAAGGTCCTGGAGGCCCTCGACGCCGTCGCCGGGGAGCACGGCGTCGAGCTCGCGACCGTCGCCCTGGCCTGGCTCGCCGCCCGTCCGACCGTCGCCGCCCCGATCGCCAGCGCCCGCACCGTCGAGCAGCTCCCGCCGCTGCTGGCCGCCGCCTCGCTCCGACTGACCCCGGAACAGACGGCCAGGCTGGACGCCGCCTCCGCCTGAGCCAGCTCCCGCGGGCCGTGGGCGCCGGGCCCTGCGGTCGCGCCCGCGGCCCGCGGCACGAGCGGCCGTCGGCCGCTGCTGGGGAGCGGCCGCGGGTTCGGGGTGGCCGCTGGTTCGGGGCGGGTCGGGGTTCGACGGAACCCCGGAGCACGCAGCGGGCCCCGGCGGGATCGCTCCCGCCGGGGCCCACGACTGCTGCCCGCCGGCTACGGCCGCCCGAAGTGGGTCGGGTAGTAGCCCGGGTCGAGGGCGGCGATCCGGACGGTGCGGCCCGGCCTGGGCGCCTCCACGAAGGTGCCGCCGCCCAGGTAGATCCCCACGTGGTGGATCCCCGAGGCCCGGCCGGTGTCCGACCAGAACACCAGGTCACCGCGGCGCAGCTGGCCCGCACTGATCGGCGTGGTGGCCGCGTACTGGTCGTCGGCCACCCGCGGGAGGCTGATCCCGCTGCGGCGGAAGGCCTGCTGGACCAGGCCGGAGCAGTCGAAGCCGGACGGCCCGTCACCGCCCCACACGTACGGCTTGCCCAGCTGGGCGAGCGCGTAGTCGACGGCCGCCGCCACACTGCCGGAGCCCTGCTCGTCGTCCGTCGAGGACGCGGCCGCGGGCCGGGAGGGCGCCTCACCGTCGTCGGACCGGCCGGTGCGGCTGAGGTAGACGTCGTAGTGGCTGGTCCACCGCCACTCGCCGGCACCGTTCCTGAACCAGTACTTCGAGCCGTCCCAGCCCTGGCGGATCCCGGAGGACGCGGCCGGGACCTTGGACGCCGTGGCCGTCTTGCCGGCGGAGCCACCGGTCCCGGCGGTACCGGCGGACCCCCCGGACCGGCCGGTGCGGCTGAGGTAGACGTCGTAGTGGCCGGTCCACCGCCACTCGCCGCTGCTGTTCCTGAACCAGTACTTCGACCCGTCCCAGCCCTGCTTGCCGGGGGCCGCGTGCGCGGCGCCGGCACCGGCCGTCAGGCCGACGACTCCTGCGCCCGCCAGCACGGTGGTGGCCAGGCAGGTGGTCCGGACGGCCCGGTGTATTCGGCTGCCGCCGCCCGCCGTCGCGGTCCGGGCGGTACGCGGCCGCGCCGCGCAGTTCGGGCAGCCGCAACCGGCGATCGCGGGGATGCTTCCGGTGCTCTCCTCGAAGCCGATCAGGCCGCGGTCCGGCTCGGCGTCGAGGTCGGCCGCGGGCCCGGCGTCGAGGCCGGACTCGAAGTCGGCGTCGAAGTCGGCGTCGAAGTCGGCGTCGAAGTCGGCGTCGAAGTCGGCGTCGAAGTCGGCGTCGAAGTCGAGGCCGGGATCGGGATCGGCGTAGGCGCCGGTGGCTATCCTCATGCGGGTCGTCCTTCCTTCCGCCCGGCCCGGGCGGCCGGGGGCGGTACCGAGGCGGCCACTCCGGCCGGGGCGACGAAGGCGACCAGCAGTTGCTCCATCAGGGCGCTGCGGGCGGCCTCGTCCAGTTCGTGCGCGGTGGCGCGCTCCAGGCGGCGGACGGCGAGCGCCGCGGCCTCCACCGCGTCGTCCACCAGCACCGTCCGCAGGCCCGCGTCCAGGTCGGCCAGCCGGCGCCGGCGCATCGACTCGGCGACCTCGGGCGCGTAGTCGAGCGCCAGCGGCTGCGCCGAGTAGACCTCCAGGCCCGCCGGGGCGACCTCGGCGGCCAGCGCCCTGGTGAGCTCGTCGGCGAACCACTGCCCGTCCCGCAGCGCCGGCCCGGGCGCCGCGTTGCTGTCGCAGGGCAGGAGGGACGCGGTGCGGGTGAGCACCGCCTGGACCTGCTCGCGCAGGTAGCCCTCGTGGTCGTCGATCGCCAGCAGCGCCCGCGCGGTGTCCTTGACCCGCCAGACGACCAGCAGCCGGACGACGATCGGGGTACCGGTGCGGTCGACCACCTTGGCCGGTTCGCTGCGCCAGTGCCGCAGCCGCACGTCCACCCGGCGCCGGCGCAGCAGCGGGTTGACCCAGACCAGGCCGGTGCGGCGGACGGTGCCCCGGTAACGGCCCCAGCGGGTCAGCACCCGGGTCTCACCGCCGGCGTTGGCCAGCAGTCCGGCGAGCGTGAGCACCGTCAGCAGACCGGCGGCGCCGACCGCGGCGACCGACGCGGGGTCGGCCTCGGCCCGGCCGCTCGCCCGTACGGCGGTGCTGCGCAGGTCGGGCAGCACGTCCCAGTGCGGGATGACGCCTGCGCGCAGCAGCACCAGCACCACGCCGATCGTGCCGACCAGCACCACCAGCAGGGCGAACCAGCCCGGCAGGGCGGTGGCGGGGGTCTCGCGCAGCGCCTGGTCGGCCCGCGGGGGGCGCCGGGAGGTGGCGGCCGCGGGGGCGCCGGCCGGGGTGACCTCCGGGAGCTCGACGGTCTCCGGGCCGGCCGATTCCAGCGGGTCGCGCAGGTCGGCGGGGTGGCCGACGGCCGGGCCGGGGACGACGGCCAGCGGGGTGGTCGCCGGACCGCCGTCGGCCGGGCCCGCCGTCCCGGCCGCCCGGGTGGCGCCGGAGGGCCTGGCGGCCGTGGTTCTGACGAGCGCGCTGGAGCCGGAGGCGGAACGTTCCGGCTGGGCCGGGGGGAGCGCCTCGGGCGGGGTGTCGGGTCGCTGCGAAGAATCGCGGGTGACGTCCATGCACGGATCCTCGGGGTCGGTGTGTCGCGCAACGGGCGGCCCGGATCTGACGGGCAGTGCCAGGGCCAGGCTAAGTTCATACGTCATCAAATGCGACATTTAAGGTGAGGTGTGTCGACATTTACTGACGTATCGTCCGAAGCCGACCTGACGCGCAGGCACATGAACGGATGGTCGGGATGGTCAGGGGCATCGACGCAGGTCAGCGCCGGTCAGTGGGACGGTGGACGGATCAGCGTCTGCGGGCACCGGGGCCCCGGGCGAACACCCGGCGGGTGATCAGCCCGATGCCGGTGAGCACCAGCAGGCCCCCGGCGAGCCCACCCCGCCAGCCGCTCGACGCCGACCGCTCGGCCGCCGCCTGCGAGGCCTCGGCGGCGGACCCGACGGGCTCCGTGCTCGGCGGCGCCGGCAGCGGGCGGCCCCCGGCGCGGACGGAGGCGTCCCGTTCGGCCATCGGGGTCGGGAGCACCGCAGGGGTCGTGCTCGGGGTCGTGCTCCGGGTCGCAGCCGCGGTAGCCGTCGAGAGCGGTGCCGGAGGCGAGGACGGGGGCTGGGCCGGGGTCGGGCCCGGGGGCTGAACGACGCTCGGGGTGGCAACGGTGTTCGGGGTGGCAACGGCGCTCTTGGCCGGGACAGCAGCAGGAGTCGGGACGGCGCTCGGGGTGGGGGCGGCGCCCGGCCTCGGCGGGCCGGAGGCGGACGGCAGGGCGGCGGCAGCGGTCGGCGCAGCCGCCGCGGCGGAGGCCGTGGGGCTCGCGGAGGCCACCGGGCCCGTGGGCACCGGCACAGCCGGCACGGCCACCGCCGGCTGCGGCGGCACCACCGCGGCCGGCGGGACGAGGATCGGCAGCAGCCCGGCCGGCAGCGGCGCGATCACCTCCGGCACCGTCACCACCGGTCCGGGCCCGGAGGGAGCGGAGGACACCTCCGGAGCGGCCGGGGCCGCGGAGGGGTTCGGCGCCGTCGGACTCCCCGAGGGAGCCGTCGGCACCACCCCGGCAGGGCTCGGCACCGCCAGCGCACTCGCCGGGGCCGGGACGGACGCGACGGGGCTCGGCACCGCCGGAGTCGCCACGGTCGGGCTCGACGGCGCCGGGCTGGGCACCGCCGGGCTCGGTGCCAGCGGGCTGGGCACCGCCGACGCAGACGCCACCGGGCTCGACGCCGCCGCAGACGCCACGGCCGGGGTCGACGCCGACGACCCGGACGCCGGCGAACCGGGTGTCACCGGCGCCGGCGCCACCGGACTCGGCGCCACCGGCGCGGCCGCGACGCGGACCCGCACCGGCTCCGCCGCCGCACCGTTCCCCGCGAGGTCGGTCGCCGTGACGACCAGCCACTGCTCCCCGTCCGTCAGATCCCGGTTGGCCGTGCAGGTCCAGCTGCCGTCGAGGGCCGCCGTCGCGCCGCACAGCACCGTCCGCTCGTCGGACGCCGCGCCCCCGGCCCGTGCGGTGACCAGCACGTTCACCCGGGGCTCGGCCCGCCCGGCGAGCTTCGGCCGGCTGACCCGCACGGTCTCTCCGGCGGCCGGCGAGGTGAGCACCGGCCGGTCGGGCGGGACGGTGTCGACGACCAGGGCGACCGCCCGCCCGGCCGTCCGGTTCCCGGCGGCGTCGACCGCCACGGGGGTGAGCAGGTGGCGCCCGTCCGCCAGGTTCTCGACCGGCAGGCAGGACCACTGGCCGTCCGCCCGCACCGCGCTGCTGCACAGCTCGGCGCGCTGGTCGGCGACCGAGACGGTGCTGCCCGCCTCGCCGGTGCCGGTGAGCTGGAGCCCGGGGTCGTTGGTGTACTCCGGGAGGGTGAGCGAGGGCGCGGCGGGCGGCGCCGTCTTCACGGTGACCCGGACGGCCTCGCCGCGCAGCACCACCCCGCCGCTGGTGGTCTCGACCGGGGTGAGGGTGTGCGGCCCGGCGGCGAGCGCGGTGCCGGGGCGGCAGGACCAGTCGCCGCCGCGTTCGACCCTGGCCCGGCAGAGGGCCGCGTCGCCGTCCCGGATCTCGACGGTGGCGCCGGCGACCGCGCCCTCGCCGCGGATCTGCGGGCGGGCGTCGGCGAGGGCGGTGCCGTCGACGGGCTCGGCGATCTCCGGGCGGGCGGCGCCGACGGTGAGCCTGATCCGCTGGTCGGAGACCTGCCCGGAGTCGGCGAAGCCCCCGGAGGGCACGAGCTGGCTGGCCTCGCGGGCGATCCGCAGCCGGGCCCAGGTGTCGCCGGAGGCGGCGCCGGAGGGCACCGTCCACTCCAGGGTCGCGGTGTCGGCGCCGGCCGGGACCTCGGTCTGCACCCGCTCGGCGGGGTCGAAGCGGCCGTTGCGGTCGAAGTCGATCCAGCCGGCCAGGGTCGCGGGCTGGTCGTCCACCGCCACCGGGACGGTGACCCGGTAGTAGTGGCCGATCGCGGCGTCGGTCGGGAAGCTGATCGACGGGTCGGCGCCCTGGTACTCGCCGCGGCCGGGCTGGAGCTTGGGCGGCAGCGGGCTGGCGAAGACGCTGCGCCGGGCCGCCCCGTGGTCGAGCTCCACCAGCGGCTCGTCGCCCGCCCCGGCCGGGGCGGGGGCGACGGGGCGGGCCCGCCGGGTGGGGTTGGCGGCGTCGGCCCCGAGGAACAGGTCGGAGACCACGTGGGAGGCGTTGCCGTAGCCCTGCGGGGCGGTGCCGAGGTCCTCGTCGACGGTGACGGTGTACGCCTGGCGCAGGACGGGCGGGGCGGTGGTGCTGCCGCCCCGGGCGGTGGAGCGCTGTTCGACCCGGAGGAGGGCGGTGCGGAAGGTGCCGGCCAGTTCGAGGCTGCCTTCGGCCGCGGAGCCGCCGCTGCCGTCGGACCCGCCGTCGGCGGCGGGGGCGAGCGCGTTGGCGTCGACCGTCCAGCCGGGCCAGTCGGTGCGGTTGACCAGGGCGGGGGCGGCGGGCGAGCCGCCGGTGAGGGTCAGCCGGGCCGTGGTGCTGGTGGTGCCGTTCTTCCCGGTGGCGACGGCGGCCAGCCCGCTGACGTGCAGCCGGGGGTTGCGGACCGGTCGGGAGAACGTCAGCTGCAGCGTCCCGACGGTGCGCCAGGAACCGTCCGTCTGCGGGCGGTCCTCCGCGACGGCGAAGGTCTGGGCGGGGTCGCCCGGGCGCGTTCCGTCCGCGTACAGTCCGGCCGCCCGCCCCCCTCCGGCGCGCTCGTCGAGCTCGCCCGGTTCGGCGGTCACCGAGACGCCCGGCGAGGCAGCGAAGTCGAGCTGGACGGAGAGCCCCGAGGGGAGCAGCGCCCGGTGCTCCCCGGACCAGGCGTCAGGAGACTGCTGGGCCACCGAGTACGGGGCGTTCCAGCCGGTCAGCAGTCCGGCCGCGAGGAGGGCCAGGGAGGTGGCCGTGCGGGGGAACTGTCGGCTCATCCGGCTCTCCTTCGCGATCGGCTGCCGGGGTGCCGGGCAGTCTGGGCACAAGATCCGACAAAACGGAATCACGACCCCAGACCGGTCATACTGCGACACCTGCGCTTTTGGCCCCATCCCACCCGATTGGAGGTCATCCGAGCGGCAGGACGGGATGTACCCGAAACAGCCCCATTTCATCCACTGGACGGCGGCACGGAACGACCCGGGCGGTCCCGCCGGAAGCAGCCGGGGAACCCGCCGGAACGGGGCCGCACCGCACACCCGCCCGGCCCACCGGGGGCCGCAGCGCCCCGGAAACGGAGAAGCCCCCGGCCGGTGGCCGGGGGCTTCTCGATGGTGCGCTCAGCAGGATTCGAACCTGCAACCTCTTGATCCGTAGTCAAGTGCTCTATCCGTTGAGCTATGAGCGCAAGGAACGGGCGAACCCGATCTTGCGGAGTTGTGGTGCGCTCAGCAGGATTCGAACCTGCAACCTCTTGATCCGTAGTCAAGTGCTCTATCCGTTGAGCTATGAGCGCTCGCCCTGGTGAACAGTGCCACCGGGGCGGTGCGGGGACAACATTACATGACCTGCGACGCGGGGCGAAATCGATTGATCCGGGCCCCCCGGCGGCCCCGGCCGGGACCGGCCCCGGACCGCCCCGCGCACCCGGCCCGCACCGGCCCGGACCCTGCCGGACCCGGCCAGACCCGGCCGGACGTACGAGGGTCCGGCCGGACGTACGAGGGTCCGGACATGCGAAAGAGCCCCGCCGACGAGATCGTCGGCGGGGCTCCCGGTCGGCGGAGGCTGAGGGATTTGAACCCTCGATCAGGAATAACCCCGAAACCGCATTAGCAGTGCGGCGCCATAGACCGGACTAGGCGAAGCCTCCTCCACAAGGATCAAGCCCGCCTGAGCGGACCCGTTCCGTGTGCCTGTGATGATGCCACAACCGCGGGGTTCGGCACCAACCACCGCCAACGTTACTAGGCGGGTCGTCCCCACCGCAAAGAAGAATGAGATACTGCCGTCTCCGGAGGAGCTGCCCTGAGCCGAGGAGACCTGTCGACGTGAGCAGCAGGCCGATCCGAGGCGCTGCTCGCCTCGCCGCCATACTCGACGCCCTGCCCGACGCGTTGCTGCTGGTGAACAGCAACGGGACGGTGGTGGACGCCAACAGCGCAGCCGTCCAGGCGCTCCAGGCGCCCGGCACCTCGCTGGTCGGCATGGGCGTGCTGGACCTCCTGCCCGAGTTCGACCCGAGCCGGATCCCCGGCTCGATGCGTCCGGCCGCCCGCGAGGGCGACGAGCCCGACCGCCCGGTCCGGATGACCGCGCGCCGCACCGACGGCACCTCCTTCCCCGTCGAGGTCTCCGGCAACGACTTCCCCGACGACGGCGTCAGCGAGGGCCGCGGCTACGCGCTCGCCCCCTACGACCCGTACCGCGACGAGCGCTCCCGCGCCTCCTCCGCGACCGACCTGCTCCTGCTGCTGGTGCGCGACCTCTCCGGCCGGCTCGGCGTCGAGGCCGAGCTGCGCCGCCAGCACAAGCAGACCGAGATGATCCTGCGCGCCGCCGCCGAGGGCGTCCTCGGGGTCGACCTCGAGGGCCGCTGCGTGCTGGTCAACCCGGCCGCCGCGCACATCCTGGAGTACCGGGCGAGCGAGCTGGGCGGCCGCGAGCTGCACCCCCTGATCCAGCACTCCCGGGCCGACGGGACCCCGCTCGCGCTGGAGGAGTCCGCGCTGCTGGACACCCTGACCTCCGGCCGCAAGCACCGGGTGCGCGGCACCGTGCTCTGGCGCAAGGACGGCCGCCCGGTCACCGTCGACCTCACCACCGCCCCGGTCCGGGACGGCGACCAGCTGGTCGGCGCGGTGATGACCTTCACCGACCGCAGCCGCGAGCTCGCCCTGGTCGCCCGCAACGACCACCTCACCGCCGTCCTGGAGAGCGAACTCGGCGGCGCGCTGACCGCGCTGA
This sequence comes from Kitasatospora sp. NPDC051705, assembly GCF_044453265.1. NCBI lineage: Bacteria > Bacillati > Actinomycetota > Actinomycetes > Kitasatosporales > Streptomycetaceae > Kitasatospora > Kitasatospora sp. NPDC051705. Next base: position 226,649 of record NZ_JBITCO010000006.1, on the reverse strand, counting down.
ACGAGCGGCTGGACACCCTCGCCGCCGACCCGGCCGGGCAGCTCTGGCCGGAGGCCAACTGGACGCTGCGCCGGCTCGCCGACGAGTGCCGCCGGTTCGGTCGGCTGATCGACGGCGTGCTCGCCCACCAGCGGGCCGAGGCCGGCGAGAGCGGCCTCGCGGACGGCCGCGACGGCAAGGACACCAAGGACGCCAAGGGCGGCCGCCGGCCCTCCGAGCGGCGGGTGCCCGTCGCCCTGGACAAGGTGGTCCGGCGGGCCGTCGAGGAGGCCGGCGGGCTGGTCGGCCCCGGCCGGGTGCGCTTCTCGGTGCACGCCGCCGCCGTCGAGGTGATCGCCGACGAGCACCGGCTCGCCCAGGCGCTCGCCCACCTGGTCGCCGACGTCAGCGGCATCGGCCTCGCCCTGGACGCCCCCGTCACCCCCTCCCCCGGCCTGGCCGCGCCCGGCCCCAACGGCGGGGCCGTGCCGGTGCCGCCCGAGCCGCCGACCGTCGTCCTGGCCGCCGCCCAGCGCGGCGAGGTCGCCCGGGTCGAGATCCGCGGCCCCGGCCTCGGCGGCAGCCCCGTGCACCTGCCGATAGCCCGCGCGGTGGTCGAGCGCCACGGTGGCGTGCTCCAGCCGCACGAGCTGCCCGGCAAGGCCGGCACCACCTACGTCGTCGAGCTGCCGCTGGACCCGGCCGCCGCGAAGGCCGCCGCCGAGCGCGCGGGCGCCGAGGGCCGCTCCGACCGGCCCAAGGAGAGCGACAGCGCCGTCCTGCCCGAGCTGCCCGGCATCCCGCAGCTGCCCAGCAGCGACGGTCCGGCCGAGGCCGCCGAGGGCTCCGGCGAGGGCGGCGAGCAGCCCGGCCGCGAGACCCCCGCCGTCGAGCGGACCACCGAGGAACCCGCCACCGAGCGGCGCGGCCGCCGTGGCCGGCCCGCCGCCGAGACCCCCGAGGCCCCCGCCGCCGGCACGCCGACCGACCCCGGCACGCCCGCCGACCAGTGGCCGAACGCCCCCGCCCGGATCGAACGGGCCGTCCCCGAGCAGTGGAACGGCACCGGCAACGACCCCGCGTACGGTCGCCAGGGCCTGGCCGGCCCGGACGGCGCACAGCGCGACCCCTGGGGCAAGGACGACGGCCGCTCAGGCCCCGCCTACGCCGTACCCGTCGAGGGCGAACGCCCCCGGCAGAACCGCCCCGCCGGGCGCGAACCGCTCGCCCTCGGCCCCGGCACCGCCCCGGACGACGGCACCCCCGCCGCCGGCACCCCCGCCCCGGACGGCGCCCCGGCGTCCGACGGCACGGCCAAGCCCCGCCGGCGCCGCGCCCTGCCCGCCGCCGAGGACGCCCCCGGCGGACCGGCCCTGCCCGGGCTCGCCGACACCCCGGTCTACCCCGGCCTGGAGAACGCGCTGCCGTCCGGGCCTGCGCCCGTGGCGGCCGAACCCGCCGCCGCGCCGACCGGGCGCCGCCGCCGACTCGCCGTCCCGCCGGGGCCCGCCCCGGAGACCCCGGCCGGACCGCCCGCCCACGGGCCCCAGGAGGACCGGCCCGTCCAGGGCGCCCCCGCCGCCTTGGAGCCCGCCCGCCCCGCGCTGCCCGCCGCCGAGGAGCAGTCGGGCCCGCAGCCGGTCGGCAGCGGTCTCGCCGAGCTCGCCCCGCCGCGTCCGCTCGCTGGCCCGCCGGTGCCCACCCTCGTGCCGCAGCCGCCCGTCCCCGTCGAGGCCAGGACGGCGCCCCGTCCGATGGCCGCGCTGCCCGCCGCACTGCCCGCCGGCGGCGACCGGGCCGTCCCGGAGCAGCCGTCGCTGCCCGCCGGTCCGCCCGCCCTGCCCGGTGCTCCCGCTCCGCTCGGTGCGCCCGGCGCTCTCGGTGCGCCCGGCGCTCCGGAGGACGGCGGCGGCCGCCGGCTGCTGGTCTGGCCCGAGCCCGACCCGGCCACCCGGCAGGCCCTGCAGGAACGCGGCTACCAGCCGGTGATCGTCCGCTCCCGCGAGGAGGTGGACGCGCAGGCCACCGGATTCCCCGCGGCGCTCTTCGTCGACCCGCTGACCGGCCCGATCACCCGCACCGCGCTGCAGTCGCTGCGCACCGCCGCGCTCAACAGCCGCGTCCCGGTGCTCGTCACCGCCGGCCTCGGCCAGGCCACCCGGGACTCCACGTACGGCGCCGACCCGGCCGTCCTGCTGCGCGCCCTCGCACCCCGCGACGGCGAGCACCACGCCCCGCGCGTCCTGCTGGTCGAGGGCGATCCGGACATCGCCGCCGCCATGATCAGCAGCCTGGAACGGCGCGGCATGCACGTCGAGCACGCCACCGACGAGAACGACGCCGTCGCCCGGGCCGCCAGCGTGCAGCCCAACCTGGTGGTGATGGACCTGTTCCAGATCCGCCGCCGCCGGGTCGGCCTGCTCGACTGGCTGCGCGCCAACGACCGGCTGCACCGCACCCCGCTGGTCGTCTACACCTCGGTCGACCTCGACCCGCGCGAACTGCCCCGGCTGCGCACCGGCGAGACGGTGCTGTTCCTCGCCGAGCGCTCGACCAGCGCGGACGTCCAGTCCCGGATCGTCGACCTGCTCGGTCGGATCGGCGCGATGGGCGAGGCCGGCGTCCCCGCGGCCGGCTGAGCACGCTCGAAGGGCCCGCCGCACCGGAAGTCCGGTGCGACGGGCCCTTCCGTCAGCCTGCGGGCGACCCGCGGACTACTCCTTGCCGAGCACCGTGACGTCCAGCTCGTCCGCCGCGTAGCTGGCCCGGATCACCTTCTTGTCGAACTTGCCCACCGAGGTCTTCGGCACCGACTCGACGATCGACCAGCGCTCCGGCAGCTGCCAGGAGGCGATCCGCCCGGCCAGGAAGGCCCGCAGCTCCGGCAGCCCCACCGAGGCCCCCGGGCGCAGCACCACGGTGGCCAGCGGGCGCTCGCCCCACTTCTCGTCCGGGACGGCGACCACGGCGGCCTCGGCCACCTCGGGGTGGGCCATCAGCTCGTTCTCCAGCTCCACCGACGAGATCCACTCGCCGCCGGACTTGATGACGTCCTTGGCCCGGTCGGTGAGCGTCAGGTAGCCGTCCGCGGTGATGGTGCCCACGTCGCCGGTGCGCAGCCAGCCGTCCTCGGAGAACTTGTCCTCCGGGCGGAGCGGGTCCTGCCCGGCGCCGCCGTAGTAGGCGCCCGCGATCCACGGGCCGCGCACCTCCAGCTCGCCCGCCGCCACGCCGTCGTGCGGCATCCGCTCGCCGCCCGGGCCGATCAGCCGGGCCTCCACGGAGGCCGGGAAGATGCCCTGGGTGACCCGGTACGGCCACTCCTCCTCCGGGGTCAGGCCGCCGGGCGGCTGGGCGAACGAACCGAGCGGCGAGGTCTCGGTCATGCCCCAGGCGTGCACCACCCGGATGCCGTGGCGCTCCTCGAAGCCCTCCATCAGCGAGGGCGGACAGGCGCTGCCGCCGATGACCACCATGCGCAGGCTGGAGGTGTCGTAGTCCCCCGCGTCGAGCTCGTCCAGCAGGCCGCTCCAGATGGTCGGGACGGCGGCGCTGACGGTGGGCCGGACGGCGGCGATCATATCCGCCATCGGCTTCGGCTGGAGGAAGCGGTCCGGCATCAGCAGGCTGGCGCCGGACATGAAGGCGGCGTGCGGGATGCCCCAGGCGTTCACGTGGAACATCGGGACCACCGGCAGCGCGGTGTCCCGCGGGGTGAACGCGAAGTTGTCGCCGGTGTTGACCTGCAGGCAGTGCAGGTAGACCGAGCGGTGGCTGTAGAGCACGCCCTTCGGGTCCCCGGTGGTGCCGGAGGTGTAGCAGAGCACCGCGGCCTGCCGCTCGTCGACGTCGGAGCGCCACGGGTACGCGGTGGGCCGGTCCGCGATCAGCTCCTCGTAGTCGTGCACGGTGCCCGCGAAGCCGGCCAGCAGCGAGCGGTCGCCGGGGCCGCTCACCACGATGTGCCGCAGCGTCGGGGCGAGGTCCCCCAGCACCGCGGCGAGCAGCGGCAGCACGCTGCCGTTGACGATGATCACGCGGTCGGCGGCGTGGTTGACGATGAACGAGAGCTGGTTGGCGGGCAGCCGCAGGTTGAGCGTGTGCAGCACCGAGCCCATCGCCGGGACGGCGAGGTACGCCTCCAGGTGTTCGGCGTTGTTCCACATCAGGGTCGCCACCCGGTCGTCCCCGGTCACGCCCAGCTCGTCCCGCAGCGCACAGGCGAGCTGCGCGGCCCGCGCCCCGACCTCCGCGTAGGTGCGCACGACCGGCCCGGAGCCGTCCCAGGTCGTGACGGTGGACCGGCCGTGGATGGTGGACCCGTGCTCCAGAATCCGGGCGACGGTAAGCGGAACGTCCTGCATCGTGCTGAACACGGGTCCTCCTCGACCTGGCGGCACTGGCGGCTGTGCCCGCGGGCACCTACCGGGCGGTAATGCGCGCGGACGTGCCCGATTGTGCCGCCCCGCCCGCCCCCTGTCAGCATCCCGACCCCGTTGCACGGATCACGACCCCGCCCCGCCCCCACCCCCGATCCGCTCCCGCTCCGTGGCCACGGCGCCGTTCAGGGGGTGGGGCGGGTGTGGTCGGGGCGGGAGAGGCGGACGGAGTTGGTGGGGTCGGGGAGGTAGGTGGGGTCGAGGGTCCAGCCCTGCTCGGCGGCGAGGCGCAGGACGTGGTGGGCGCCGGCGCCGCGGTAGGTGGCGCGGTTGACGCGGATGCGGCGCAGGAAGGTGCCGTCGGGGGCGGTGACGCCCCGGTAGGACTCGGCGGGCTGGGCGAGTTCGCGCTGGACGGCGCGGTCCAGGACGCGGCGGATGTGGCGGTCCCAGGCGGCCCGGCCGTTGGTGAACTCGGGCCAGAAGGCGCGCGGACCGACCGCCCAGCGGGCGCCCCAGCGGTCCCAGTGGTCGGGCTCGGGGTGCTTCACCCAGAAGGCGAGCAGGCTGAGCACGCCCAGCACGGGGACGTAGACGAACTGGAGGAGGAACATCACCGGCAGCAGCGGGGCGAAGCGGGTCGGCTGCGGGCCCCACGGGGTGCCCGGGGCGGCGGGCGGGTCGTGCGGGGCCGGGGCGCGGACGCCGGTCGGGGCGGGGAAGCGGCGGGTCAGCCGGACGTGGCCCGGGTCGGAGTGGACCGGTACGCCGTGCCAGCCGTGGCGCTCGGCGAGGCGGACCAGGCCGGCCGCGCCGAGGCCGCGGTAGAGGCGGACGGCGAACTCGGTGTGCACCGCGCGGCCGAGGTCGGGCAGCGGTGTGCCGCCGCCGGCCGCGTGCTCGGCCTCGGCGGCGGCGATCCGGCGCGCCAGGATCGGGGCGACGTACCGCTCCCAGTCCTCCGGGCGGCCGGTGAGCTCGGCCTTGAGGCGGCGCGGCGGGATGAAGGCGCGGTTGACCTTCAGCCAGCCGTCGGAGTCGGGGCCTGAGGGGCCGCTGCTGCCGGACCAGAGGAGGAGCGCGAACAGGGCCACCAGGGCGGCGATCCAGAGCGGGGCGTAGATCCACTGCAGGGTGAACTGGAGCAGGACGGCGATCCGCCCGCGGCGCGGCCCGGGGCCGGGGAAGGCCTCCGCCCCGGCCGGCACGGGCGGCGGGGACGGAGCCTGCGGGGTCGGAGCCTGCGGGGCGACCGGGTCGGGCTGCGCGGAGTGGTGGGGCTGCGCGGCGCCGGGCGGTGCCGGGTACGGGTGCGCCTGCGGCGGGACGGGCCGGGCGTACGGGTTCTGCGGGGCCGGGCCCCGGCCGTACGGGTTCTGCGGGTACGGGTCCGGAGGGTACGGCCCCTGCGCGTACGGGTTCTGCCGCGGTGCGGCGCCGTAGCCGCCCGCGTCGTCGTGTCCCTGTCCGTTCGACATGCCGCCGCCCCCCTCCGCTGGACCGGGGCCACCTTATCGGGGGGCCGGCGGGCCGCCCGGTGGGGCGTCAGCCGGCGGTCGGGCCGTCGACCTGGTTGCGGTCGACGGTGAGGGTGGCGCCGCCGTAGGTCTCCTCGGCGTTGCCGCGGTACTGGTGGACCCGCTGGTGGGAGCTCCAGAGGTCGGCGGTGAGCGGGCCGGAGCCGGCGGTGTCGGCGTGGTCGTCCCAGCGGGCGTACCAGAGCGCGTCGGGCAGCGGGGAGCTGCCGGCCCGGGCGGCGGCGGCCAGGTCGGAGACGCCGGATTCGAGGCTGGAGTAGAAGCCGGAGCGGTAGCCGGCGGAGTGCAGGGCCTCGGTCCAGCCGAGGGTGTAGTCGACGACGGCCTGGCCGCAGGCCGGGTCGTTCATCGGGTAGGCCTCGACGTCGAGGTAGACGGGGGCGCCCGGGCCGAAGCCGAGCGAGCGCAGGGCGCGGACGGCCTCGTCGGCCTCGTCCCGCCCCTGCCGGACGGCGGTGGCCGGGTCGATCCGCCGGGGTTTGCGGCTGAGCCGGCTGCACGGGGCCTGCAGCCCGACGTGCACGGGCAGGAAGCGCCAGCCCAGGGCACGGGCCTGGCGCACCCAGTCGGCGGTGAGCCGGGGCTGGGGGCAGCCGCGTTGGGAGCCGCTGACGTAGATGCCGAGCGCGCCGTACGGGGAGGCGGCGCGCCAGGCCCGCAGGGTGTCGACGGGCGGCGCGGTGCAGGCGTCGAAGGCGGGTCCGGCGTAGGCGTCGCGGAGCCGGGGCGGCCCGATCCGGTCGGGCAGGGTGAGGGCCCGGATGCGGGGGACGGCGGCGGCGGCCGGGGCGGTGGCCTCGGTGTTCACGCCCGTCCCGTCGGTGGCCAGCAGGAGCACGAGGGAGGCGGCGACGAGGGCCGCGGGGCGTAGGTAGCGCACCGACCCTTGATACTGACGGACCATCGGACGATCGCGGCAACCACGCCGCGGACGCCGGGCGAGCCCACCCCTTCGGGCGCACCCGTCCGCAGCCGTCCCGCCATTTGTAACGAGCTTGCCGGTTTGTCGCTCCTTACGGCAAACTCACCCTTATGCCCACCTCCAACCCCAGCGAAACCGCAGCCCCGACGTCGGCCGCCGCCGTCGCCGAGGCCCTTGCCATGCCGCCCGCCCCCAAGGGCGAGCCCGCCGGCGAGCGGGGCGGCTGGCGACGAGGTGGGGCGTCCGGCGCCGCGGCGCCACCCGGCGCGCACCCCGGCCGGCCCACCGGCCGGTTCCCGAAGGTCCTGCGGCGCCCGGAGCGGATCCCGGCGCCGCTTCTCTGTCTGACGGCGATGTTCCTGGTGCAGACCGGCATCGCACTCTCCAAGCCGCTGTTCGGCCCGCTCGGGGTCAGCGGCACCACCTTCCTGCGGCTGGGCTTCGCGGCGGTCATCCTGCTCGCCGTGACCCGGCCCCGGCTGCGCGACAAGCGCCCGCGCGACCTCGCGGCGGCCGCGCTGCTCGGCATGGCCTCCGCCGGGATGACCTTCCTGTTCGCCGGTGCGATCGACCGGCTGCCGATGGGCACCGCGGCGACGATCGAGTTCCTCGGCCCGCTCGCGGTCGCCCTGGTCTTCGCCAGGAAGGCCAGCCACCTGCTCTGGGCGCTGCTCGCGGCGGCCGGCGTCGTCCTGCTGACCCTGCTCGGCGAGGGCGACGGCGGGGGCGGACTCGATCCGGTCGGCCTGGTCTACGCCTTCGGCGCGGCCGCCTGCTACGCCGCGTACATCCTGTTCACCGACAAGGTCGGCGCCGCCTTCCAGGGCTTCCAGGGGCTGGCGGTGTCGATGACCGTCGGCGCGCTGACGCTGGCGCCGTTCGGCCTGGGCCAGGCGTGGGACGGGCTGACCGCTCCCGGTGCCTCGCCGCTGGTGCTGCTGGCCGCGGTGGCCGGGGTGTCGCTGCTGCTGCCGGTGATCCCGTACGCGCTGGAGATGACCGCGCTGCGACGGATGCCGCAACGGGTGTTCAGCGTGCTGGTCAGCCTGGAGCCGGCGGTCAGCGCGCTGGTCGGGCTGGTGGTGCTCGGCCAGCTGCTGGGCGTGCCGCAGCTGGCCGGGATCGGCTGCGTGGTGGCGGCCAGTGTGGGCGCCACGCTGACCGGGCGGCGGTAGCCCGCCGCCGGGGCGTCGGCCGACCCCGACCGGAGCGGGACCGGGCTACGGCCGGAACGCGACCGGGCTACGGCCAGAGCAGGGTGCGCGACCACTCCGGGGTGCGGACCGGCCCGGTGCGGGTGTACCGGAGCCGGACGTGCCGGCGCTCGGCGTCGCCCTGCCAGTACTCGACCTCGTGCGCCCACAGGGTGTAGACGGCGTGCCCGGCCGCGACCGCGTCCGGGGTGGCCTCCAGCCGGCGGCGGGCGACCGCGACGGCCTCGTCGTACTCGGTGAGCGAGCCCAGCGGCTCGCTCTGCCGCCCGACCAGCGCGCCGACCCGGGCGGCCGGCGAACGGGTGGCGAACTCCGCCGCGGCGACCAGGTCCGCGGCCCGCTCGACGGTGCCGCGGACCCGCACCTGGCGGCCCAGCTGCGGCCAGTAGACGGTCAGTGCGGCGGCGGGGTGGTCGGCCAGCTGGCGGCCCTTGGGGCTGTCGGCGGCGGCGGAGAACACCCAGCCGGTACCGGAGGCGTCGACGTCGCGCAGCACCAGCACCCGGGCGTCCGGCAGGCCGTCCGCGTCGACCGTGGAGAGGGTGACCACCTGCGGGTCCGGCACGCCGGCGGCCAGTGCGGTGGCGAGCCAGTCCACGAACAGCGGGCCGGGCTCGGCGGGGGCGCTCTCGGCGTCGAAGGACGGCAGCGGTCGGGCCATCGGCGGGCGACCGAGCAGCAGCTCGGGCACGGACCTCGGCTCGGGCCGGTGCTCCGCCGGGTGCTCGGCCCTGACGTCCGGCCCCGGTCGCGGATCCGGCTCCGGTGCAGGCCAGACCTCGCCCGGGCCGGTCAGCCCCTCCTCGTCCGCCGCCATCGCGCGCCCTTCCTTCCGGTTGCCGCGGTCGCCGCCCCGGCCGGGCCGTCCTTCCCTGGCCCGGGCACGTGCTGCACTCTCGGAGCGCAACCGTACCGCCGAGGCCCGACGGCTCCGGGCGCGGGCCCTCACTGGACGCGCCGGGGCCAGGACGCACCCGTGGGCGGTGCCGATGGCGGCACCGCCCACGGGGCCGGTTTCGCGGCGACCCTTTCCGCTGGCCGGTCTTGCGCGCGTCTGATCGCGCCCGGGCGGGATCTCCGCCCGGAGACTGGTTCGAGCCCCTCCGCGGGTGCTCAGCTCACCCGCGGTCACCCACCTCCGGCGCCCCCGCCGTCGGTGGTGTCCGACCGGATCGGTCGGAGATCCGGATCAGCCGAGGACCCGGATCAGTTGAAGATCGGGGCGAAGACGACGTTGACGTTCTTGTTGGACTGCCCGGCCAGGATGGTGCCCGCGTTGTCCTTCACCGCGAGGGTGTTGTTCTGGTTCGAGGCACCGGAGCCGGTGGCCGTCTGCTGGGTGGAGACGTAGTTGCCGTCGACCGAGCCGAAGACGTTGCCCGTGCCGACGTTGGACACCACCCCGGCGTTGGAGCCGGCGGCGGCACCCGCGCCGTTGTCGGCGGCCGCGGCACCGGCGCCGGCCAGCAGCAGCCCCGCCGCGAGCGGGGCGGCGAGCAGGAGTCCGGCCACCCGGCGGGTGTGGATGCGAGCCATGAGAGCCTCCAAGAAAGCTGTAAATCGTGCAACTGTCGAGCAGGGGGTGCGGGAGTTCGCCGGCCAGACGAACACCTGCGGGCTGCGACGCCGGGAGACAGACTTCCGCAACAAATCGACAAAGCACTAGCCGACGGAGCAGTTTTCGCCCGTTAGCGTGATATCCACCCAGCCCGCGAATAACGGCAGCCGAAGCGGACAGCACGCCGACACACTGCCTCCGAACTGGGGTTTTAGCCCGAACGGCGGCCATCGACCCGCCCGCCGGAAACGGCGCGTCGATACGGTGCGAACCACCGCGCGCACCACCCCGGCGCCGACGAACCTGGAAAGCGCCCCCCAGAAGGTTCGACCACCCTTCCATGTCGACATTTCCAGCCATCGTCAGCCGATCGGAAAGTCGTACTGAAACGGGAGGAACGGCGGGGAGGAGCGGTGGAGGGGAACGGCGGAGGAATTCCGGGCGCCGTGCCGGATGACGATCAGACCATCTTGCCCGGGTTCAGGATTCCCAGCGGGTCGAAGACCGCCTTCAACTGCCGTTGCAGATCCAGGGCCACCGGCCCCAGCTCACGGGCCAGCCAGTCCCGCTTCAGCAGCCCCACCCCGTGCTCCCCGGTGATCGTGCCGCCCAGCTCCAGCCCCAGCGCCATGATCTCGTCGAAGGAGCGCTGCGCCCGCGCCGTCTGCTCCTCGTCCGCCGCGTCGAAGATCACGATGGGGTGGGTGTTGCCGTCCCCCGCGTGGCTGACCACCCCGATGGTCAGCGCGTGCCGCTCGGCGATCGCCGCGACGCCGTTCAGCATCTCGGCCAGCCGGGACCGCGGCACCGCCACGTCGTCGATCATCGTGGTGCCGAGCCGGTCCAGCGCCGGCAGCGCCAGCCGCCGGGCCTCCAGCAGCAGGTCCGACTCCGCCTGGTCCTCGGCCGGCACCACCTCGGTCGCCCCCGCGGCCCGGCACAGCTCCGCCACCCGGGCGAGCTCGGCCGTCCGCTCCGGCCCGTCGAAGGCCACCAGCAGCAGCGCCCGGGTCGACTCGGGCAGCCCCATCCGGCCCAGCTCGTTGACCGCCCGCACGCTGACGGCGTCCATCAGCTCCATCAGCGACGGGGTCAGACCGCGCGCCATCACCTCGCAGACCGCCGCACCGGCCGCGTCCGCACTCGGGAACTCCGCCGCCAGCGCCAACTGCGGCGCCGGGGCGGGCCGCAGCGCGAGCACCGCCCGGACGACCACGCCCAGCGTGCCCTCCGACCCGACCAGCAGCCTGGTCAGGTCGTACCCGGCCACGCCCTTGGCCGTCCGGCGCCCGGTGGACAGCAGCCGCCCGTCCGCCAGCACCACGTCCAGGCCGAGCACGTACTCGCCGGTGACGCCGTACTTCACGCAGCAGAGCCCGCCCGCGCCGGTGCCGATGTTGCCGCCGATCGTGCAGGACTCCCAGCTGGACGGGTCCGGCGGATAGGCCAGCCCCACCTCGCCCGCGGCACGGGAGAGTTCGGCGTTCACCACGCCCGGCTCGACCACCGCGATCCGGTTCACCGGGTCGATCTCCAGGATCCGGTCCAGCTTCACCATCGACAGCACGATGCAGCCGTCCACGGCGTTCGCCGCACCCGAAAGCCCGGTCCGCGCGCCCTGCGGCACCACCGGCACCCGCAGCGCGGTGGCGGTGCGCAGCACGTGCTGCACCTGCTCGACCGTCTCCGGGAACACCACCACGGCGGGCACGCCGGCGGCGCAGAACCCCGCCATGTCCCGGCTGTAGGCGGCGGTCACGTCCGGGTCCACCACCACCGCGCCGGCCGGGAGGCCCTCCGTCAGTCGGTCCGTCAGATCGCTCATCGCCGCCTCCACTCGCCGCCCACCGGCCTCCTCCGGCACTCTGCCCGCCCCGGATCGGCCGGGCAAGTGGTCCCCGCCGGGCGAGCGGCCCCCGTCGGCACCGCCGCGCCGACGGGCGCCGCCGGGGCGGTGGGCCCCGACCCCCGTGCGGGGCCCACCGGCAGCGGTCAGCGGCGGACCACCGGCTCCTGGAACTCGGTGACCCACTGCGCCGGGTCGTCCGGGCACTCCAGGTAGAGCTCGCGGGCGTAGCCGGCGGAGCGGTAGCCGTTCGCCTCGATGAAGCGGGCCAGCTCCTGGAAGGCGCCCACGGCGTCGTCCATCGGGCCGCGGTGCACCAGCGTCGCCGCCTCCTCGATCGGCGGCAGGTCGAGCACCGCGACGTCGGACCGGCCCGGCTCCACCGACGGCCCGACCGGGACGGCGACCCGGATCAGCACCGCGCCGTCGCCGTCCGGCACGTCCTCGTACCGGGCGACGGACGGGCCGGTCCCCGTGATCCCGGCCGCGGCCAGGCGCCGGCACAGCTCCGCGAACAGCGGGCCGATCACCGGGCCGATCTGCTCGGGCTCGTAGCCGGCGGCCACACCGGTCAGTTCGGCCACCCGGACGGGCGGCACCCGCTTCACCACGACATCGTGCGTGGACATGGTCCCCTCGCTCTCGATCGTCCGGAGCCTCGCCTCCACCCGGGCCAGCCGCTGCCCGTCCGCGGCGATCGCCTCGGCGAGTTGAGCCCGCCGCAGCCGCAGCATCCCGCGCAGTTCGACCGGGTCGACCTGCTCGTCGAGGACGGCCCGCACCTGCTGCAGCGTGAAGCCGAGCTCCTTGAGCGCGATCAGCCGGTTGAGCCGGGCGAGTTGGGACGCCTCGTAGGAGCGGTACCCGGTGACCGGGTCCACCCGGGCGGGCCGCAGCAGTCCGATCGCGTCGTAGTGGCGCAGCATCCGCACCGACACCCGGCCGTGGCTGGCGAAGTCTCCGATGTTCAACATGGTGCTCCCACTCCACTGCCTCTCACGGTGTCAGGGTCAAGTCCCGGCCCCGGAACGCGCGAAGGGCGGGTGCCGAACGATCTCGGCACCCGCCCCTGAGCAGGTGGTTCTCCTACCGGCGGAGAGCGTGGGATTCGAACCCACGGTGACGGGTCACGCCACGACAGTTTTCAAGACTCACGCTCGAACAGGTAGCCGATATGACGTTATCGCAGGTCAGGAGGGTAGCAAAGCCTCGCCTGAACCGTCCTCGTCGCCACCGTGCCAGTTCCGTGCCAGATCAACAACGGTGTCAGTAGTGACGCCCGAAGTCGTGCCACGACCTGGGCGGTAGTGGCAGCGATGATCCATAGACCCGATTCGGAGCTTACGCGGTAACGCTGGGGCCGTCCGGCACTTGCAACAAGCCGAACACCACGATCACCAGGAAGCGAGTCATCTGCCGCAGGTTGCAGCCGAGCCGCCTGGGAAATGCAGAGCAGCCCTGACCGGTCGTGCTGGTCAGGGCTGCTCTGGATGACTTACGAAGCTCTCTGGGCAGTGCGCCGCAGGAGGTTAGGCGGGCACGAGGACCCCGGCCGGGGGGTCTTCGTCGCCCTTGTTCGGGTTCTGCGCGGGATCGGTGCTGTTGGGCGCGGGGAGATCCGACGCGGCACCGGCCGGGGAGCCGGCGGCCTTGGCCTGCTCCGCGTCGAGGGTGTTGGCCACGTCCGCGTCGCGCTGGTCGATCGCACGGGCGTAGTGCCGAGTGGTCACGCTGGCGTTGGAGTGACCGAGCCGCTTGGCGGCAGCGAGGACGCCATGGCGGTCGGCGACCCAGGAGGCGTGAGTGGCCCGCAGGTCGTGAGGAGTCACGTCCTTGAGCCCAGCCGCTTCGACGGCCTTGTCGAAGTACCACGTGCGCCACGAGTTGTAGCGCAGTGTGGTGCCGGCCTTGCTGGTGAAGAGCAGGCTGGTCGGGCCTTCCTTGACGTTCTCGGCCAGGTGCACCCGGAGTTCTTCCACGAGGTAGGCCGGAATCCGCAGGGTCCGCTTCTGGTGCGACTTGGGCAGGTCCCAGACGTGATGCCCGTTGATCTCCTCCACGGCTTCATCGATGACGATCGTGCCCTTGTCGAGCAGGACGTCAGAGCGACGGAGCGCGAAGCCCTCACCGATCCGGAGGCCCGCGTAAGCGAGGAGCTTGACCAGGAGGTCATGGGGCTTGCGCATGTGGCTGATCAGCCGAGCCACCTCGTCGTCGGTCAGGATGTGCGGCTCGGTCTGCGGAAGCCGGGGGATCTTGATGCCCCTGCACGGGGTGACCGGGATCATGTCGTTGTCGTCGGCCGCCTTCATCATCTGAGAGAACACCCGGTAGATAGTGCGGATGCGGGATGCGCTCAGTCCGGACTTGCGCAGGTACGCCACCCATTCGGCCACGGTGATCGGGCGGAGGGAGGCCAGCCCGAGCGAGCCGAGTCGGGGGTTGATCCACAGCCGGATCACGCCCTCGTAGAGGGTGCGGGTCTTGGCCTTGAGGGTGGGGCTCACGGAGTCGAACCACCGCTTGCCCCACTCCTCGACGGTGGTCTTGCCCGCTTCGGGGTCGATCCACTGGCCGTCCATGATCTTGGCCTCGGCACGAACGAGCCACTGTTCGGCGTCGGTCTTCGTGCGGAAGGTCTCCGGTGCGGGGCGGAGCGAGCCGTCCGCGCCAGGGTAGCGGGCCTGAAAGCGGCCGGAGCTGAGCTTGCGGACGGAACCGAAGCGGCGGCGGCTGCGCTTGTTGTTAGCCACTAGGCGGCCCTCCCGGGCAGTGAGGTGACGGTGATCGGGTGGACCGTGCCGTCAGAGATGAATGCCTCGATGGCCGAGGCGGGGATGCGGATGTGTCGTCCGATGCGGACGAAGGCGATGCGGCGCTCCGCGATGAGGCGCCGGATGAAGCGCTCACCGGTGGCCAGGCATTCAGCGGCCTGGCCGACCGTCAGCAGGCGCGGCGTGGGTGCACTCACCGCAACTCCCCCTCACGCTTGAGGCGCTGGGCAGTTGTCCGGTTGTGGCGGACGGTTTGGGCGAGGAGTTCTTCGCCGGGGGTGTAGCCGGTGGCCAGGTATCGCCAGTCGGAGACGACGAGGGTGGTGTCGGGGTCGACGGGCGGGAGGCCGGCGCGGAGGCGGGCCTGTTCGCTCTGCCAGGTGCGGCGGACGCCCCGGAGGGTGCCGAGGGTGGTGGAGTAGCGGCGGGACTTGGTGGAGAAGTGGCCCCGGAAGCCGAGCATGTGGGCCCACTTGGTGAGCTTGAGGTCGGCGAAGTCGGTGACGCGGCGGCCGAGGTCCCAGCAGGTGCGGATCATCTGGCGGACGTGTGCGGCCACCTTGAGGTCCTTGATGGGTTCGGCCAGGCCGGTGCCCTCGCATGAGCGGCAATGGGTGTCGCCGGTGTCGGTGGGGGTGCGTCCGCGTCCCTTGCACCGGGTGCAGTAGAGGGGGCGGTCGATGGTGCCGGTGCCCTCCGCGGACTTGGTGGCGTACTTGGCGACGTACCCGGCCACGGCGGCGTCCGTGAGCGGACTGTCGTCGCGGTCGGCGGCGTCGGGGTTGCGGATCACGCGGACGTCGAGCTGTTCGCCCCAGCGAAGGACCCGTTCGCCGATGGAGTCGCCGGTCACCGTGACGGCCACCTTGTCCGCAGCGGTGAGGACGGCGTCGGTGAGGAGGTCGGTGGTAGCCCAGGGGGGCGGGGTGGTGGTGGAGCCTTCGGGGCCGTCGAGGCGGACGATGGCGTGGAAGTGGACCAGGCCGCGCTTTTGGAACTCGGCGACCTTGGCGAAGGAGACCCGGCAGTGGTCGCGCAGTTCCTTGACGGTGAGGCCGGCGGCGTGGGCGACTTCGCGGCGCAGGTAGGTGGTGAGGCGGGCCCAGAGGGCTCCGGCGTGGGCGTTGAAGAGGACGGCTCCGGCGTAGTCGTAGGTGGCGGGGTCGACGGGGGTGCCGAGGGCGGGGTGGTCGGCGGGGTGGAGGGTGCCGCAGCGGCAGGGGAAGGGCTTGCCGGTGCGGGTGGTGGGGCGGTTGTGGACGGGGCCGAAGCTGGGGGCGGTGAGGGTGACGAAGACGCGGGGGTGGGTGCGGACGGCGTCGGGGGTGCC
Source organism: Kitasatospora sp. NPDC051705 (assembly GCF_044453265.1). NCBI lineage: Bacteria > Bacillati > Actinomycetota > Actinomycetes > Kitasatosporales > Streptomycetaceae > Kitasatospora > Kitasatospora sp. NPDC051705. The sequence continues at coordinate 211,109 of NZ_JBITCO010000006.1, read as the reverse complement.
CTTGCCTCCGGCGAGTCCGGCGCGGATGAGCTGGTAGGTGTCGGCGGCGTAGACGCGGGAGCAGGAGGGGCAGCGGGTGGAGCGGCGGTTGCCGCAGGCGATGAGGGTGCGGCCGAGGGGTTCGGAGGCGCTGGAGTAGTGCCGCAGCACGTCGCCGGTGGCCTTGTCGAACGTGGTGGTGCTGCCGGTGAGCTGGATGGGGTGGGCGCATCCGGCCAGGCGCTCGACGGTGGCCTCGATGCGGTCGAAGTCGGAGCGGTTGGCGAGGTGGACCAGGTCCCGGGCGGCCAGTGAGGCGACCGCGCGCAGGTCGAGGAGGTCGGGGTGGAGATCGGTCACGGGGCTGTCCTTCCGGGCAGTCGAGGGGTGGTGAGGCATGGGGGTGCCGTCGCGCCGACCACGAGGGGCGTGCTCGCGGTCGGCGCGAGGCGGGTGGGACAGAGGTCAGGCGGGGACGGCGGCCAGGTGGGCGTGGACGGCGTCGGCCAGGCGGGGCGGGACGCCGAGGCGGGCGCGCAGTTCGCCGGGGGTGATCACGTCGCCGGTGCGGGCGCGGTGGTCGTCGGCGATCCGGCGGGCGGCGCCCAGCAGCGGGGCCGGTACGTCCGGCAGGACCGGGGACGCGGGGGCCGTGGCGTCGGTCAGGACCGGGGGCGCGGGGGCCGGGGGCTCAGCGGCCGGGGCGGACGCCGCAACGGGCTCGGGCTGGAGGTCCGGAGCGGGTTCGGGTTCCACCGGGGGTTCAGCCGCCGGGGTCGGCGGGGCCGTATCCGCAGGGGACGCAGCGGGCTCGGGTGCCGGGTTGGGCTGGTCGGCCGGTGGGGTCGGCGGGGCAGGAGTCGGGGCCAGGGGGTTGATGGTGTCAGGTTCAAGTTCCTTGCTGGGGTGGGGTGTTGTGGTGGCGAGGTGGCGCAGGAGGTCGGGGCCGACCGCTCCCCAGCCGAGGAGGAGGGCGGGGGCGACGGTGTCGAGGCAGGCGCGTCCGTAGTGGCCGGCGATGACGGGTTCGGCGGTGTTGAGGGCGAGGGTGAGAGCGCCGCACAGGTGCATGAGCCGGGTGGCGGAGCGGAGTTGGCCGGGGGCGGTGCCGGTCAGGACGAGGTGGTGGAGGGCGACGAGGAGGCCGACGACGGACAGGTCGACCATGGGGGCGATCAGGGGTGCGATCGGGTGGGGGACGCCCAGGCGCAGGGCGAGGGCCCAGACGTTGCCGAAGGAGAAGACGAAGGCGAGGGAGGCGATGACCGCCATCACGATCGTGACCGTGACGCGGGTGAACGTTCCTGCACGGGCGGTGCCGGGTGTGGCGGGGGTGGTGGCGGTCATCGCCAACTCTCCTTTCTGGTCTACCGGTTGGGAGGGTCATGGTCAGGCGATGATGTCGAGGTCGGTGTCCTTGGTCAGGTTCGGCCCCGTCTGGAGGGTCAGCAGCTCGAACGGGTCGGCCGTCAGGTGCGCGGAGGCTTCGGCGACGCGGGCGACGTGCTCGGGTTCGACGTAGGGGATGCGGATGCGGGTGTAGCCTTCCTGGCCCTGGCGGACCATGGACGCGACGCCGACGAAGCCGGGGTCCTGCATCGATACCGGGTTGGCCTCCGGCCAGTTGCGGATGTCCTCACCGAGGGCGGCCACCGCGGCGTCGGTGGTCTTCTGGGCGAAGGACAGCGAGACCGGGCACACGTCGCGGATGAACGTGGGGATGGCGTCGCCGGTGGCCTTCTGGGTGGCCAGGACGACCACGATGCCCACCGAGCGGCCCTTCTTCACCAGGTCTTCGACCAGGCGGGCGTTTTCCTGTGCGAGGGCGGCCAGGCGCTTGGTGGCGGGGTCGGTGCCCTTGTACTCGCGGAAGTAGGTGTGCGCTTCGTCGATCACCAGGACGACCAGCGGCCACGCGGTGCTGGGGCCCTTGGCCCACATGTTGGCGGTGCCCAGCACGCGCCGGATCGAGGAGGAGCGTCCGCGCCGCAGCTTCACGAGGCGGTCGAAGAGCTTGTTCGCGGCTTCCAGGTCGTCACCGACGAAGGCGAACAGGCGGTTGACGACGTCGGCGTAGTCGCCTTCGTGGGCTTCGGACACCTTGCCGTCCGCCACGGCGAACTGAACCGCGCCGGAGGGGGCGAGGCGGGAGATGAGGCCGTTGATCAGGCTGGTCTTGCCGTAGCCGGGAAGGCCGGCGACGCACACGCCGGGCACGTTGGACATGCGCAGGACCGAGGCGAGGGCGTACTCGTCGATGCCCAGGTCCCACACGGACAGGTCGGCCGGGGGCTTGCCGTCAGGGGTGTAGGCGTAGGGCTCGAAGAGGGGTTCGCGGCGTACGGCGCGGATGCGGAGCTTGCCGGGGCCGTCCGGGTTGACGGAGACGCGGGTGCACTCCCAGGCGTCGGCAAGGTGGTCGGCGCGCTTCTGGAACTCCTCCAGGCCGACCTTGGGCACCGTCTTCACGGTGACCGTGACGCCGTACGGGTCGGTCTTGGTGTGGAGCTTGGGGGTGAGGGTGCGGGGTTCGGGCTTCTTGTCCCCGGTGGTGGCGAGGGACTGGAGGAACGTGGGGGTGCGGTCGGTGGTGACCAGGCCGAGGTTGCGGGCCAGGCGCGGCCAGGTGCGGCGGATGCGGGCAGCCTGGCGGATCGAGCGGCGCGTCTCGGTGTCGGCGCACAGGTAGCGCACGCCGATCACGATCAGCCAGGCGAGCGCGACGAGCACGGCGGCACCGACGACGTAGGGCAGCCACGACGGCACGGAGCCGATCGGGTCCAGGACACCCGGAGTGGCCGGGTGCGGGGCGGTCGGGGGCGGTGAGGTGTTCATCAGATGGGGTCCTTAGGAGCGGTAGAGGAAGCGGAAGAGGGCCTGTTGCAGGTTCACCAGGTCCGTGCCGGAGGTGATCGGCGGGTAGCCGTGTTCGGCGAGGACGGCCGCGAGGTCGAGGACCAGGCCGAAGGTGAACCGGGGGTCGGCGTCCGGAGCAGGGAGCGGGTAGAGCATCGGGGAGGGGGCCGGGGCCGGGCCCGCAGACGAGCAGTCCACGGGCCCGACGATCCGGGCGGGGCCGATGCCGGTCACGAGGCGACGGGCTCGGCGGTCTTGGCGGCCGACTTCGACGCCGGGGCGGCCGGGGGCGCAGCCACCAGGGCCTCAGCCCGGTAGGCCACACCGGAGCTGACCTGGCCGTTGAAGAGGTTCGCCCACGGGGTGGCGATCAGGCCGATCGGACGGACCATGCTGCCCGGAGTGAGCGCGAGAAGCGCCTCGCTCTCCGGAACGGTGACCTTGATCAGCTGAGCCGTGCCCTCGTAGGTCTCCAGGAGCTGGACCGTGTAGAGGGTCGCGCCGCTCTCGCGGTCGGTGGCGACCTGACCCGTGGCGGCGTCGGCCATCTTCACCGCCGCAGGGGTGGCGAGCAGGTGGGAGGTGCCGGTCAGGTCGGGGCGGATGGTGTGACGAGCCATGAAGGACTCCAGTGAGAGGAGGGGTGGGAGGTTGTCGGGAGTTCCCGACGTCGAGGACAGTACACGCACACCCGCTACACCTGCAACACCCGATACATGCGAGTGTTGCGATACACCCGGGATCCATGGGTACGCGGGGTGTGTCGCGTGTGCGTCGCGGCGGCTACCCTCGATGCATGACGCTGCCGCTTGAAGATGACGCCCGGCCGCCCTACGTGCAGGCGGCGGACGCGCTACGGATGGAGATCGAGGCCGGTCGGTACAAGCCCGGCGAGAGGCTGCCTTCCGCCCGTGCGCTCCAGGAGCAGTACGGGTTGGCCAGCTCGACCGTCCAGAACGCCCTTCGACTGCTCAAGGACGAGGGGTACATCTACGCGGTCCAGGGGCGCGGCAGTTACGTGCGCACCAGCACGCCCGAGGAGAACCCCATAAGGCGGGCCGGGCGGGAGGCTTTCCAGCGCTACAAGCGCGAGGCGGACGAGCGGCGGGAAGCCGAAGGCAAGGCGAACGGCGGCTCGGCGAAGCCGTCGCGGGAACCAGGCGAGGCCGGGCGAGCGCTGGAGGCCGGCGGCGAAACCGTTGAGGTATCCGCCGCCGATCTCGCCACGCTGACCGAGCTGGTTACCGCGACCCAGACTCAGGTGATGCAACTCCGGCAGAAGATCGAGGAGCTGGAAGAGCGGGTGGAGCGAGCCGAGCAAGCCGCCCGTTGAGGCTGTCGACCCTCTCGTTCAGTTCCGACAGCGCTCCGCCGATCTGCGCCAGTCCTTGAATGATGCGGCTGATGTCGCCGTGCATCGGATTCCTTTCTCCCCACTTGTCGCGTGTTTCTGTTTCGCCGCACTCAACCCCGCATTCCTTGATGGATTCCTCGATGAATTCGGCGGATTTCATAACGTTCCCGCAACTCCGTTCATCAAGGTGGGCCCATCAAGGTTCAGGGGGCCATCAAGGTTTCGCGAGATCGGCCATCAAGGTGACCGGACCCGCAGGCGAGGTAACCGGCAGGCCGTCCCCCCGCGCCATCGGGGCAGCGCAGGGGGCTCCGCCGCAAGCTTGGTCGAGCGGAGTCCCGCAGGGCGGAAGAAACGTTTCTCCAGATTCCGCCGCGCGGGACTCTGTCGCTGAGCCAACCGCAAGAAGCGCGGACAAGTCCAATCTGGAAACCAGGAAGTTTCTGCCGGTCGGAGCGCTGTTGAGAGACGTCGAGAGCTGATCGGCGCCGACGAGCGGAATGACCGGCCGTTTCCGTGCCGAACATCACATCGCATAGCTGGAAGTTCCTTCCTAGATTCCGTCGCCGCGTCGGCCCCGAAGCGTTCGGGCGCACATCCACCATGGCCGCCGGGCAAGTCCTTGCGCGGGAGATATGCGGGCTGGTATCCCGACCTCGCCCCGGATTCGGTTCGCATAAATACCTCCCAGTTCGGACAGTCCCGGTAAAGCGCGTGGTGACGTGCGCCACATGTGTGCCCGGATCGCTCCGGCAGGCCGCACGCAGGGCACGATGCCGCCTTTCCGTGATTGGGTCCGGCCGCCGATTCCTGATAGAAGCCGCCCCGCTCGGGGTCCAACCAGTTCGCCACACACAGCCTGTGGACAGACTTCGCCGATCCCGACTCCATGCCTGACATGCCCTGTTCCTCCCTTTCGTCCTCGCGGTTCGCCCCGTCACCCCCTAGAGGCCGGAAAAACCGCCCCGGTGTGACACGACGGCCGAACTTTCTTCCCGGACCCCGCGCAGCCCGAGAAGGACGTGGCATCTCATACAGGTCCGGGAACGGCCCTCCGTGTGACACGCAAGCCCGAGCTTTCTGGCCCGCGCACCAACCTTCGCGCTCGGAGGGCTCGCTGTAGGGAGCCGATCTTGTGGTAGAGGGCCGCGAGCAGCACCAGGACGGCCGCGGTCCGGCGGTGTGCCCGGGGCCCAATCGATGCCGCAGTCGCGGCCGGGCAGGGTCGAAGCAGCGCGAGGCCGAGGGGTGGGGAGGGAGCGGACCACGCTCGCGCGAGCGCGCCAGGGTCGAAGCGTGCGGAGGGTGAGCGGAGATGGGCACCGCGGATTTCCTGGCGCCAATGGTTGATCAGGGCAGCAGCAGGCAGGAAGTCGTACGGCCAGCAGAGAGCGGCCAGAACCAGGGAGACGAAGGGGGCAGGGGGAGCGTGTTCAAAGTTTCATTACTGGATCAAGAGCGGCCCGCCAGAGGCGGGCCGCGCGCCGCCGCGTTGCCGCCCGCCGCTCCTGTCTCCGCCCCGCTATGGCCGGCCCCGCTGGCGGCGCAAGGAACGAGGTGGCGGTCGGCTGGGCAGGATGGACCCCGGACAGGCTGTCCGGCCCGGCGTGGCCAAGCTCCAGGCCGATGGTTGCCCGCCGTTCGTTCGGGCCCCCCGCCGCCCGATTCTCCGGGGCGAACGGAACCCGTCAAGCCCGCACAGCTCGCCACCGTCGCCACGCACAGGCCCGTACATGCGGGCTTGACCGAACCCGCCCGCCCCTACAACTCGGCAGCTATCGGGGGGCCCGACCGGAATGGCGCCCCGCATGCCACCGTCACACCGGCCAAGTCCCGCACATGCCCCATCCATCACGCTGACCATCCGTCAGAAATTCGCTCTGAACATGCCTCCGGCCCCGGTACCATGCGGCACCAGGGCTGGTCAGCGAGGTCAGCTCGCCGCCGGACCACCCTCCCCGCCAAGGTCAGGGGTGGTCCGGCGCGCTTATGAGGTTGTCCGGCTTGGGTCTGTGGTTCAGGCCGACTCGGCGGTGAGAAGGAAGTCGTCGGCGACGGCGTCCATCAGCAGTTCGTCGCAGGGACGACCCAGCCAGTAACCCGACTGCCGCAGTCGGCCGGCGGGCTGGAACCCGGCCTTCTGGTAGGCCGAGATGCCTGCTGCGTTCGGCTCCAGGACCTTGAGCCACACCATGCGCAGGGCCGTGTACTCGAAGGCCCAGCGGAGCGTCAGCTCAGTGGCCTCAGCGGCGAAGCCCTTCCCGCGTGCCTCGGGGGCCAGGAGGATCACGTACTCGGCGGTCCGCACGGCCGGATCGATCTGGAGCGTCGTGATGCCCACCGGGGTGTGGTCGTCGGCGGTGACCACCTCGAACTGGGGGTAGTCGCGGTTGCGGCCCTGGGCCTCCCAGCCACCGGCGCGGACCTCCCAGGACTGGGCGACCTGTGTGCCGAAGCCGAGGATCGTGCCGGGGTCGTTCTCCCAGCGGTGGTAGTCGGTCAGGTGGTCACGGTTGGTCATCGCCAGGCTGACGCGCTTGCCGGGCAGCAGGATGTTCGGAGTGGGCATCGGTGCCTCGTTCCAGGTCGGTTGGTGCGTTGATCGGCGTGTAGTCGCCAGTGTGCTCGGGTTCTTCGACCGGCAGGCCGTGAACGTCACAGATCCAGGCGTGCAGCCGTATTGGGTCGGTGGCCACCCCGTGCCGCCAGGCACCCCCACGGCCGCCGAGCGCGAGCAGGAGCGAGGCCGCGGTGGACTCCTCCAGGCATGCGACGCGAGCTGGGAAGGCACGAGCGGCCCAGCGGACCGAGCGTATCGCCAGGCTGGCGTGGGCCGTTGTCGGTAACGGGAGGTCCCCGCCGAGTTCGGCGAGGTGGCGCAGGCGGCCGAACCTCGATCCCGGGCGGCCGGCGGTGCGCACGGCAAGGGTCGCCGCCAGCACGGCAGCAGCAGCCAGGCGCCAGGCCAACGGCGGTGGGGCGAGCGCTTCCAGGCGGGCGGGGGCCTCACTCGTGCCCCAGGACACCTCCGAGTCCCTGACCGTCACCGGAGCCGGAGCCGGGCTCTGCTCCAGGGCACCGAGCCAGCGAGTGAGTGCGCCACCCGTGAGGACGATCGTCTCGCCGGTCCGGTAGTTGACGACGACTCCCGCCCGGCCGGTCAGGGCGGTGCGCGTGTGCGAAGTCGGCACGGGCGTGGTCACGCTGTCTCCTCCCACTGAACAGCCTGTCCGGCAGCCGTCGAGGACCGGAGCCACAGCTCCGTGCCGAGAACGGGTTCGATCAGCCCCCACGGGATGTCCACGCCGAGCACGGCATTGCCCAGCAGCGAGCGCAGGGCCGCCGGATGGACGAGGCCGAGGTCCGCGAGGTAGCCGCCCGTGAGATCCAGGACGCCCGCCTTGTTCGCGCGCAACCCGTGGTGATGGTCGGCCGCGAACACCCCCTTGGCCCCGCGCTGGAGGACACCGGGAGGCAGGAGACGAGCCACGACATCGGTCAGCAGGGGCTTGTACCGGTGCGCGGACCACCGCTCGGGCGCGGGTGTGGCGAGGACGGCTTCCACGATGCGGGTGTCCGTGAAGGGGTTGTGCATCTCGATGCCGTGCGCGGCGGCGAGCTGGTTCTCCGTCGCAGCGCTCCGGCCGACGTAGCGGGCTTCCTCCAGGAGGTGGCGGTCCGCGTGCCCGAGGCCGTTCACCTCCGCGTACGGAGCGGTGACGGCGTCGGCCAGGTCGAGCGAGTAGCGGGTGAGCCACGGCCTTGGCGCCGATGCCCCGCCGAGCTTGCCCGGGGCATTGCAGGCGGCGGCCACCGCCGTCCAGGGGCTTGACCGGTAGAGGCGCGCCCATGCCTGTGCGTCGCTGGCCAAGCGCAGGAAGCGGCCCGATCGTGCCAGATCGGCCATGTGCACGGGCGGTGGCATGAACAACGAGTCGCCACCGTCGCCCGTCAGATGGACATCGACGCCCTCCGAACCCAACATGTCGAGCTGTGCGCCCAGTTGGGCGTGAACCATGGCGGACGGCGCCGGTTCGTCCGTCAGTGGGAGGGAACCGAGGCCGGTGAACGGCAGGTGCTCCGGGCCCAGGGCCATGAAGCGGTGGCGGATTGAGGGAAACGCGCGGGCGACGGCACGGGCGTGGTCGATGTCTCCACCGCTCTCCCTGCCCTTGGGGTGGTAGGTCAGGCCGGTGACCGGACCGCACTGGGCGGCGAGGGCCGCCAGGGTGCTGGAGTCCAGACCGCCCGACAGATCCGAGGAGGCCGCACGACCGGAGACGCGGATCAGGACGCCGTCCGTCAGGTCAGCGCGCAGCCGCCGCACGGCATCGGCCCAGGCGAGTTCCGGCACCCGCCAGAACGGGGTGAAGCCGGACGTGCCCGATGCGGTGGCCGACCAGCGGTGCCCCGGCGGAACCTGCTCCACTCCCGTCCAGGCCGACCGGCCGGGAACCCACTCGGTCGGGCCGGCCAGGTGAGCGGCCAGCCAGGCGGTATCAGGCTCGGCGCCGAGCAGGGAAGCCAGCGCGAGCGAACTCGACGCCCACACCGGGGCCCCGTCCATCCGGGCGGTGTAGACAGGGGCGGCGCCCGCCGGGTCGGCCCACACCGTGCACACGCCGTACCCATCGTCGACGACCAGGGTGTACGCACCCGCCCAGGCCGTAGCCGCCACGTCCAGAGCACGTAGGTCCGCAGAGTGGGCAAGACGGATCAGCTCGGCGTCCGTCGCCCCGCACGGACCGAACACAGCCAGGCGCCGCCCACCCGCACCCTTCGCCGAGCGCACAGGAGCACCCGCCGACCAGGCCAGCGGCCCGCGCCACACAACCCGTGCACCAACTGGGACCCGGGACGGAGCAGACCGGGAAATCGACCCACCGAACAAGCTCATGTGATCACCTCCGTGAGATGAGCGCGAGAGTGGTGCGGCGGCACCCCACCGGGGGTCCTGGGGTGCCGCCGCAGTACTGCCGTTAGGCGTCGTAGGGCGAGCGCTTGCCCTCCACACTCTGGCTGTTGCTGCCCTTCGTCAGGAGCGCCGCGTCACCCAGGACGACGACCTCCTCCTCCGGCTCAGGGTCGAGCCGAGCGAAGTCCTCCATGCTGATCACCTCCCTTCGCTGCCGTAGGGCGTGGCGGGTCCAGTCCCCGTCACGGTGGTGCGACCCCCCGGCCCCGGTGTCGTCGTCGAGGCCGGGGGGAGTCTTGAGGTGAGCCGCCGCTCAGGCCGGCGGTTCGCGGTCCGGCGCCGACAGCGCGGTGTGCGCCAGGCCGTGGTGGTCGGCGTCCAGTTGGTTCACCACAGCGGTTCCGAGGAGGAGAACCGTGATCACGTGCCCGAGCGCCCAGACCCCCGTCAGCACCGTGCCAACGGGATCACGATGCTCGCCACGGTGTTGACCGCGGGCCCCAGTCCCGTCCGAGGTCATGGCGTCACCGTCCTCAGCGCGAACCAGACCCACTTGCCGAACGGGGCCCAGTCCACCCCCCAGCGGAACGAAAGGGATTCCACCAGGCCGAGGCCATACCCGGACTCCGCCTGATCCTCCGGCTCCGTACGGCACGGCAGCGCGCGGGACGAGTCCCGGACCCCCACCCACACCGACGCCTCCTGCCGGTCCACCGAGACGGAGATCCGCGAACACCCCGTGTGCTTGGCCGCGTTGGCAACCAGCTCGGTCACCAGCAGCTCAGCCACGTCCGCAAGGTGCTCAAGGGACCAGGCCGTCAGAGCGGTAGTCACCAACTTGCGTGCGGCCCCCGCGGATTCGGGATGGCAGCGCAGATGGAGCAGACACCCAAGGTCGCCAGGTCGTACTACCGGGATCTCGATGTGCTCGGTGCCTGATGGGCCGGCGGTTTTGATCAGGCTCATCGGTAGGACCGCCCCCTCCATCAGTCGGGCTCCGAGTGTTCCCCCGGAGGCGATCTCAGAATCCCGGGGCAGGCGGTATCGAAATAAGGCCAGCGCGTGTACCCACGATGGGTAAACTCGCGGTCAGTTATCTCGCGTGACACTGAGCGATGATCTTCCTTGCCCTGGGGGTAGCTGGCCATGAGCGAGTCCACACCGTCACCAGGGCTTCCGCGTCGACTGTTCGCAGACCCCGAGATGGTGGCGGCATGCGCGGAGAGAGACTTCGCGTTGATCTTCCAACTCGCCAAGCGCAAAGGCGGGTTTCACCCGTCGCGCATCGCCCGTGCATGCGAGTTGACGCCCAGCAGGGTCGGCGAGGTGATGAAGGGTCGACCGAAGATCACCAACATGGCCGTCATCGAACGCATCGCGGACGGCCTTCGGATTCCGGGACGGATGCTCGGTCTGGCGGACCGCAGTTGGGAACCGTCGCCGATCCCGCGCCAAGGCCCGACACCGGCGGTCGGGCCTGCCCGTGCCCCGTTGCCGGTCGTGGATTCGCGTTCAGGCAGCGATCTCGACAACATCCTCGCCATCGCGGCGGGCACGCGGGTCACGCCCAACGTCCTGCGGTCCCTCCAAGCGTCCATCGAGGACTACTGGCGGCGCGATGACCAGCACGGCGGCGAAGCGCTCCGGCCGGCGGTGATCGGTCAGCTCAGATACGTCACGGGCATAATGCGCGACACCGCCGATCCCAACTATCGGCGCAGTCTCCACGGCATCGCTGCTGAACTCGCACGCCTCACCGGGTGGACGTACTTCGACGCACGGCAGTACAACACAGCGCAGGGCTACTTCACCGAGTCGCTTCGGTTCGCACGAGAGATCGACGACCGCCCGTTCATCGCCAACGTGCTGGCCTGTCTCAGCCTCCAGTCGACCTACCAGGACCGGGCACAGGACGCGATCACGCTCGCCCGAGCCGCGCAGGACAGCGCGCGCCTTGTCGGCGGTACGCCGAGGCTGATGGCCATGTTGTCGATGCGCGAAGCTTTCGGCCACGCGAGCGCACACGACCAGGAGTCGACCCATCGAGCGATCACCGAGGCGCAACAGCACTTCGAGCGCATCCGCGAGGGGGACGAGGACCCCGCATGGGTCGAGTACTTCGACCACACCAAGCTCACCGTGGACACCGGAATCGCCCTCGGTCAGCTGGGGGACGCGACCGCCGCCGAACCCCTCATCGCCGAAGCCTTACGGGCCGAACCGACGACGAACCTCCGGGGCCGCGCGTTCCACAGCTTTTGGCTCGCACGGACCCAGCTCCAGCGACGGCAGGTCGAGTTGGCGTGCGCTACCGCCACGGAAGCCCTCGATCTCGCGGCAGTGATCGAGTCGCCCCGAGTGGTCGCCCACCTCCAGGAGTTCCGCCACCTGCTCAAGCCCTACCGGGCCAACGCCTCGGTGGCGACGTTGGCCGACCGGATCACCAGCGCGGCCAGCTGATCAAAGGCCGGCCTCATCCAGCAGCAGGTAGAGCACGCCCACGAGCGTGCCACTGCTGACGATCTCGCGCCGGTCGATCATGCCGCGCAGTTCGGACAGGGGAATCCACTCGATCCGGTCGGACTCGTTGCGCTCGGTCGGCGGTCCCACGTACTCGACGGCATCGGCCCGGAAGACGAAGTGTTCGGAGTCGGTGATCCCGTTCGCCGGCTGGGCGTAGATCAGCGGCTTGACCTCACCGACCTTCCAGCCAGTCTCCTCCATGGCCTCACGGGCCGCCGCATCTGCCGGAGACTCGTCCGGCTCGATCAGCCCCATCGGCAGTTCCCACGCCCAGGTGTCCGTGATGAAGCGATGCCGCCACATCATGAGGACCTGCTTCTCACGGTTCATGATGGCAGCGACGGCCAGGTGTCGAAGCTTGACCACGTGGTGTTCCCAACGGTGGCCGTCGGGCTGTTCGACGTCAGCCAGCCACAGGTTCACCCATGGGTTCTCGTAGATCGGACGTTCCCCGTGGATCTTCCATTGCATCGCTGCGGCCCCTCTCGACGGACCTTTAGCATGTCAGACCACGAAGGCCGGCGAGCCAGTTCCCGCGAATTTGCGTCAATCTGACGAAATGTGGGAGCTGGTCCGCTGGCTGGAGTCGATCAGGGAGCGCATCGGTGTCCGAGCGCGCTCGGCTCGGCGCCCGTGCCAGATCCGTGCCAGAACGGGCGGTCAAGAGGGGTCACTCACGGATCATGACGGCCATCGGGAAAAGCGTCGGCCCCTGACCAAAGTTGCTGGTCAGGGGCCGTTCCGCGCGGAGAGCGTGGGATTCGAACCCACGGCATGGGGTCACCATGCGACAGTTTTCAAGACTGTTCCCTTAGGCCGCTCGGGCAGCTCTCCAGGCGGAGGTCAGCCTAACGGGTCCGGCGGGGTTCGGTGCACACGGTTCGGTGCGGGTCGGCGGGGGTCAGCTGTCGCCGTCGCGCTGTCCGAGGGTGACCTTGGTGGTGAACTGCTGGCCGTTGCGGGTGTACTCGACGTCGACGGTCTCGCCGGGCTTGTGCGTCCAGATCCGGCTGACCAGGGCGGGGCCGTTCTCGATCGGGACACCGCCGAGCTTGGTGATGACGTCGCCCGGCTTGAGGCCCGCCTTGTCCGCGGCGCCGCCGGGGGTCACGGCGGGCTGGCCCTGGACGTCGCGGGTCTGGATCTGCGCGCCGTCGCCCTTGTAGTCGTCGTTGCGCAGCACGTCGAGCTTGGCGTAGACGGGCTTGCCGGTCTTGATCAGGGTGTCGGCGACCCACTTGGCCTGGTTGATCGGGATGGCGAAGCCGAGGCCGATGCTGCCGGCCCGGCCGTTGGCGGAGGCGTTGGACTGGATCGCCGAGTTGATGCCGACCACCGCGCCGCCGGAGTCGAGCAGCGGGCCGCCGGAGTTGCCGGGGTTGATCGAGGCGTCGGTCTGCAGGGCGTTCATGTAGGAGGACTGGCCGCCGGTCTCGTCGCCGGAGGCGACCGGGCGGTCCTTGGCGCTGATGATGCCGCTGGTGACGGTGGACTCCAGGCCGTACGGCGCACCGATCGCGATGGTGGAGTCGCCGACGTTGACCTTGTCGGAGTCGGCCAGCGGGAGCGGCGCCAGCTTGCTCTTCGGCGGGTTGTCGATCTTGACCACGGCGACGTCGTAGCCCTCGGCGTGGCCCAGCACCGAGGCGTTGTAGGACGTGCCGTCGGCGAACTTGACGGTGAGCTTGCCGCCGTTGAGGGTCGGCGCGACCACGTGGTTGTTGGTGAGGATGTGGCCCTCGGTGTCGAAGACGAAGCCGGTGCCGGTGCCGGACTCGCCGTTGCCCTGCGCCTTGATGGTGACGACGCTGGGCAGCGCCTTCTGCGCGATGCCGGCGATCGAGCCGGGGGAGGGCTCGTTCTTCTGGGTGTTGCTGGCCTGGACGGTGGTGCTGCGGTGGTCGTCCGCGGAGCTGCTGCCGTTGTTGTGGTCGGTGACCGCCACGCCCAGCGCACCGCCCGCCACGCCGGCGACCAGTGCGACGGCGGCGATCAGGGCGACCAGTCCGCCGCGCTTCCTGCGCGGGCGGTGCGGGCCGCCGGGGCCGCCGGGGTAGTCGGCCGGGTAGCCGAGCGGACCGCCCGGGCCGCCCGGGTAGCCGGCACCGCCGGTGGCGTCGTGGGAGGCGCCCCAGCCGCCGAGCGGCTGGCCGGCGCCGAACGGGTGGTGGCCGGGCGCGGGGTGCGCGGCGGGCACGCCGGGGGCGGGCGGCGGGCCGTACGGGTCGTGCGCGCCGGCGGCCGGGACGCCGTGGGTCGGCGTGGCGTACGGGTTGCCCAGCGGCGGGGCCTGGCCCTCGGCCACCGGCGCGAGCGGCGCCGCGGGGGCTGCCGGGGCCTGCGGCGCGGGCGGCAGCACCGGCGGCGGGGCGTCGAGGTAGCCGGTGGCGGGGTCGACGCCGGCGGACGGCGCCTCGACGGGGGCCACGGGGGCGGCCGGGGCCGCCTCCGGCGCGGGGACCTTGGTGAAGGCGACGGTGGGACGGTGCCCGCCCTCGGCCGGGACGCCCTCCGCGGCCGCGGCGGCGTCGGCCGCGGCCGGCTCGGGGGCGGGGGCGGCCTCGGGCTCGGGGACCCGGCCGAACGCCATGGTCGCCCGGTGCCCGCCCTCGGCCGGGGCGGCCGGGGAGTCGGCCGGGGCCGGCTCGGAGGCGGGGGCGGCGTCGGGCTCGGGGACCCGGCTGAACGCCATGGTCGGCTTGTGCCCGCCCGAGGCGGCGGGGTCGGAAGCGGGACCGCCCGCCCCCTGGGCGCCCGAGGGCTGCTCCCCCTGCGGCCCGGTGGGCCCAACCTCTCGCTCGGTGCTCACGGACGACCTCCATAGCTGACAGAACCAAGGACCATAGTTTTTCGCACAGTCGATTCGATTGCCGTAAGGACCCCTCTGAAGAACTCATAAGAATCCTTAGCCGGCGCAGACGGCCGACCCGGCGACGGAGGCTCCCCCACCTCCGCCGGGCGTCCCGCGATGCGGACGGCAGGGCCCCTGGCCTTGGCGTCCACCCCGGTGCCGGTTAGCCTGTCGCTCCAAACTGACACGCGGGAGCTTGGACCTTCCAGGCTGAGAGTGCGCTGGTCGACCGTACCGCCACGGCATCGTGGACGGACCGTCGAGGGGGCGCAGACCGCCGGAACCTGTCCGGGTAATGCCGGCGTAGGGAGTATCGGCCATGCCGCCTGCTTCGCCATCCTCTTCTTCGGGCGCGCCCGAGTCCAAGGGTTTCCCCGGGGCGACCGGGGACCTCCCCGGATCGTCCACGACCGTTCACGGCGACGCCGCCGGCGGCCCGGCCGGTTCCGGCACGGCGACCGCCGTCCTGGACCGCCCGGAGCGCGTCGAGGCGCCGCTGGTGCTGGACACCGAGCCGCCGCGCACGCTGCGCTTCCGCGACCACTTCGCGCTCTGGATGAACCTGGGCGTCAGCCTGATCGGCTTCTCCACCGCCGCCACCGTGCTCGGCGCCAAGGGCGGCGAGCTCTCGCTGGCCGCGGCGGTGACGGCGATCGTGGCCGGCACCGTGGTCGGCACCGCGATGCTCGGCGTGGCCGCCCTGATCGGGGCCCGGACCGGCGCCCCGGCGATGGCGAACCTGCGCGGGCTGTTCGGCACCCGGCTGTCGTACGTCCCGACGGTGCTGAACATCGTCCAGTGCGTCGGCTGGGGCGTCTTCGAGCTGCTGACGATCGCGGCGGGCGCCCAGACCGTCGCCCACACCGACGGCTACCGCTGGCTGTTCGTGCTGCTGGCCGGCGCGCTGACCACCGCGCTGACCATCTGGCCGCTCGGCTCGATCGCGGTGCTGCGCCGCTTCGTCGCGGGTGCCGTCGCCGTCGCGATGGTGTACTTCACCGTCCAGCTGGGCCGTCAGGGGGTGCCCGACCCGGGCGCCGGCAACTGGCACGGCTTCCTGGGCGCCACCGACATGATGATCGCGGTGTCGATCTCCTTCGTGCCGCTGGCCGCCGACTACACCCGGCACTCGCGCACCCCGCGCTCGGCGTTCTGGGGCAGCTTCTCCGGCTACACCGTCGCCCAGGTCTGGTGCTACGTGCTCGGCCTGATGGCGCTGCTGCAGTCCGACGGCGACCCGAACCGGATCTTCGACTCCTTCCTCGGCGTCTGGGCCGGCTGGCTGTTCCTGCTGGTGCTGGTGCTGCGCGAGACGGACCAGTCCTTCGCCAACGTGTACTCGACGGCGATGTCCGTGCAGAACCTGCTGCCGAAGGTGGACCGCCGGGTGCTGACCGGCGGGATCGGCCTGCTGATCACCGTCCTGGCGCTGCAGATCGACCGGTTCACCGACACCTACACCAACTTCCTCGGCCTGATCGGATCCGTCTTCGTGCCGCTGCTGGCGGTGCTCGCGGTGGACTACTTCCTCGGCGCCGGCCGGCACGGCTGGAACCTCTCCGCCGACGCCCCCTCCCGCTGGCTGATGCTGCTGCCGTGGGTGCTGGGCTTCGCGGTCTACCAGTTCATCGCGCCGACCCCGGTGGCCGGCTGGTGGACGGACTTCTGGACCTCCGCCCAGGAGTCGCTGCACTTCACCCCGCAGGAGTGGACCTCCGCCTCGCTGTTCGCCTTCCTGGTGCCCGCCCTGCTCACCTGGGCGCTCACCCCGCTGACCCGCCGGAACACGGCGGGCTGAGTCCGAGCGCGGCGGGCCGGGCAGGCCGCGCTGCCGGGGGCGTCCGGAGCCTGACGGGCCGGGCCGCCGGGGCCCGGAACCGCCCCCGCCGACGGCCCCGCCCACCGAAGACGGCCCCACGGGTTGGGGCCGTCTTCGTCTCCGCGTCACTTCGGCCGCCTATCGTTGGCCCTGTGACCAGCCCAGACCTGTCCTCGACGGCGGCGCACACCGCGCCGCCCGTCCAGGTGATCGCCCACCGCGGTTCCTCCCACGCCCTGCCCGAACACACCCTCGCGGCGTACCGGCGCGCGCTCGACGAGGGCGCCGACGCCCTCGAGTGCGACGTCCGGCTGACCGCCGACGGCGAGCTGGTCTGCGTGCACGACCGCCGGATCGGCCGGGTCTCCGACGGCCGGGGCACCGTCTCGGCGATGACCCTGGCCGAGCTGGAGGCGTACGACTTCGGCGCCTGGAAGACCGGCCGCCCCAGCACCGACCCCGAACTGCGCGGCGTGCTGCGGCTGGAGCGGCTGCTGGAGCTGGCGGTGGACTGCGGCCGCCCGGTGGACCTGGCGATCGAGACCAAGCACCCGGTGCGCTACCGCGGCCGGGTGGAGGCCGAACTGCTGCGGATGCTGGAGCGCTTCAAGATCGGCGCGGAGCGCGAGGGGGACCGCCCGGTCGCCCGGATCATGAGCTTCTCCTCGGTGGCCCTCGACCGGGTGGCCGCCGGGGCACCGGACTACCGCCGGGTCTTCCTCTTCGAGCGGACCCTGCCGCTGCTCGGCCGGCTGCGCCCGGGCTCCCCGCTGCCGGGCGGGGCGCGGATCGCCGGCCCGGGCATCGACCTGGTCCGGGCCCGCCCGCAGCTGGTGACGCGGCTGCGCGAGCTGGGGCACCAGGTCCACGTCTGGACGGTCGACGAGCCGGCCGACGTGGAGCTCTGCCTGGAGCTCGGGGTGTCCGCGATCATCACCAACCGGCCCGCCGAGGTGCTGGCGCAGCTCGGGCGGTGATCCTCCTCCGGAGCGGCACCGGGCGGCACTGAGCGGGACGGGACGACGGAGCGGCACCGGACGACGGGACGGGGCCGGACGACGGGACGGGACAGGGCCGGACGAGGGCGGGACGGGGCCGAACGGACTGATCGAACCTGATCGGTCTGGTCGGCACTCAAACCTTCCGGGCACGGTATTGCCGGAATTCATGCCGTCGCACGACGGAGGGTGAGCGGTGAATGACCTCCGGTCGACCCTCGGTCGCGACGCTCGAAATGTCCTCGCGGGATCCTCCGGCGGTCGTTTCCGACGCATTACCAAGGGGCATCTCTCCCTCGGCATACGCTGAAGGAGGTCCGGGGGTGGCGTTGATGGTGGCGCGTGAAGTGCCGACTTCATCGACCATGGCAGTGCCGCACGGCCCAGCGAGTGTCGGGGTCGCACGGCGCCGACTGCGTCGAGATCTCGGTGACCGGGAGATACCCGAGCCGGTCATCGATGATGCTGTTCTGATCCTTTCCGAACTGTTGAGCAACGCGTGCCGGTACGCCCGTCCGCTCGGCCCGCTGCGGGCACTGGGCCGCAGCGCCCGGGCCGAGGTGGTGGACCAGGTGCTGGTCGGCGTCCCCGGCGGGGCGCACCCGGCACCCGGCGGCCGGGGCGGCGAGGACACCGGCGGCGGTGCCGACGGCGGCGTCCTGGTCCGCTGGCAGATGCACGCCGACGGCGTGCTCACCCTGGAGGTCACCGACGGCGGCGCGACCACCCGGCCGCTGCCCGCCAGCCCCTCGCTGACCTCGCGCGGCGGCCGCGGCCTGGGCATCGTCGACCAGTTGGCCAGCGACTGGGGCGTGCGCGACGCGCCCGGCGAGGTGACGGTCTGGGCGGCGCTGCCCGCCCGTGCCCGGCACGCCCGGCGCACCGGCGGTGACGCCCGCAGCGCCTGACACCGCGCACCCCGCCCGACCGGCCCCGGGCCCGGCACCCGCCGGGCCCCGCCGGGCGGCCCGGTGCGTGACCGCACGTCGGGAGGAAGGTCAGTAGGCTGCCCGGAGCAAAGGACACCGTCCCCGGGAGAGCCGCACCATGGGCAAGAAGGCCGCCAAGAAGGCGCCGCAGCGTCAGTCCACCACCGCCGTCACGGGCGAGATCCCCGTGGTCGGGGCCCGCGAGAACTGCCCCTGCGGTTCGGGCCGCCGGTACAAGGCGTGCCACGGCCGGGAGGCCTCGCACGCGGTGCAGGAGCTGGTGCACCGCCCGTTCGAGGGGCTGGCCGGCGAGGCCGACTGGGTGGCGCTGCGCGAGCTGGTGCCCGCCGCCACCGTGCCGCTGACGCTGGCCGCCGGGGTGGCCGAGGGCGCCACCGGCGAGGTCCCGTCGGTGACCCTGGCCACCGTGCTGCCGCTGGCCTGGCCGGCCCTGCGCCGCCAGGACGGCTCGATCCTGCTCGGCCTGCAGACCCAGTCCGCCTCCGGCGACCTGAGCCGCGACCTCGCCGACGCCCTGGAGCTGGCCCTGGCCACCGAGCCGGGCAACCCGGTGCCGGCCCGCCGGACCGAGCCGGGCGGGCGCCGCCTGCAGGATCTGCTGGACACCACGGCCGAGTTCACGCCGGCCGTGCACACCGGCTTCGAGTTCTGGCTGGAGGACGCCGAGACCGCCACCGGTGAGGTCGCCGCCTCCCTGGAGCGCGCCAACGCCTCGGCCATCCCGACCGTGAAGCTGGACGGCGTCGACGCCGCCTACTGGTGCGGCACCCCGGACAAGAACCACCTGCGCTGGGTGATGACCGTGCCCGAGGAGCGGCTGCTGGACGCCCTGGCCCGGCTGAGCGCCGCCGACCGCTCCTCGCTCGGCGCTGACACCCGCCTGGTCGGCTCGTTCCGCGCGCACGGCCTGACCGTCCCGGTCTGGGACCTCCCGCTGGCGATGACCGCGGAGGACTGCGAGAAGCCCGCCGCCGAGTTCGCCGAGCGGCTGGCCGCCGTGCTCGCCGACGAGACCCCGCTGACCGCCGAGGAGCGGCGCGCCCGCGCGAACCTGGTGAACCGTCAGGTCACTTTGAACTAAAGGACGCAGGATCCGGGTGATACGCGTCACATTGTCGCCGCGAAGCCGCAATTTCCGGGCGTGGAGGGCGTCTTGGAAATTGGCGCGGGCGCGGATCCTTGTTACTGTCTAAAGAGTCCGGCCGCTGGTGCATCCCCCGTCGCCAGCGGCCGGATCTTTTGTTTTTCCGGTCGGCCCCCGCAGCGGCGCCGGTCACGGCCCCGAGCGCGGCCACCTGACACCGCGAGCCGGCCCGGCCGCCGCGGATCCGCCGGACCGAGAGAGCGGACACCCGGTCAGTACGCCGAGCGGCCGCTGTCCAGCCGGACCGTCGCCTCCACCAACTCGCCCAGCAGCGGACCGACCTGGGGCAACCACACCCCGCCGTCGGCGGCCGGCCGGGGAGCCCGCACCCAGCGCACCCGCCCGAATCCGCCACCGGGCGGCAGCGGCAGGAAGCCGCCCGGCCCGTGGTAGCGCAACGACCCGGGCACCCAAGGGAGTTGGGCAAGCATCTCGCCGAGCGCGTCCAGCGAGTACGGCGCCACCAGCAGCGCGTAGCGGCCCGGCAGGGACAGCACCGGCCCGAGCGGCAGCCGCAGCGCGCCCAGGTAGGCCAGCGCCCGGGCACCGGCCGCCGCCGGCAGGCTGACCGCGGAGAGCGTCGAGCCGGTGGCGGCCAGCACCGGCGCGTCCGGGCTCTGCCGCTCCCACCACCAGCGCACCATCCGGGCGTCCGTGGTGGCGGCCAGCAGCGCGGGGTCGTGCGGGTGCGCGCCGGGGACGGAGCAGTACTGGTCACCGCAGGAGCAGCGGTCGCCGCGCAGCACGGCGCCCGGCACCACGGGCCAGCGGTGGTCGACGGCAGCCGTCAGGGCCGCGGCCAGCCGGGCGGAACACGAATCCTTCGGGTTCTCACGCATGGCGCTCGTTCCTTTCCCTGACCGCTCGGTTCGTTCCGCTCCGCCGGCACCGTCGGGCCCCGCCCTGCGGGCCCGCGGAAGGCACGGCCCCCGGGCGGCGCGAAGCGGGGCGGGCGGGCGGGCGGCGCGGCGACGACGTGGAGCACGGTGTGGAGCACGACATGAGAAGGGCCGCGCACTGGAACAGCCCCTGGAACGAGAATCCCGTATGCGACCGGATGGACGCCGCCCGGGCGCGCTTGGTTCCACCGTACGAGTGAGAGACTTCCGGCCAGCCCGGCTCCCGGGCGGCGCGGACATACGATCCGGACGGCCGCCGGGTCCGTCCCCTCCGTTCTGCCCGCCCACGGCCCGCTCCATGCCTGCCGGCCGAACCGGCGCGCACACCGACCGCACGCGCCCCCGACCGGGTCGCGCGTCCGACGGAACCGGCCACCGCGTCGTCCCGGATCTGGACATGCCCCAAATGGCCTGTGTAGAAGTGGTGGCATTGCTGTCGATCAATGACGAGTAGTAGCGAATCGAGGCGAAACGCGCCCTTTGGCCGTACTCGCTCCACCTCAGCCGTACCTGGGGGTCCCGCATGGCACGAAGCACCGCGTCAGGAGTGGCGGCATGACCGAGTCCCACCCGTCGTCGACACCCTCCGAGCCGGGTGAGCCCGGCAGCGCCCGCGGGCTCACCGTCCTCGACCCGCTGCCGGGCTTCCCCGGCCCCGTCGACGCCCCGGCCGGCGCGGCGGACACCCTCCCCGTCGACGCCCCGGCCGGCGCGGCGGACACCCGCACGGCACCGCCCACCGGGGTGCAGGACCGTTTGGCCGGACGGCTGTCCGATTTCACCCGCCTGCACCGGCACACCGAGCAGCTCGCCCGCGCCCGCGGCCTCGGCGAGACCCTGGAGACCGTCCTCGCCTCCGGAGCCGCCCTGCTCGGAGCCCGGCGCGGCGTCCTGGTCGGCCGGACCCCGGGCGGCGGCCTCGGCCAGCCCGTCGGCCTGGGCCTCGACCGGGCCAGCCTCGGCGCGCTGGAGACCGTGCCGACCGACCAGAGCCTGCTCACCCTGCTGCTGCGGGAGACCGACCGGCCCGAGCGGCTGCACTCCCCCGACCTCGCCGAGGACCCGGCCGCCGGCGACCGGCTGCGCGAACTCGCCGCCCAGCTCGGCCTCCGCGGCTGCTACGGCCTGCCGCTCGCCACCGAGGAGGACGGCCCGCTCGCCGCCGCCGTCTGGTTCTACGACGAGCCCACCGAGGCCACCGAGCGCCAACGCGAACTCGCCCACCGCTACGCCGGGATCGCCGCACCGCTGCTCGCCAAGCAGCTGGAGGCCGACCGGGTCCGGCGCACCACCGAGGCCCTGCGCCGCGGCCTGCTGCCCGACCGGCTGCCCCGGGCCACCGGCCTGCGGCTGGCCGCCCGGCTCGTCCCGGCCGGACTGGACCGCTCCTGCGGCAGCGACTGGTACGACGCCATCCCCCTGCCGGACGGCACGGTCGGCCTCACCGTCGGCTCCGTCTCCGGTGACGGCCCCGGCGCGGGCCCCGGCTCCGCCCCCGGCGCGGCCGCCGCGATGGGCCGGATCCGGGCCGCCCTGCGCGCCTACGCGGTGCTGGAGGGCGAGGACCCGGTCTCCGTCCTGGGGGACCTGGAGCTGCTGCTCAAGACCACCGAGCCGACCCGCACCGCCACCGCCGTCTACGCCTGGTTGGAACCCGACGAACGCCGGATCACCCTGGCCGGCGCCGGGCACTGCCCGCCCGTGCTGGTCGGCCGGCACGGCGCCGAGTTCGTGGAGACCTCGCTGTCCGCCCCGCTCGGCATGCTGGCCTGCTGGGAGGCGCCCGGCGTCGAGTTCACCGCCGAGCGCGGCGACACCCTGCTGCTGTACACCGAGGGCCTGGCCCGCCGCTGCGGCCCCACCCTGCACGCCGGGCAGGCCAACCTGCGCCGGGCCGCCGCCGACGCCCCGCGGGACGTGCGGATCGACCCCGACCGGCTCTGCGCCCACCTGCTGGCCCACTGCCCCGACCAGGACACCGGGCCGGCCACCGACGACCTCCTGCTGCTCGCGGCCCGCTTCGAGTGACCCGCCCCCGAACGGACGGTCCGGCCCCGAACGGGCGGGCGGCCGTGCGTCCGTACCATGGACGCACGGCCGCCCGCGCGTGTCGCGACCCGACACTCCCCCGAGGGGCGGCGGTACCACCCCCAAGGAGGCGTTACACGTGACCGAGGACCTCACCCCCGCGGTGGCCGAGAACCCCGAGGCCACCGGCGGCGAGGAGCCGCAGCAGTTCAAGGGCCGCAAGAACGGCCTGTACGCCGAGGTCTCCGACGAGCTGGCCGCCTCGATGAAGTCCGGCTGGGCCGACACCGAGCTGCACGGCCTCGTCCCGGTCGCCCAGGCCCCGTACGCCGCCGAGCGCCGTGCCCGGCTGTCCGCCGCGTTCCCCGGCGAGCGCCTGGTGGTGCCGGCCGGCAACCTGCGGGTGCGGTCCAACGACACCGACTACAGCTTCCGAGCCGCCAGCGAGTACGTGCACCTCACCGGCGACCAGACCGAGGACGCCGTCCTCGTCGCCGAACCGACCGGCGACGCCGGCCACGCCTTCTCCCTCTACCTGCTGCCCCGCTCGGACCGCGAGAACGGCGAGTTCTGGCTGGACGGCTACGGCGAGCTGTGGGTCGGCCGCCGGCACAGCCTGAGCGAGCAGGAGCAGCTGCTCGGCCTGCCGGTGCGCGACGTCCGCAAGGCCGCCGAGGAGCTCGCCGCGCTGGCCGGCGACTCCGCCGTGCCCACCCGGATCGTCCGCGGCTACGACGCCGGCCTGGAGGACGCCCTGGCCGGGGCGCTGGACGCCGACCGGGACGCCGGGTTCAAGGAGTTCCTGAGCGGCCTGCGGCTGGTCAAGGACGCGTGGGAGATCGGCGAGCTGCGCGCCGCCTGCGACGCCACCGTCAAGGGCTTCACCGACGTGGTCCGCGAGCTCGGCCAGGCCGTCGCCACCTCGGAGCGCTGGATCGAGGGCACCTTCTGGCGCCGCGCCCGGGTCGAGGGCAACGACGTCGGCTACGGCACCATCGCCGCGGCCGGCCCGCACGCCACCACCCTGCACTGGGTCCGCAACGACGGCGACGTCCGCCCCGGCGAGCTGCTGCTGCTCGACGCCGGCGTCGAGACCCACACCCTGTACACCGCCGACGTCACCCGCACCCTGCCGATCAACGGCCGCTTCGACGACCTGCAGCGCGCGATCTACCAGGCCGTGTACGACGCCCAGGAGGCCGGCATCGCCGCGGTGAAGCCCGGCGCCCGGTTCCGCGACTTCCACGACGCCTCGCAGCGGGTGCTCGCCGAGCGGCTGCTCGCCTGGGGCCTGCTGGACGCCTCGCAGTACGACGTCGACAAGGTCCTGGAGCTCGGCCTGCAGCGCCGCTGGACCCTGCACGGCACCGGCCACATGCTCGGCCTGGACGTCCACGACTGCGCCCACTCGCGCCGCGAGGAGCACGTCGACGCGCTGCTGGTGCCCGGCATGGTCCTGACCGTCGAGCCCGGCCTGTACTTCCAGCAGGACGACCTCACGGTGCCGGAGGAGTACCGCGGCATCGGCGTCCGGATCGAGGACGACATCCTGGTCACCGCCGACGGCAACGAGAACCTCTCGGCCGGCCTGCCGCGCCGCGCCGAGGACGTCGAGGCGTGGATGGCCTCGCTGGCCTGACCGGCGGCCCGCGGCCGGGGCCCGGCCTCCCCGCGGTGGGAGGCCGGGCCCCGGTGCGTCACTTGACGATCTTCACCGTCATGTCCTGGTGGCCGAGCAGGGTCAGGTCGCTCCCGTTGTAGGGGAGCACCGCCTGGGCCTTCAGCGGCATGTCCCCGAGCCCGTTCCCGGCGCCCACTGTCAGCCGGTAGGTCAGCGTCCTGGACTCCCCAGGGGCCAGCTTGAAGAGCTCCGTCTCGTCGGCCAGCGCGTAGCCCATGAGGGAGTCCGGCGACATCGCCTTCTTCTTCCACTCGCCGCCGGTCTGGAGCTCCAGCCGACCGTCGTTGGGCGCGCCGAGCGCGAGCGGCGAGCCCTCGTAGTGGTCCGTGAACACCAGCGGCTGCAGCCGGGCGTAGGTGTTCTGGCTGGTGTTGCGGAAGGTCACCGAGAAGGTGACGACCGCGCTGCCCGCCCGCAACGGCTGGCCGGCCGCGAGGCCGTCGAAGGTGACGGCGACGTCGTTCTGGTTGGCCGCCGTCGGCGGGGCCTGGTGGCCGCTCAGGTCGAGGCTGCCGAGCAGCGAGTTCAGGCCGGCCTGGTAGTCCGCCTTGAGGCCCGCCGTCGTGACGAAGACGCCGTCCTTCGGAAGCGCCCACATCTGGGCCGTGAAGGAGTCGCTGCCGCAGCTGCCCTGCCACTGCGACTTGCGGGCCGGGCGCCCGGCCACGGTGGGCGTGCTCTTCTCCGGCCCGGTGCTCTTGGCCTCCTGCCCGGCCGGTGCGTGGACGTTGCCCCAGACCGGACAGGCGGGTTGCGGGCTCCAGCCGCTCGCGGTGTCCATCATGGCCGTCGACGGCCAGTTCTCCGAGGGCTGGTCCATCACGACCAGCAGCACGCCGTACGGCTGGCACGGGTCGGGGTTGGCCCCCACCGGGAGCCCCGGGTTCGGCGACGACGCCGGCGGGGCGCCCGGGCTCATCACGCACAGCGCGGTGTCCCCCGGGGACGGCTCGACCACCCGCCACCCCGCCGGGACCTTGAACCTGACGTTCCGGAAGGTGTACGGCTTCCCGGCGGCCGCCGGGGTGGTGCCGGTCGGCGTCGGGGTGCTGCCGTGCGTCGGGGTGACGTCCGAGAGCGGGGCGCCGGTCTCGGGCTCGCCGGTGGGGGCGCCGGTGTCCGACGGCGCGACGGTGGGGGTGGGCGTGGGGGTCGGGGTGCCGGTCGGCGAGGCGGTGGGGCTCGGCGTGGCCGACCCGGTGGCGGCCGGCGGCGGGACGTCCTTCCTGGCCAGCGGGTCGCCGTGGAGGGTGAGCACGCCGATGGCGAGCGCGGCGGCCAGCGCGAGGACCGGCACGGTGGCCAGGTAGAGCGGGCGCAGCCGGCGCAGTCGCCGCGTCGGCGGGTCGGCCGGGCGCAGGTCGTGGACGGTGATGAGCGAGGCGCGGGCGTTCATGGCCTCCCGCAGCAGCCGTTCCGTCGGCGTCTCGGCCGGCCCGCCACCGCCTCGGTCACCGCTCTTGGGGCGGGGATTCTTGTCGGTCATCGAACCTTCTCCAGATGCTTTTCCAAGGCGTCCAGGGCCCGGCTGGCGGTGGACTTCACGGCGCCCCGGGACAGCCCCAGGGTCTCGGCTATCTGCGCCTCCGACAGGTCGGACCAGTAGCGCAGCACCAGCACCTCACGCTGGCGGGGGGTCAGCTCCTGCAGGGCGACGAGCACCCGGCGGTGCTCGTCGTTGAGCACCGCGTGGTCCTCCGCTGACGGCGCGTCGGCCTCGTGCGGCGGCACGTACTCGCGGGCGGTCTTCCGGCGGCGGAGCATCGAGCGGGCGCCGTTGACCACCGCGGTGCGCAGGTACCCGAGCGCGTTGTCCAGGTCGTCGAGCTCCTCTCCGTACCGCTGGTACAGCTGGGTGAAGGCCTCCTGCACGACGTCCTCGGCCAGGTCCTGGTGGTCCACCAGGAGCACCGCCATCCGGACCAGGCCCAGCCGGTGGGCGTGGTACAGGTCGGTCAGGGTCGGCCGCTCCTCGGCGGCCTTGCGTCCGCCGCGGAGCAGCCGGAAGCCGGAGCGGCGTGCCGCCGCCTGCTCGGCGCCCGTCGCCGCGGACACCTCGCCGACCTCCTGAGCACCGAACAGCAGCCCGACGAGGCCGCGGACGGAGAGTCCGCGCCCCCGCGGCGGTACGGCGAACGGCCCGATGGCCATGGACATGCGCGTTCTGCTTTCCCCCGGGACGGAACGCCCGGCCCTCGGCCGGAGCACCCGTCAGGACACCTGTCAGTTCGTGATCGAGGGAATCCTTCCAGCGCCCCCCGGCCTGTCAGGCTCCGCCCCCCCTACTCGATGGACGTCCGGGGGGCACGGAGGTTGCAGGCCGGTTCGAAGCAATTTCGGACTGGCCGGAACGGCTACACTCACCGCCATCCCGCCACCGTCAGCAGGGGGTCCGCATGGCCGAGCAGTACGTCGAGGGCCCGGTCGTGGCCGCTTCCCGCCCGGTGCCCGTCACCATCGGGCGGCGGCCGGAGCCGGTGCACGACGTCGCGGTGTACGCCTTCGAGGGCATGGCCCCGTTCGAACTCGGCGTGGTGGTGGAGGTGTTCGGGCTGGCCCGGCCCGAGCTGAGCGGGCTGCTGGCGGCCCCGTGGTACGGGCTCAAGGTGTGCGCCGACCGGCCCGGGACGGCCCTGGACGCGGTGGGCGGGTTCGCGCTGACCGCCCGGCACGGACTGGACGAACTCGCCGCCGCCGACACGGTGGTGGTCCCCGGGGTGGCGAACGCCTTCAGCGGCGAGGTGTCCCCCGGCCTGGTCGCGGCCCTGCGCACGGCGCACGAACGCGGGGCCCGGATCGTATCGATCTGCTCGGGCGCGTTCGCGCTGGCCGCCGCCGGCCTGCTGGACGGCCGGGAGGCCACCACCCACTGGCGGTACGCGGACCTGCTCCAGCAGCGCCACCCGGACGTGCGGGTCAACCCGGACGTGCTCTACGTCGACAACGGCAACGTGCTCACCAGTGCGGGCAGCGCCGCCGGCATCGACCTCTGCCTGCACCTGGTCCGCCGGGACCACGGCGCCAGGGTGGCCAACAGCGTGGCCCGGCGGTTCGTCGTGCCGCCGCACCGGGACGGCGGGCAGGCCCAGTTCATCGAGGCCGCGGTCCGGCCGGTCGAGGAGGACGACGACGGGATCGCCCGCAGCATGCAGTGGGCGATGGACCACCTGGCGTCCCCGCTGACCATCTCGCTGCTGGCCCGCGCCGCCCGGATGTCGGACCGCTCGTACCTGCGGCACTTCACCGCGCGCAACGGCACCAGCCCGATGCGCTGGGTCGTCACCCAGCGCATCGCGGCCAGCCTGCCCCTCCTGGAGTCCCCGGAGGGCACGGTGGAGGAGGTGGCCGCAGCGGTCGGCTTCGAGAGCGCCGCGACCTTCCGCCACCACTTCGGCCGGGTGATGCGCACCTCCCCGACCGCCTACCGGCGTTCCTTCGGACGCGGGGTCGCCTGATCCGGGCCGGGACCGGTGCCCGGCGGTCCCGCTTCCCCGTCCCGGCCCTCACCGGCCCCGGCTCTCACCGGTCCCGCGCCCGGCCGTCCCGTCCCCCGTCAGGCCTGCTGCTCACCGGACCGCTCGTTGCGGTCCGCGTTGGCGAGGATGGCGTCGCGCAGCCACACGGCCAGGCCCGGCGCCATCGTCTCGTAGGTGGCGGTGAACCGCGGGTCGGCGACGTACATCTCGCCGAGGCAGCGGTGCATCCGGTGGCCGCACTCGTAGAAGTTGTCGCTGATGTGCCGGCGGTGCTCCTCGGCGAGGTCCATCGCCACCGTGCCGTCGGCCGGCTCGCCGGCGGTGAGCGCCTCGACCATCCGGGCGTTGAACCCGTCCGCCTCGGCCTTGATCCGCTCCCAGTCGGCCTTGCCGTACTTCGCCGTGCGGCGCTGGGACTCCGCCCAGGCCTCGGTGTCGCCCCAGCGCTGCTCCGCCTCGGTCTCCCAGTCCTCCTGGTAGCCCTCGCCGAAGATCTCGAACTTCTCCTCCGGGGTCAGCTGAATGCCCATCCTGCGTGCCTCCATGGCGTTCTCGACGGCCGCGGCGAGGGCCTGGAGCCGACCGATCCGGTCGGTCAGCAGTCCGTGCTGACGCCGGAGGTGCTCGGTCGGGCTGACCGAGTCGTCGTCCAGGATCGCCGCGATCTCCTCCAGGGGGAACCCGAGCTCGCGGTAGAAGAGGATCTGCTGCAGCCGGTCGAGGTCGGCCTCCCCGTACCGGCGGTAGCCGGCCGGGGTGCGGCCCGCGGGGGACAGCAGACCGATCTCGTCGTAGTGGTGCAGGGTGCGGACCGTCACCTTGGCGATCTTCGCCAGGGCGCCGACCGTGTAGCCGCCGCTGCCGCTCATCAGGGGTGCTCCCTTCCTTTCGACCACCAGCCTCGGGTCTCACGCCGCGTGAGGGTCAAGCCGGTTCCGGCATCGGGCGCGGGGGCGCCCCGGTCCGGCACCCGGGCGCGGGGAGCCCCGGTCAGGCGCCGGCGCCCACCAGGTCGCGCTCGCGCCGCCGGGAGGTGCGGCGGCGCCCCTCCCCGTCCGCCGGCGGGCGCGGGCGGCGGGTCCGCTGGGTGGGCCAGAGCAGCACGTACGCGGCCGAGACCACGACGAAGGCGAGCCGGACGAAGCCGCGGGCCGCGTCGGAGGGGATGAGCAGGGTGCCGCCGTACAACGAGGCCAGCGCGATCCAGCTCCACCACGGCACGAGCCGCTTCTGGCCGACCGCGTCCCAGAGCAGGGTGCCGAGCAGGATCGAGGCGGTGTAGTAGGTGTAGACGCTCGGGTCGAGCAGGATCCGGGCGTCCGCGCCGAGCAGCACCACGGCGGGCCAGCGGCCGCGCCAGACCGCGACGGTGCCGAGGCCGATGCCCAGCGCGAACTGGGTCGGGCGGTCCCACCACGGGGTGGCGGGGTCGGTCACCCCGAACCAGCGCAGCGCCGAGGCCGGCTGGTTGGGGATGGTGAACTTGGCCGCCGCGAGGGTGTCCAGGTTGCCCAGGTAGAACGGCAGCCAGGCGATCGCCACCAGCCCGGCGAACCAGATCGCGGTGCGCAGCCAGGCGGGGCGCGGCAGCGCCAGGATCAGCGGGGCGAAGGCGATCGCCCAGGGCTTGGAGTCCACCGCCAGGGCGAGGTAGACGCCGACCATGGTGGGCTTGCCGCGGGCCAGGGCGTGCGCGGCGAGGGTGGTGAAGAACAGCGCCAGGACGTCGTCCAGGTGCGCGAAGCGGACCGAGACCTCGACCCACATCGGGATGAAGGCCAGTCCGGCGATCAGCAGGCGCTGCTGGAGCCGGCGGTGGTTGGTGCCGGTGCCCAGGTAGTACAGGGCGGCGGTGCGGCCGATCAGGACGAGCATCACCAGGCCGAGCGCGGACGCCGCGGCCTCCGCGACGAGCTCGCCGACGTGCGGTGAGAAGGGCGCGGTGAGCCGGGCCGCGGCGAGGCTGACCGGGCCGATCTGCAGCTCCGGGTGGTGGGCGTAGAGCGCCAGCCCGCCGTCCGGCTGGTCGCTGAAGAGCAGCTGCTCACCCTGGCGCAGGTAGTGCCAGGAGAAGCCTCCGCTGGGCTCGACCAGGAAGAACCAGAGCACCGTCCAGGCGACCAGCAGGACGTGGTGCCTGCGCAGTGGCAGTCCCGCGATCCGCCCGGTCGCCGCCTCGTAGTCGGTGGTCGTCCGTGCCGTGCGTGCTCCCCGCACCTGTCCCTCTCCCCGCCGGTTCCGCCCCCCTCCGGCCGGACATCCTATGTGACGGAGGAGTACCGCCCGTGCCGCCCGGAGGTCCGTCGGACGGACTCCGGGCGGCACGGCGGCACTCGGGCGCCACCGCTCGGGCGCGCGGTCGAGGTCAGCCCTGCTGGGCCGACTTGCGGCGGCGGAGCACCACGAGGGTGCCGACACCGGCCAGCAGCACGGCGGCACCGGCGCCGGCGATGGCGGTGGTGTCGTCACCGCCACCGGTCTGGGCCAGGGCCTTGTCGCCGTTGTCGGCGGCGGCCTTGGCCTTGTTGACGGCGGCCGGGGTGAGCGGCGGGGTCTTGACGGTCGGGACGGCCACCGGGAAGTCGATCGGGCCGGCCGTGTCGCCACCGGTGCTGTCGCCCGGGGCGGGGGCGGCGGTCGAGGCGGAGGCGGACGGCGTGCCGGTCGACGGGGTGGTCGGGGTGCCGGTGGTGGTCGCCGTGGCCGTCGCGGTGGGCGTGGCGGTGGCGGTGGCCGTGGCGGTGGCCGTGGGCGAGGTGCTCGCGGTCGGCGAGGTGCTGCCGGTCGGCGAGTGGGTGGCCGTCGGCGAGGTGCTGCCGGTCGGCGAGTGGGTGGCCGTCGGCGAGGTGGTGGCGGTCGGGCTGGGCTTGCCGGTGTGGGTCGGGCTGACGGTCGGGCTGGGCTTGCCACCGCCGCCGGCCTTGATCACGAAGCCGGCGCCCTTGATGCCGTCGCAGCTGAGGTGGCCCTCGTCGACCGGCTGGTGGGTGTCGTCGTCGAGCTCGGCGGAGAACACCACCGGGACGACGCCGGCCCGGCCGAGCGGGGCGTCCGAGGTGAAGGAGACCCGGATCTTGATCGAGAAGGCCTTGCCGCGGTTCACCACGAGCAGGTCGTCGTCGGTGGGGTTGCCGTCCGGGCCGAGGGCGCCGAGCAGGGTGAGGACGGAGTCGTCCTTGTCCTCGCCGGCGTCGGGGGCGGGCGCACCGGTCTGCCACTGGCCACCGGGCATCTGGTACTCGACCTTGAGGTCCTTCGCCTTGAGCGTGCCGGCCTTGTTCTTGAACTTGAGCAGCGGCAGGAAGATGAAGTCGTGCTTCGTCGAGTTGTCGATCTTGAAGGTGAACTCGCGGGCGTCACCGCCGGCGATGAAGGTGCCGGGCACGCCGTTCACCGTCAGGTCCAGGCTCTGGCTGGAGGCCTTGGCCTGCGGGGCGGCGGCCGACGGGGATCCGGTGGTGCCGACGGCCATGGCGCCCTGGGCGCCGGACAGCACGAGCGAGGACGTGAGCGCGGCGGCGCCGGCAAGGGCAAGACTGCGACGTATGGACAAGGGAGACCTCACGGAAGAGTCCGGGCGAGGCCCGGGGCGCGAGGGGCGGCCGAGCATGCCGCAATCCCCCGCGAAGCTTGAAAGTCCGACGGAGATTACCGAACGATCCAGCCACTTCGGAAGGCGGGTGTCACGCCGGGGTCCGCTCAGGGAACAGGCGCGCCCGAATCGTCCAACTACGTCCACACACAAGGCTTTTGGCCTTTACCGAAACATGACGTTGGCTGACGGGTACACGCCCGGAGGACCGTACCGCACGGCCCTGCGCGGCGTGAAGCGACCACGGGTGTGAACATTCCGCGAACACCACCGCGGCGGAGGCCGGCCCCCGGGCCCCGGGAGCGCCGCCCGACGGCGTTCGGGCGACGGGCCGACGACCGGGCCCGGGGCGGCCCGATGACCGACGCGGGGGCGGGCCGGCGACCGGTCCGGGGCCGGTCAGCCGGCGAAGAAGGACTTGGCGGAAACCAGCGCCCGCTCGTCGCGCAGCACGTCCCCCGGCCGGCTGCCGTTGCCGATCAGCGCGCCGCCCCACCGCATCCCCAAGTACTCGGCGGTCAGCCGGAGCGTGCCGACCAGCGGATCGGCCTTGTCGTCCTCGGTCGCGAGGGCGGTGACGGCCCACAGCGTGCCGCCGGCCATGCCCGCGCGGAAGTCCACCCCGGGCGCCCGCAGCCAGGCCGACCAGTGGTCGAGGTAGAGCTTGGCGCTGCTCGGCAGCGAGTACCAGTACAGCGGCGCGACGAAGACCAGGTCGGTGGCGGCCAGGGTGGCCTCCAGCAGCGTCAGTTCGTGGCCGACCGGCTCCGGGTAGCGGCCGTCCCCGGTGTGCCGCAGGTCCTGGAACGGCGGCAGCGGGTGCTCGCTCAGCCGCAGCCAGCGCTGCTCCGCCCCGGCCGGCAGGCTCGCCTCCGCGGCCAGCCGGGCGAGCCGCCCGGAGTTGCCGTCCTCCCGGGCACTGGCGTCGAGGAACAGGAAACTGCGCGGCGCCTCGGCGCCGGCCGGCTGGTCGGCCATCGGAACTCCCCGGTCTGGTGGTGCGGACAGAGGTGCGAGCACGGCCCTCGCGCCGGTTATTCCGCTCCCGCGCCCTGGTACGCGCTCCCCCGGGCGCCCTCGCCCGAACGCGCTCCGAGCACGTTCCCGGGTGCGGCGGTGCCGAACGGGTGCCGCCGGTCGCCGCCGCCCGCGGGCGCCTCAATCGGACAGGCCGGCCCGGCGGCGGGCGACCTCCGCGACGGCGGACCAGTCCTTGTCGCCGTCGCCGTGGGCCAGGGCGTCCAGGAAGGCGTCCCGCAGGATGCCGCCGAAGGGCAGCGGGACGTGCTGCGCGGCACCGGCCTCCAGCGCGAGGCCGACGTCCTTGAGGCCCAGCGGGAGCCTGAACCCGGCCGGCTCGTAACGGCGTTCGGCGATCATCGCGCCGTACCCGGTGTGCACCGGCCCGGGGAAGAGCGTGGCGGTGAGCATCCCGATCAGGTCACCCGGCCGGACACCGTGGCCCTCGGCCAGCGTGCACGCCTCGGCCATCGACTCGATCGCGCAGGCCAGCAGGAAGTTGGCGCTGATCTTGGCCGCGTTGGCCTGCCGGGGGCGGTCGCCGAAGTGCCAGGTGCGCTCGCCCATCGCGGCGAACAGCGGCTCGGCCCGGGCCAGCAGCTCGGGGGCGCCCGCGGCCAAGACGTTCAGCCGGCCGGCCGCCGCGACCGGGGGCCGGCCGAGCACCGGCGCGGCCAGGTAACCGACGCCGTGCTCGGCGTGCAGCGCCTCGGCGCGTTCGGCGAGCGCCACGGAGACGGTGGCCATGTTGACGTGCAGGGTCGCCGTCGCGCCCGCGAGCAGCCCGGGGTCGAGGAGCAGCCGTTCGACGGCCGCGTCGTCGGCGAGCATGGAGACCACGGTGTCGGCCGCGAACACCTCGGCGAGCGATCCGGCCGGCTCCGCACCCCGGGCGACCAGGGCGGCCACCGGGCCGGGCGAGCGGTTCCACACCCGGACGGCATGGCCGGCCCGCAGCAGGCTGCCGGCCATCCCCTGCCCCAT
The DNA here is from genome assembly GCF_044453265.1 of Kitasatospora sp. NPDC051705. Lineage (NCBI taxonomy): Bacteria > Bacillati > Actinomycetota > Actinomycetes > Kitasatosporales > Streptomycetaceae > Kitasatospora > Kitasatospora sp. NPDC051705. Next base: position 178,040 of record NZ_JBITCO010000006.1, on the reverse strand, counting down.
CGCGCCCAGCCCCACGAAGCCCACCCTCGTCGCGGTCATCGCGCACTCCCCTCGCCGTCCTCACCACGGCGCCCCGCCGTGGACGTCACCACCGCAGCCACGGCGGCCGTCACCGGCGCCGTGCGCGCGGCCGACTGTACGTCAGGAGGACCGGCGGGGAGCGCTCACGCGCAGGCGCGCTCCGGCAAGCGGGCGCGGCCGTGCTCCAGCTCGGCGACCACCCGGTGGCGCAGCAGCTCGTACTGGGCCTGGAGCCGGCCGGGGCGGGCCGGGCGGGCGACCGGTCGGCCCGGGCCGACCAGTTCGTCCGGGCCGAACTGCTCCCGGGTGAGGTCGATCTCGACGCCGGTGGCGAAGCGGTTCCACCAGTGCAGGTCCGTCCGGACCCCGCCGACGTGCACCTCGCCCATCATGAGCTCGCCGCCGAGCAGGTCGTGCAGCACCATCGCCGTCACCCCGCACTGGCCGCGGGCGGGATTGTCGGGACGCCAGTGGGCCAGGTCCTCGGGCGCACAGGTGTCGACACCCCAGGAGGAGCGGATCGCACGTTCGATGTCGTTGAGGGTCCACGCCGTCATACCGGGAAGCCTGCCACGCGGCACTGACAGCGGCACCGGCTTTTCAGAGGACCGCTCCGTGTTCTGCGGAGACCGTCTCGATCTTCACTCGAACGGGCAGTTCCCCCCGGGGCCGGGGACGGGCCCGAGCGCGCCGCCCCGGCCGGCGCCCCGCCCCGGCCACCGGGAGCGGGACGACCGGCTGGCGGGCGTCACTTCGCCAGCGCGGCGACGCCGGCCTGGGCGAACTGCTCGTCCAGGTCGCCGCTGGGCGCACCCGCGACACCGATCGCCGCGACCGGCGCGCCCTTCGACTGCACCGGAGCGCCGCCGGCCAGGAACAGCGTGCCCGGGATGTCCTTGAGGGTCGGGGCCTGGGCCAGCCGCTTGGTCAGCTCCGAGGTGGGCGCGTTCCAGGAGACGGCGGTGAACGCCTTGCGCTGCGCCGACTCGGGGGACTGCGGGCCGGCACCGTCGCCCTTGAGCAGGACGCGGGTGACGCCGTCCCGGTCGACGACCGCGACCGAGACGTGCTGGCCGGCCTTGGTCGCCGCGTCCAGGGTGGCCTGGGCGGCGCGGGTGGCGGCGTCCAGGGACAGACCGGTGGTCTGGGCCAGGTTCCGGTTCTGCGTGTCCGCCTTGACCGCGGCCGGGGCGGCCGGCGTCTCGGAGGTCTCGGCGCTGGCCGAAACGGCGCCCACGGTGGCGGCGAGCGCGGCGGCGGCGAGGGTGCCGGTCAGCACCCGGGTGCGCACGGAGATCTTCTTCATGGTCCAGCTCCTCAGCGGATCGGCGTCTGGGGCCGGGCGGTGGGGGTCCGCCCGGCTCCCCTCGATCCTCCGGCCGGGCCCCGCCCTGCCACATCGGCGCTCCGGCGCGACCGCGCGGGCATGATGGAGGACGACGCCGTCAACCGATCGGCTGATGCGGGACCGGGCCCGGCGGGTCACCATCGAGGGATCGGTGCAGGTCGGCGCGGTGACCGGCCCGCCGGCCGGTCGGTGCGCCAGCCCGGCCGGGCACCCCGACCGCCCGCCCAGCCAGGAGCCACCCGTGCGACGACCCCGCCCCGCGACCGGCCGCCCCGCCGCCGGCCGCGACACCGGCGACCCGGACGCGGGCCGCCTGGCGGTGCTGCTCGACTCGGCCTTCCTGCTCCTGCTCGCCGCCTCGCTCAGCCGCTACCTCTCCCACCACCACGGCACCCCCCGGATCCCCTGGGTGATCGGGCTGAGCGCCGCACTGGCCGTCGTCCAGCCGGCCGGCTCCTGGCTCGCGCACCACCGCCCGCCCGCCCCGGGTGCCCGGCCGCGGTCGTGGCCGCTGGTGGCCGTGCTCGCGCTGTGGGTGGTCCTGGTGCTGCTCGCGCCGAGCTTCGCCTGGTGCGCCGTCCCGCTCGTCTACACCGTGCTGCGGGCCCTGCCGGCACGGGCCGCGATCCCGCTGGTGGCGGCGCTGACCCTGCTGGTGGTGATCGCCGAGATCCGGCTCTCGGACGGGGCGGACGCCACCCTCGTCCTGCTGCCGCCCACGGTGGCGGCGCTCGCCACCGGCGTCTTCCTGTTCATGGCCCGGCAGGCCGCCCGGCAGCGCGCCCTGATCGCCGACCTGGTGCACACCCGGCGCGAACTCGCCGCCACCGAACGGCGGGAGGGCACCCTCGCGGAGCGCGAGCGGCTGGCGATGGAGATCCACGACACCCTGGCGCAGGGCCTGTCCAGCCAGCAGATGCTGCTCCAGGCCGCCGAACGCACCTGGGACACCGAGCCGGTGACCGCCCGCACCCACGTCCGGACCGCCGCCCGGGTGGCGGCCCGCAACCTGGCCGAGGCGCGCCGTTTCGTCCACGACCTCGCACCGGCCGAACTCGCCGACGGCCGCCCGCTCGACGGGGCGCTGCGGGCCCTGGCCGACCGGGAGGAGGCCGAGAGCGGCCTGCCGGTCCGCTTCCACCTGGACGGCCCGCCCGTGCCGCTGCCCGCCGCCGTGCAGTCCGCGCTGCTGCGGATCGCCCAGGGCGCGCTGGCCAACGTCCGGGAGCACGCCGGGGCGTCGACCGCGGCGATCACGCTGTCGTTCCTCGGCGACCAGGCCGTCCTGGACGTCGCCGACGACGGCCGCGGCTTCGACCCGGCGACGACCGGCGCGGTCGGCACGGCCGGCACGGCGGGCACCACCGGCACGTCCGGCACGGCGGGCACCACCGGCACGTCCGGGACACCCGGCTCGACCGGGACGTCCGACGGCCGCGGGTACGGGCTGTCGGCGATGCGCGCCCGGCTGCGCCAGCTCGGTGGGACGCTGACCGTGGAGAGCACCCCCGGCGAGGGCACTGTGGTCTCCGCCGCGATCCCCCTGGAGCCCCGATGAGCACCGCCCCCGACTCCCCCGTCCGGCTGCTGGTCTGCGACGACCACGCCGTGGTGCGCGCCGGCCTGCTGGCACTGCTCGCCAGCGCGGGCGACATCGAGGTCGTCGGCGAGGCCAGCACCGGCGAGGAGGCCGTCGCGCTGGCCGCCGCGCTGGCGCCCCAGGTGGTGCTGATGGACCTCCAACTCGGCGACGGCATCGACGGGGTCGAGGCCACCCGGCGGATCACCACGGCCGGCGGCGGACCGCACGTCCTGGTGCTCACCACCTACGACACCGACGCCGACATCACCCGGGCGATCGCCGCCGGCGCCACCGGCTACCTGCTGAAGGCCGAGCGGCCCGAGGAGCTGTTCGCCGCCGTGCACGCCGCGGCCCGGGGCCGGACGGTGCTCTCGCCGCCGGTCGCGTCCCGCGTGATGGCGCAGATGCGGGCGCCCGCACCGCAGTTGACCGAGCGTGAGCAGGACATCCTGGCGCAGCTGGCGCAGGGGCTGGGCAACCGGGAGATCGCCCGGGCGCTGTTCATCAGCGAGGCCACGGTGAAGACCCATCTGGGCCGGATCTACGACAAGTTGGGCGTGGACACCCGGGCCGGCGCGGTGGCGGTGGCCAAGGAGCGCCGACTGCTGCGCTGAACCGGGCGCCCACCCCGCCGGAGGGGCCGCGGCACTGCCCCGCCCCCGTCCGTCGAGCCTTCGGGCCACCGGCTGCGCTCAGCGCTCACGCGGTGTCCCTCCGTGCTGCCGTGATGCACGGAATGTCGGGTTCCACTGCCATGTCCATCGACGGTGCCGCCCGCCACGGCGTGCGCCCCGGGGCCGCCCGGGCCCTCCGAGGCCCTCGATCCGCTGGTCCGAGCCCTGCAGCCGCGCTCGAACCGACCATCACGTTTGTGGATGTTTCGTGGATCCGGGTATTGACAAACCAACCACGCGGTTTGTTAGCTTGAGATCAACGACGTCCCCGGGGGTGGGGGCTCGCCGGGGCCTGTGCAGGGCGCTCTCGCCGGAGGGTGCTGCCAGGGGGGAAACGGCGGGGCTGCCGGGGAGTCGGGGGGAGCGGCCGCGCCGAAGCCGTGCGACGAGGCGGTGCGGAGCGGGTCCGGGGGGACTCGCTCCGCGCCTCCCCCTTCCCTTCGGGCTCCCGCTCAGAACATCGCGCTCCAGTGCGGGCAGCAGACGTCCGGCAGCGGCACCGGGGCACGCCCGGCGGCCTGCGGCGGCGACGGCAGCCGCTCCGAGCGGAGCACCCCGGGCGAGCCCGCGGTGAGCCCGACCTCGCCCAACTCGCCGAAGCGCAGCACCAGTCGGTAGCAGTCCGAGGTGACGGCGGTGACGCCCGGGCGGTCCCGCCCGGCGTTCAGCGAGGTGATCGTCCAGCCGCGCCGGCGCCAGTGCCGCTCCACCACGTCCACCAGCACCGCCCGGCGGGCCGCCGAGACGACGGTGCGGACGTCCCTCCCCCTGGTGACGTACCAGTGCAGGTCCGGGTCCTGCCCCGGGAGCGGCAGCCGCGCTCCGGCCCTCGGCGCGGCCGGCTCCCAGACCAGCGCCGGCCGGACGGCGTCCAGGGTGTCCTGGAGCAGCGCCTCGCAGCGCTCCGCGGCGTCGAGTTGATCGATCGTCGCCATCCTGACGGGGGGCCCGAGGGGCGACGTGACCGGCACGCGGTCCTGACACCCGACCGGTAATCCGACGTTCAGTTCGGCACCACCTGACTGCACTGGGCCCTCCGCGCTCCTCCCGGCTTCCGGGCCGGGCTGGGATTCCATCACTGCTTGGACGGTGACCGTGGACGGACAGTTCCACTCTCACCATTCCCTCACCCTCCGCCGCGCCCCGGGGCGCCGGCATCACCGCGAAGCAAAGTGCACTGCACGGTGCAGTTGAATCAATGATCTGCACCGTGTAGTTTACTTCTTGTCGCCAGGGACCGGCAGGACCGGGCCGACAGCGCCGAACCACCCGCCGGTCCCCACCAGGACCTCCTCGAAAGGACCCAGCCATGCCCACCATCACCGTCGGTACCGCCCGCATCCCCTACCGCGTCGTCGGCGACGGCCCCGACACCCTCGCCCTGGTGCACGGCACCGGCCCCGGCTCGGGCATGTGGGACGGCCTGCTGGACGCCTTCACCGACCGCTACACCGTGCTGCTGCCCGACCTCTCCGGCAGCGAGGCCGCCGAGGACGACGGCGCCGAGCTCACCCTGGAGACCCTCGCCGCCCAGGTCAACGCCGTCATCGACGACGCCGGCCGCGGCCCCGCCGACGTCTTCGGCTTCTCCCTCGGCGCCGTCGTCGCCACCGCGGCGGCCGCCCTGCGCCCCGACCAGGTCCGCCGCCTGGTCGCCGCCGCCGGCTGGATCAGCGCCGAACAGGACGAGTACATGCGGCTGTCCATGGCCACCTGGCTGTCGCTCGCCGACCACCCCGACGCCTTCGGCGGCTACGCCACCCTCACCGCCTTCAGCGGCGGCTTCCTCAACCGCATCGGCCGCGAGGCCGTCGAGGCCAACACCGCCTACATGCGGCCGACCCCCGGCACCCTGCGCCACATCGCCCTGGACCTCAGCCTGGACCTCACCCCGCTGCTGCCCCGCGTCGAGGCCCCCGCCCTGGTGATCGGCTGCACCCGGGACGCCACCGTCCCGGTCGGGAACGCCCGCCGCCTCCACGCGGCCCTGCCCACCAGCGAGTACGCCGAGTTCGACACCGGCCACATCGTCCTCGCCGAGGAGACCGAGGCCTTCACCAAGACCGTCCGCGCCTTCCTCGACACCCCCTGACCCCGCCGCCGCCCGGGCGGGATCCCGCCGGCACCGCACGGGGACCCCGCCGACACCCCACCGGGACAACAGAAAAGCCGCAGGTCACCTGACCTGCGGCTTTCTCAATGGAGCGGGCGACGAGAATCGAACTCGCGCTCTAAGCTTGGGAAGCTCATGTTCTACCATTAAACTACGCCCGCCTGACGAGCCGTCATAGACCGCTCGATCCAGCATCACTGTACCCCATCCGTGACCCTCGCCGCACAGGCCTCCCGGGGACGTGGCGGAGCGCGGCCGGGGGCGCGCGGAGGCGTACTGTGTGGGCCGCGTAGGAGTGCTCCGGCGGGTGGGGTCGGGGCGGCGAGCCACGGTGTGGAATGTCCGGAACATCCCCTAATGTGACGCTGTCCCGGGGCCTTGGGCCACCGGGGCGCGATGAGTACGGGTGAGTACTGGGTTAGGGATGGGAAGGGGACCGATGGAGCAGCGCGCCGTCGTTCGTTGTGCCGAGGGGCACCTGTTCAGCACCACCACGTTCCCGATGCAGAACCTCGGACCCGGCCGGCTCGGGCCCGGGCGGCTGATCCGCTGTCCGCAGTGCGGACGGCTCCGGAGCTCGGTGCTGGCCGACGTGCGGGAGCTGTCGGCGCCGCAACTGGCGCAGGCCCTGCGGCTGGAGGCCGCGGAGTTCCTGGCCTGACGGTCGGCGTGAGGACGGAACGGGCCCCGGGCGGATTCGTCCGGGGCCCCGTCGTGCACGTAACCTCGAAGCGTGCTGCTCTCTGACAAGGACATCCGGACCGAAATCGACCTGGGCCGGGTCGTCATCGACCCGTTCGACCCGTCGATGATCCAGCCGTCGAGCATCGACGTGCGCCTCGACCGCTTCTTCCGCGTGTTCGAGAACCACCGCTACCCGCACATCGACCCCTCCGAGGAGCAGCCGGACCTGACCCGGCTGGTCGAGCCCGAGGGCGACGAGGCGTTCATCCTGCACCCCGGCGAGTTCGTGCTGGCCTCGACCTACGAGGTCATCACGCTGCCCGAGGACGTGGCGTCCCGGCTGGAGGGCAAGTCGAGCCTGGGCCGGCTGGGCCTGCTGACGCACTCCACGGCCGGCTTCATCGACCCCGGCTTCAGCGGGCACGTGACGCTGGAGCTGTCCAACGTCGCGACGCTGCCGATCAAGCTGTACCCGGGCATGAAGATCGGGCAGCTCTGCCTGTTCCGGCTCTCCTCGCCCTCGGAGCACCCGTACGGCTCGGAGCGCTACGGCTCGCGCTACCAGGGCCAGCGCGGCCCTACGCCGTCCCGCTCGTACCTGAACTTCCACCGCACCCGGGTCTGACCGGCCCGACCGGAACAGCACGCGCGACAACGGGCGGCCGCCCCTCGACTGACGAGGGGCGGCCGCCCGCGGCGTTCCCGGGCCGGGCCCGGTGGCGGTCAGGCCCGCTTCGGCCTGGTGACGGCGACCAGCTCGGTGCCGTCCTCGGAGAGCCGCAGCTCGGTGCGGAGCTCGGCCAGCTCGCCGAGGTGGTGCAGGTGGGTGCCGCCGCAGAAGATCTGCGCGCCGCCCTCGGGCAGCTCGCAGTGCCACTGGCGGCGGGCGGTGAGCTCGGGGCCGGGGACCTCGATGCGGACCGGGGCGTCGGCGGCGACCCAGGTGGCGAGCCGGGCGTTGACGGCCTCGGTGAGGGCGGGCAGGGCGTCGGCGAGGGCGGGCAGCTCCTCGGTGGCGTCCGCCGTGAAGCCCTTCTTCTTGAGCGACTTGCCGAGCCGGTAGGTGTCGGTGCTGGCCTCGGTGTCCATCACCGAGGTGGCCATCGCGAGGCTGTCGAAGTCGGGGTGGCCGAGGGCGTCGGAGCGGCCCGGGTCCTTGCGCCAGCGCGGGGCGAGGGCCTCGTTGAGGGCGAGGGCGAGCAGGTGGCAGCCGCTGTGCGAGGCGCTGAGCGCGGCCCGGCGGCCGGCGTCGACGGTGAGCACCGCGGTGCGTCCGACGAGGTCGCCCGGGTCGGTCGCGAGGACGTGCAGGACCAGCCAGGACCACTCCTCGTCGCCGCGCCGGACCGGGATGTCGGCACCGACCAGCGGCGCGCCGCCGTCCGGGCCGACGGCGCCGGTGAGGCAGTCGACGACGGCCAGCTCGGTGCCGTCCACGGCGAGGGTGCCGAGGTCGGCGGGCTGGTCGGGCCAGGTGTGGTCGAGCGGGTGGAACGGGGTGGCCGCGGTGACCACGGCGTACCGGCCGTCGGCCAGCGGGTGCACCGCGAGCACCGGGGACTCGCCGGTCACCGCCCCGGCCGGGAAGCTGACGTGGGTGGTGGGGAGGGTCATTCCTGGCTCCGGTACGTGAACGACGGGGGTGGACGGGCCCGGTACGACCCGGGGCCCGTCCACCATTGTGCCGTCCGGGGCGCGGCGGCATGATCGCGCACCCCGGTCCGGGGCCGGCCCCGGACCGGTGCCGCGGGGCCGGGCGGCCCGGCACCGGGGCGGGCGGGCTCAGCCCAGCGTCGGCAGCTTGATCAGCACCAGCAGCGCGAGCAGCTGCACCGCCGCGGCGGCCGCCGCCTTGCCCCAGGGGAGGTCGTGCACCCGCCGGACCATGCTGCTCAGCAGGAACGCGCAGAGCGCCCAGGTGGCCCATCCGGCGACCTGGACCACCACGCTGCCCGAGGGCAGCACCAGGTCGAGCAGCAGCCGGGGGGCGTCGGTCAGCCAGCCGATCAGGGCGGCCAGACCGACGGTGGACTTCCAGGGGCCGTCGCCGCCGAGCTGGCGGGCCAGCGCGTAGGTGACCGCGCCGAAGACCGCGCCGGCCAGAGTGAAGCCGATCGCGGCGGCGAGGATGCCGGTCAGGGCTACGGTGAAGGTCGAGTTGACGATGTCGTCGTGGGTCAGGCCGATGCCGAGGACCGCGAGGGCGCCGTAGAGCATCGACACCGTCAGGGCGGGCAGCCAGACCTGGTGGTCGCGGGTGCGGTCGAAGGTCGCGCCCGGGGCGCGGAAGACGCCGACGAGCAGCTCGCGCCAGTGCGGGCGGGGGCCGGAGACGTGCGGGGCGGACTGGCCGCCGGCCCGGTAGACGGTGACGTTGTCCTGGTTGTACGGGGGCTGCTGCCCGGCGCCGTGGCCCTCCTGGCCGTAGCCGCCGGGGTGGTAGCCGCCCTGGTCGTAGCCCTGGTCGCCCTGGCCGTAGCCCTGCTGCGGCGGGCCCGGTTGCCCGGGGTACCCGCCCTGGTCGTAGTACCCCTGGTGGGGCTCCTGCGGGTACGGGTCACCGGCCGGGAAGGCCCGGGTGCTGCCGGGCCGGTCGGCGGCGTACGGGTCGTACCCGCCGCCCTGCGGACCGGGCGCGCCGAAGCCCCCCGGTGTTCCGTCGGCTCCCCCGGCCGCCCCCCGGTGCGGGGCCGTGAAGTACTCCGGCCCGTCCGTCCCCCCGTGCCCCCCGGGTGCCCCCGCCGGCGGCGGAGGGGGCGCCCACCCGCCGTGGGGGTCGGCGCCCTGACCGCTGTCGTATCGATTACCAGCCACGGTCCGACGGTACCCGTCCGGCCCGGTCCGCGTACGCCCGGTTCGCAGCCGGGGCCGGTTTGCAGCGAGTCTGAGACGAACGGGTCGGGAATGCCGGCCGCACCCGGGCGCCCGGGCTGCACGCCGCGGGTGCCGGGTCCGGTCCGGGTCCTACCGCTGTGCGGTGACCGACGGGCCGTGCACGGCGGCGGCGGCCGCGGTGCCGGCCGGGCAGCCGCCCGGGCCGGCCGAGGTGCGGACCGCGCCGACCGGCAGCAGGGTGCCGCAGGCGATCCGGATGCCGTTCGGCAGCTCGTTGTCGGACTCGACGATCGCGCCGTCGCCGATCACCGCGCCGTCCAGCGCCGAGCGGGCGCCGACGGTGGCGAAGGCGCCCACGATGGAGTCCTTGACCAGGGTGTCCGGGCCGATCACCGCGCCCGGGAGGATCACGCTGCCCTCGACGATCGCGCCGGGCTCGACCACGGCGTCCTCGGAGACGACGGTGCCGCCGCTGAGCACCGCGCCCGGGTGGACGGTGGCGCCGGGCAGCAGCAGGGCGTCGCCGGTCGGCCCGGGGACGGCCGGGGAGTCGACCTTGCCGAGCACCAGGTCGGCGGAGCCGCGGACGAACGCGGCCGGGGTGCCGAGGTCCAGCCAGTAGGAGGTGTCGACGACGCCGCGCAGCAGCGCGCCGGTGGCCAGCAGCTCCGGGAAGGTCTCGCGTTCCACGGAGACCTCCCGGCCGGCCGGGATGCGGTCGATGACGGACCGGGTGAAGACGTAGCAGCCGGCGTTGATCTGGTCGGTGACGATCTGCTCCGGCGTCTCCGGCTTCTCCAGGAACTCCAGCACCCGCCCGTTCGCGTCGGTCGGCACCAGGCCGAAGGCGCGCGGGTCCTCGACCCGGGTGAGGTGCAGGGTGACGTCGGCCCCGGCGGCCACGTGGCCGTCGCGCAGGGCGGCGATGTCGACGCCGGAGAGGATGTCGCCGTTGAAGACCAGGACGGGCTCGTCGGGGCCGCAGGTCAGCCCGGAGGCGGCGTTGCGGATGGCGCCGCCGGTGCCCAGCGGCTCGCGCTCGGTCAGGTAGACCAGCTCGATGCCGTACGGCGTGCCGTCCTGGAAGTGGTCCTCGAAGACCTCGGCCAGGTAGGAGGTGGCCAGCACGACGCGGGTGACGCCGGCGGCGGCCGCGCGGGCCAGCTGGTGCGCGATGAAGGGGACGCCCGCCACCGGCAGCATGGGCTTGGGGGTGTGGGTGGTCAGCGGACGCAGTCGCGTGCCCTTACCACCGACCAGCATGATCGCCTCGGTCATGGTCTGCGCTGTTCCCCTTGTGCTCTCCGCGGCCCGGCCCGGCGGGCCGATACCTCCGTCGGTGGTCTGGACCCGTCCGGCGGTCCGGAACGGGTCGACCGGCACGGGGCCGGTCTGGCGCCTACTGTATTTCCTTCCAACGGGGACGCAGTCAGGCGGCCGTGCGATTGGCACCACTCCCCTACGAGTCCTGCCCTCCGCGCGCTCCGCCGCGCACCCCCGATCGGCGCCAAAAGCCCGGCCCGGCGGGCGCTCTCGCGACGCCCCCCGGGCCGGGCAGTTGTTGCAGAACTGTCGAACAGGGGACGCTACGCGTCCACCGTCGCGGGCTCCTCGGCCTCGGTCGGCGGGGTGGCCTTCACCGAGTCGAGCAACAGCTGGGCGACGTCGACCACCTTCAGGTGCTCCTTGGCCGCGCCCTCGTTCTTCTTGCCGTTGACCGAGTCGGAGAGCATCACCAGGCAGAACGGGCAGGCGGTGGAGACGATGTCGGGGTTGAGCGACAGCGCCTCGTCCACGCGCTCGGTGTTGATCCGCTTGCCGATGCGCTCCTCCATCCACATCCGGGCGCCGCCGGCGCCGCAGCAGAAGCCGCGCTCCTTGTGGCGGTGCATCTCCTGCTGGCGCAGACCGGGGACCTTGTCCATGATCTCGCGCGGCGGGCTGTAGACCTTGTTGTGGCGGCCCAGGTAGCAGGGGTCGTGGTAGGTGATCAGGCCCTCGACCGGGTTGACCGGGACGAGCTTGCCCTCGTCGATCAGGTGCTGCAGCAGCTGGGTGTGGTGGATGACCTCGAAGTGGCCGCCCAGCTGCGGGTACTCGTTGGCGATGGTGTTGAAGCAGTGCGGGCAGGTGGCGACGATCCGCTTGACCGGGGCGTCCTCCAGGGCCGCGTTCAGCGTCTCGACGTTCTGGGCGCCGAGCATCTGGAAGAGGAACTCGTTGCCCAGGCGGCGGGCGGAGTCACCGGTGCAGGACTCCTCCTTGCCGAGGATGGCGAACTTCACGCCCGCGGTGTGCAGCAGTTCGGCGAAGGCCTTGGTGGTCTTCTTGGCGCGGTCCTCCAGGGCGCCGGCGCAGCCGACCCAGTAGAGGTACTCGACCTCGGCGGGGTCGATGTCCTCGCCGATCACCGGCACCTCGATGCCGGTCTCCTTCTTGAGCTCCTTCACCCAGTCCAGGCGGGCCTTGGTGGCCATGCCCCACGGGTTGCCCTTGTTCTCCAGGTTCTTGAGCATCGTCCCGGCCTCGGTCGGGAACGAGGACTCGATCATCACCTGGTAGCGGCGCATGTCGACGATGTGGTCGATGTGCTCGATGTCCACCGGGCACTGCTCGACGCAGGCGCCGCAGGTGGTGCAGGACCAGAGGACGTCCGGGTCGATGACGCCGTTCTCCTCGGCGGTGCCGATCAGCGGGCGCTCGGCCTCGGCCAGGGCCGCCGCGGGGACGTCGGCGAGCTGCTCGGGGGTGGCCTTCTCCTCGCCCTCCATGTCCTTGCCGCCGCCGGCGAGCAGGTAGGGGGCCTTGCCGAAGGCGTGCTCGCGCAGGCTCATGATCAGCAGCTTGGGCGAGAGCGGCTTGCCGGTGTTCCAGGCGGGGCACTGCGACTGGCAGCGGCCGCACTCGGTGCAGGTCGAGAAGTCGAGGATGCCCTTCCAGGAGAAGTGCTCGACCTGGGAGACGCCGAAGACGGCGTCGTCGGCCGGGTCCTCGAAGTCGATCGGCTGGCCGCCGCTGGTCATCGGGCGCAGGGCGCCGAGCGCGGTGCCGCCGTCCTCCTCGCGCTTGAAGTAGATGTTGAAGAAGGCGAGGAAGCGGTGCCAGGCCACGCCCATCGAGGGGTTGAGGCCGATGGTGGTCGCCCACGCGAAGGAGATGCAGATCTTCAGCATCGCGAAGAGGTAGACCAGGTTGGCCAGCGTGCCGTGGGCGACGCCGTCGAAGGCGGCGGCGATCGGGTACGAGACCAGGTACGCCGGGTCGTAGGAGTCGACGCCGGCCAGGGCGCCCTCCAGGCCGCGCAGCATCAGGATGCAGATGCCGATGCCGAGGATCGTGTACTCGACGTAGAAGGCCTGCCAGGCGATGGAGCCGGCGAAGCGCGACTTGCGGCCGGCCCGGGAGGGCAGGCTGAGCAGCCGGATCACGATCAGGGTGGCGATGCCCAGGGTGGTCAGGGTGCCGACCAGCTCGACGAAGATCTCCCACGGCAGCCAGTGGCCGATGATCGGGAGCGCGAACTCGGCGTCGAAGAGCTGGCCGAAGGCGTTGACCACGGTGAGGACGAGGCTGAAGAAGCCGACCGCCACGAACCAGTGGGCGATGCCGACGATCCCCCAGCGGTTCATCCTGGTGTGGCCGACGAACTCGACGGCGACGGTCTTCGCCCGCTGGGCGGGCTGCCCGAAGCGGGTGGAGTCCGCCTGACCGGTCCGCACCACCTTGAAGATGTACAACGCCGCACGGGCGGCGAGCGCGGTGCCGATCACGAACGTGACCAGCGAGATGACGATCGCTGCTAGCTGCATCGGCTCTCCGTCTCCTGCGGCTTGCTGTTGAGCAGTCTCTGTGGTTCTGAAGTAAGTGTACTCGTCGGTAACTTGCCGGGCCGACGGCCCGGACAATACCGCCCACCCACAGTCCTCCAGAAGGTTCTCAAGCTATGGCGGCAGTCACGTAACCCCACGCCCGCCACATCCGCCCGCCGGCCGCACCGCAGGACAGGGCTCAGCAAAGTTGAGCCACCCGGACTCATACCTGTTGACGCGACCCGTCGGGTCATGCATCCTTGAGCCCGTAAAGCTCAACTCTTCCGTGGAGGTATCTACGATGGCACGCGCGGTCGGCATCGACCTCGGTACGACGAACTCGGTCGTCAGCGTTCTGGAGGGTGGCGAGCCCACCGTCATCACGAACGCCGAGGGCGCGCGGACCACTCCGTCCGTCGTGGCCTTCGCGAAGAACGGCGAGGTCCTGGTCGGCGAGGTGGCCAAGCGCCAGGCGGTCACCAACGTGGACCGCACCATCCGCTCGGTCAAGCGCCACATGGGCACCGGGTGGAAGATCAACCTGGACGGCAAGGACTTCAACCCCCAGCAGATCAGCGCCTTCATCCTGCAGAAGCTGAAGCGGGACGCGGAGGCCTACCTGGGCGAGACCGTCACCGACGCCGTCATCACCGTCCCGGCGTACTTCTCGGACTCCGAGCGCCAGGCCACCAAGGAGGCCGGTGAGATCGCGGGCCTCAACGTCCTGCGCATCGTCAACGAGCCGACCGCGGCCGCCCTGGCCTACGGCCTCGACAAGGACGACCAGACCATCCTGGTCTTCGACCTCGGCGGCGGCACCTTCGACGTCTCCCTGCTGGAGATCGGCGACGGGGTCGTCGAGGTGAAGGCCACCAACGGTGACAACCACCTCGGCGGCGACGACTGGGACCAGAAGGTCGTCGACCACCTGGTCAAGGTCTTCCAGGCCGGCCACGGCGTCGACCTGTCCAAGGACAAGATGGCCCTGCAGCGTCTGCGCGAGGCCGCCGAGAAGGCCAAGATCGAGCTGTCCTCGTCCTCCGAGACCTCGATCAACCTGCCCTACATCACGGCCTCGGCCGAGGGCCCGCTGCACCTGGACGAGAAGCTCACCCGCGCCCAGTTCCAGCAGCTCAGCTCCGACCTGCTGGAGCGCTGCAAGATCCCGTTCCACAACGTGATCAAGGACGCCGGCATCGCGCTCTCCGAGATCGACCACGTGGTCCTGGTCGGCGGCTCGACCCGCATGCCCGCCGTCGCCGAGCTCGTCCGCGAGCTGACCGGCGGCAAGGAGGCCAACAAGGGCGTCAACCCGGACGAGGTCGTCGCCATCGGCGCCTCGCTCCAGGCCGGTGTCCTCAAGGGCGAGGTCAAGGACGTCCTGCTGCTCGACGTCACCCCGCTGTCCCTCGGCATCGAGACCAAGGGCGGCATCATGACCAAGCTGATCGAGCGCAACACCACGATCCCGACCAAGCGCTCCGAGATCTTCACCACGGCCGAGGACAACCAGCCGTCCGTGCAGATCCAGGTCTACCAGGGCGAGCGCGAGATCGCCGCGTACAACAAGAAGCTCGGCATGTTCGAGCTGACCGGCCTCCCGCCGGCGCCGCGCGGCCTGCCGCAGATCGAGGTCACCTTCGACATCGACGCCAACGGCATCATGCACGTCGGTGCCAAGGACCTCGGCACCGGCAAGGAGCAGAAGATGACCGTCACCGGCGGCTCCGCGCTGCCGAAGGACGACATCGAGCGCATGATGCGCGAGGCCGAGCAGTACGCGGAGGAGGACCACAAGCGCCGCGAGTCCGTCGAGACCCGCAACTCCGCCGAGCAGCTCGTCTACTCGACCGAGAAGTTCATCGCCGACAACGCCGACAAGCTCCCGGCCGACGTCAAGACCGAGGTCGAGACCGCCGTCGGCGAGCTCAAGGAGGCCCTGAAGGGCGAGGACATCGCGAAGATCCGCGAGGCCTCCGAGAAGGTGTCCACCACCGCGCAGAAGCTCGGCCAGGCACTGTACGCCAACGCCGACGCCGCCGGTGCGGCCCCGGCCGGCGACTCCGCCCAGGCCAAGGCCGAGGACGACGTCGTCGACGCCGAGATCGTGGACGACGAGAAGCCCAAGGGCGGTGCGTCGGCATGACGGACAAGCCGCAGGGCGGCAAGCCCGGCGACGACTCCGCCGCCGAGGAGGCCGTGATCAAGGCGGCCGAGGAGGCCGCCGCGGGCGGTTCCTCCGACGCCGACGGTGCCGACGACCTGGCCGCCGCGAAGCGCGAGGCCGGCGAGCGCACCGCCGACCTGCAGCGCCTGCAGGCCGAGTACCAGAACTACCGCAAGCGGGTCGAGCGCGACCGGCTGACGGTCCGCGAGATCGCGGTCTCCAACATCCTGGAGTCCCTGATCCCGGTCCTGGACGACATCGGCCGCGCCCGCGAGCACGGCGAGGTCACCGGCGGCTTCAAGTCCGTCGCCGAGTCCCTGGAGACGGTCGTCGCCAAGCTGGGCCTGCAGCAGTTCGGCAAGGAGGGCGAGCCCTTCGACCCGACCATGCACGAGGCCCTGATGCACAGCTACTCCTCGGACGTCACCGAGGACACCTGCGTGCAGATCCTCCAGCCCGGCTACCGGATCGGCGAGCGGATCATCCGCCCCGCCATGGTCGCCGTCGCGGAGCCCCAGCCGGGCACCCAGACGACGGCCGGTCCGGACGGCGACGCCAAGTCCGGTGACGAGGACGCGTCCGACGGTGGCTCGGACAGCTGACAGCTGACAACCTGTGACAGCTGACAACCAGTGCGCTGCGGAGTCGTACGCCGGCCATGACGGCGGCCGGCTCCGCAGCGCGCTGTCGACGGCGGCCGGCGGACGGCCCGTCGACAGCACAGCGACGATGGACATCGGGAGGTGGCGGGAGCCGTGAGCGAGCGCAGCGGGCGGACCGTTCAGAGGTGCGCGTGGCGCGCAGCGGCTGCCGGGCGGAGCGAGGTGGACGCATGAGCGGCAAGGACTACGTGGAGAAGGACTACTACAAGGTCCTCGGCGTGCCCAAGGACGCCACCGCCGCCGAGATCAAGAAGACCTACCGCAAGCTCGCCCGCGAGTTCCACCCGGACGCCAACAAGGGCGACAGCAAGGCCGAGGACCGCTTCAAGGACATCTCCGAGGCCTACGACGTCCTCTCCGACGAGAAGCGCCGCAAGGAGTACGACGAGGCGCGCAGCCTCTTCGCCAACGGCGGCTTCCGGGCCGGCGGCCCCGGCGCGGGCGCCGGCAACTACAGCTTCGACTTCGGCGACCTCTTCAGCGGCAGCCAGAGCGCCAACACCGGCGGGCTCGGCGACGTCTTCGGCGGCCTGTTCAACCGCGGCGGCCGGCAGGCCCAGCCGCGGCGCGGCGCCGACGTCGAGACCGAGGTCACCCTGGCCTTCGAGGAGGCCGTCGACGGCGCGACCGTCCCCCTCCGGATGACCAGCCAGGCCCCCTGCCGCTCCTGCAACGGCACCGGCGCCCGGACCGGCACCACCCCGCGGGTCTGCCCGACCTGCGTCGGCGCCGGCACCGTCAGCCGCGGCCAGGGCGCGTTCGCGCTCTCCGAGCCGTGCAAGGACTGCCGCGGCCGCGGCATGATCGTCGACGACCCGTGCAACGACTGCCACGGCAGCGGACGGGCCAGCTCGGCCCACACCATGCAGGTCCGCATCCCCGCCGGCGTCCAGGACGCCCAGCGGATCCGGCTCAAGGGCAAGGGCGCGCAGGGCGAGCGCGGCGGCCAGCCCGGCGACCTCTACGTCACCGTGCACGTCGACCCGCACGCGGTCTTCGGCCGCAAGGGGGACAACCTCACCGTCACCGTCCCCGTGACCTTCCCCGAGGCCGCCCTCGGCGGCACCATCGAGGTGCCCACCCTCAACGGCCCCGCCGTGAAGCTCAAGCTGCCCCCGGGCAGCGCCAACGGCCTCACCATGCGCGCCCGCGGCAAGGGCGCCACCCGCAAGGACGGCACCCGCGGCGACCTCCTCGTCACCGTCGAGGTCGTGGTGCCGCAGCACGTCACCGGCGACGCGCTGAACGCCCTGGAGCAGTACCGCGAGGCCACCGCCTCCGACGACCCGCGAGCCGCCCTGTTCCGGGCGGCGAAGGGAGCGTGACGACCAGATGTCCCCGATGATCCCCGACAGCCCGATCGGCCCCGGCATCGGCGAGGGCCTCCCCGGCGACAACCGCCGCCCCCGGCGCGCCGCGGCCCCGCCGCAGTACGTGCTCACCGAGGACACCCCGGTGTACGTCATCTCCGTCGCCGCCGAGCTCTCCGGCCTGCACCCGCAGACCCTCCGCCAGTACGACCGCCTCGGCCTGGTCTGCCCCGACCGCACCGCGGGCCGCGGCCGCCGCTACTCGGCCCGCGACATCCAGCAGCTGCGCGAGGTCCAGCGGCTCTCCCAGGACGAGGGCATCAACCTGGCCGGCATCAAGCGGATCATCGAGCTGGAGAACCAGGTCACCGCCCTGCAGTCGCGGATCAGCGAACTGGTCGACTCCCTCGAGGGCGCCGCGACCGCGCTCCAGCAGCGCGAGGCCGCCGTGCACGCCTCCTACCGGCGCGACCTCGTCCCGTACCAGCCCCCCACCCCGCACTCCAGCGCCCTGGTGGTCTGGCGCCCCAAGCGCTGACCGGGCCCGAAACACCGACAGCCGCCGGTTCCCTCCGCCTGGGGGGTGCCGGCGGTTTGGTCGTGGTGAGAGGGTGCCAATCGAAGCGCTACTCCGCAATGGTGGAACAATGCCCACTTCCAGATCCCACTCCGGGATCTAGGATCACCGATGGGGCTCGGGTGCAGCCATAGGGCAGGTTCGGTCGTCGAGAAGGAGCCGTGAATGAACGGGAGGAACGACGCCATTCCGGGGGTCAGTGCGACGGGCACCCTGTCCGCCGGAGCGCATGATCTCTACCTCGCGATTATCCGGACGCGCGGTCGGACGGCCCGCAATGAAATCGCGGAGCACGACTACAGCCACCTCAGCGAGCTGTTGGACATCGGTCTCCTGACTCCCGACCTGGATGATCCGCAGATTCTGGTCGCGGTCGACCCGCAACAGCTCGCCACCGGTCTGAGCGCGGTCTGGCAGCGTCAGGCACTGGCACTGCTGTCGCGCGCGATAGCCGTCCCGAGCGACCTCCAGAGCCTCGCGGACGCGTTTCACCGCCCGGAGTCCTCCGGCGGAACAATTGAGTACGTCCGCGGCAAGGCGCTGATCAGCCAGCGGATCAACCACGCCGTGACCACGGCGAAAGAGGAGATCCTCGCGGCCCAGCCGGGAGGTCCGCGCCCGCCGGACGTCCTGTCCCGGGTGCTCGACGACGACCTGGCCGATCTCAAGCGCGGGATCGCCGTCCGCACGATCTACCACCCGAGCACGCGGTACCACGCGCCCACCCGGGACTACGTCGCGAAGATCACCGAGGCCGGCGGCCGGTTCCGCACCCTCGACGAGCCGTACACCAGGCTGATCATCGTGGACCGGCAGCTGGCCGCCATCCCGGTCGCCGAGGACCTCAACCTGGCCGCCTTCATCCACGACCCCGCCGTCATCCACTTCCTCGTGCACGAGGTGTTCGAACGCAACTGGAACCGCGGTCTCGACTTCACCGGCGGACGCACCGTGCCGCAACAGGTGGTGTCACGGATGCGCCAGACCATCATCGACCTGCTGCTCGAGGGCACCAACCACCGGGTCATCGCCCGCCGGCTCGGCATCAGCGAACGGACCCTCGCCCGCCATCTGGCCGAGATGCGGGAGGACTACAACGTCGAATCGCTGTTCCAACTCGGTTGGGCGCTGGCCCGTTCGTCACAAGAGACCGACGAATCGCCATGCCTCCCCGCCGCTTCCGGCAGCGCATAACGATTCGTCAGCCTCATTCTGTCATGTCCACTGGTGTTCGCCGTCCAAAGCCGTGCCCATTGCCTGATTCGAAGTCGTACTAACATCGACCCCGAACCCCGCGCGATTGACATGGGCAGATCCATCGGCATCATGGCCGGTGGCAAGCAGTCCGAAGCCAAGCACGGTAAGGACGCCCGCAGATATCGCCATCACGGCCGCCTTGGCAGCCCTACGCAGACGAGACACGCGCACACCCCAATCCTCTTCAGTGGCCTGTCAGTCGAATGAACAGGCGACAGACAATCAAACGCTCAGATCGTGCCACATGCCGTATCTGGCTGTCACGGTCGCGCCCAGCCCGAAGAGGGTGTCATCTCTCTGCCATGCAGAGGGATGACACCGTGCATCAGTGGACTGGCACCCCGTGCCCGATGGACGATCAACTGGCGTCCTCACGCCGCAGCACCGGGATCCTCCCTCCCGAACGCCGCGTATGACAGGCATCGAAATAGTGATAAACCCGCACGATTTCCCCCTGTCCCAATCTCCACACCAAGCGTCGGCGGCGAGCAGCCGAGTGCCAACGCCTTCCCCCGGAGTCGACATGACCGAGCCCTACCTGCGTCAGCACGACAGCCAGGCCACCGAAGGCCGGCGTGCACGAGTGTTCCTGGCCGCGCCGCTGATGCGGCTGACCGGGCCCGCGGACAGCGTGGTGACGCTCGCCAGCCGGACGCGGCTGACGACCCTGCGCACCACGCTGCTGCGCAGCGGTGCCGCCGTCTACAGCGCGCACCACAGCGACGCCTGGACCGTCGCCGGCCGGGCCCCCGAGCCCCGGGTGCCGTCCGACTTCCGCGCGCTGCAGTCCGCGGACCTGGTGTTCGCCTACGTCGGCGCGCCGCTGTCGGCCGGAGTGAGCCTGGAACTCGGATGGGCCTCGGCGCTGCGGAAGCCGATCGTCCTCCTCGTCGACGAGGCGATCACCCACAACCCGCTGATCGCCACCATCGAGCAGGTCGCCCCCGTCCTGCCGCTGGTCTTCGACGACACCTGGTCGCAGGAGGCGCTCAACCACACCGTGGAGACCGCCCTGGACTGGGCCGGCATGGCGCTGTCCCTGCGCGAGGGCTTCTGGACCGCCCCCGGCGAGCAGTTCAACGTCCCCCGGCAGCAGCCCCCCGTCACCGGCTACTGGCCCACCGGCGCGGCCACCGGCTGAGCCACACCGGGCCCGGCCGGGCTCGTCCCGACGACCGGTCACCCCCTGGCCCCGGTCGCCCGCCGCGTGAGCCCCCCCGCGCGGCCGCGCCCGGCCGGGGAGGGCTCACCGGTCGTCGCGGGCGCCCCGCATCAGCCAGCCCAGCTGGAAGAGGGTCTGGGCGCCGTGGCGGTCGCGCAGGCGGGAGATGTGGGCGGCGACGGTGCGCTCGCTCAGGCCCAGGCGGGTGGCGACGGCGCGCTGGGTGAGCCCCCGGGCGAGGAGCCGGCCGACGCGGTCCGGGACGCTGCGCGCGGGCCCGCCGCCGGCGGCGAACCCGGCCGGGTCCGCCCGGGCCCAGTCCCGTTCGAAGGCGCCGACCAGGAAGGTGATGGCGGCCGGGTCGGTGATGAAGGCCGCGGTGCTGTGGTCGTCGCTGGCGGAGATCACCGCGACGGTGCGGTCGAAGACGATCAGCCGCTGGAACGGTTCGTCCAGGACCCGGATCCGGGAGCCGTGCCGGGTGACCTCCTCGGCGTAGGCGCGGGCGGGCCGGTCGGCGAGGGCGACGGGCTGGTAGACGGTGCGCAGGGAGCAGCCGCGCTGCAGGAGCTGGACGTCCTGGCGCAGGGCGATCTGCAGGGTCTCGGCGGGCCGGTGGCCGGGCTGGGCGGTGAGCACCTCGGACCGGCAGTCGGAGACCAGTTGGGAGATCCGCTGCCGGATGTGGACGTGGCCCTCGACGTGGACGGCGCCGCCGGCCGGGCCGGAGGGGCGGGGCATCGCGTCGTAGGCGCGGGTCAGGCCGTCGAGGGAGCCCGGGAGGCTCTCGGCGCGCACCAGCAGCCGGGTGGCCTCGCTGCGGAGTTCGGCGCCGAGGCGGTCGCTGACGGAACGCGGGCTGACGGCGGTGTAGCAGTGGTCCATCGGGTTGGCCAGCAGCAGGCCGATGGCGATGAGCTGTCGGAGCGGCTCCCGGTCGGCCTCCCGGATCCCGGAGTAGGGGATCCGGCCGCCCTCGGCGAGGACCGCCAGGTACAGCTGCCGGGCGGCCTCGTCGGGCTCCTCGCCCGCGGGCTGTCCGTGGTGCGGCGCGACCGCCGGTTCCGCCGTCACGTCGCACACTCCCTGCCGGACGCTTCTCCCTGGTGGCCGCCCCCCGCTGCGGGCGGCGCGGTTCTCGCCGCCGGTGCGCCGGGCGTGATCACGGTACCGGGCGCCGCCGCGGCGGGATCACCGGGCCGGCGGTCACGGAGCCGGTCGGACGGCGGGCCCCGGGCCGGGTGCCGTCGCACTCCGTGGCGCCCGGGGGCCGCCGTCGGCACGCCAGTGCCTGGACGCCTCCGTCGAGGCGGAGCAGCAACGCCTCGACGGATCCGGTCCGGGGTGCCATCACCACACATGGCCCCGGCCGGTGCTCTTCCCCCGTTCCACGGGTGCGGGACGTTGCACCCGGGGCAGTTCCGAAGAGCCGGTCGCCACCGACGGGCTGCGGTGCCCGGACGACCTGGCGTGGCTCCACCCTCACAGTGTGACGGCCGGTGGACAAGTGCCGCCCGAGTGCAGGTTCGCGCAATTGCAGCTACCTGCACGGCTGCCGAGGCCCGGCGGGCCCGGGCGGTGGGTCGGGTTCCGGTGGAGGGCGAGGCCGGCGGGGGTGCGCGGCGGCCGCCCGCCGGTAGGCCCGGCCGGCCCCTGCGGGGCGGTCCGGTCTGCGGGTTCCTGCAGCGCCGGCGGGTGCACGACCGGCCCGGCGGGCGCGCAGGTTGGCGGTCAGCGCGCCAGCAGCCGTCCGCGGGCGAGCCCGGCGGCCGTACCGGCGGCGGCCAGCACCCAGGCGCCGGCCAGCAGCACGAAGAGGCCGGTGGCCAGGGCGGTGAAGCCGCCGAACCCGGTGTGCCGGGCGAGGGCGGAGGCGCCGGTGACGCAGGTGCCGACCGGGAAGGTGAAGGCCCACCAGGTCATCGCGAAGGGCATGCCGGCCCGGCGGGCGCGCAGGTTGGCGGTCAGCGCGACGAGCAGCCAGAGCATCGCGACGCCGATCACCGCGACGCCGTACAGCTCGGCGAAGGGGAGCATGGCGGGGGCCAGCGAGGGCAGCACCGGGCGTGCGGCGTCGGCGAGTTGGTGGACGGCGGTGACGGACTGGCCGAGCGGGCCGAGCACCAGGAACAGCGAGGGGGTGAGCGCCAGGGCCGGCAGCTTGCTGTGGAACAGCCCGGTGAACACCACCGGCAGCAGCACCAGGGTGGCCAGCAGACCGACCCCGAACAGGGCCCAGCAGGCGTACAGCATGGTCTGCTGGGGGCCGCCGGCCGGCAGGTGCGGGACGAGCGCCGGGCCGGTGGCGGAGGCGACCAGCGGGGCGACCACCGGCAGCAGCCAGGTCGGATTGGCCTCCAGCGCGGAGACCGGGTGCCGGGTGATCATCAGGTACGGGATGCCGGCGGCGACGGCCAGCGCGTACAGGGTGCCGGCGCCCCACAGCACGGCGTCGAGGGCGACCGCCGGGCCGGTGCCGATCACCCGGGAACCGAGCAGCAGGGTGCCGAGGCCGACCGAGAGCAGGGCCATCGGCGGGCAGCCGTAGAAGACGGCGGTGGCGGGGGTGTCCAGCAGCTGGGTGCGGGCGGCCTCGCGGTGCCGGGTCAGGTGGACCAGCCGGGCCGCGAGCAGCACCAGCAGGACGGCGAGTCCGAGCGCCCACATCACCTCACCGAACCCGACCAGTCCGGGCAGCCGGACGGGGAGGACGGCCGCGCCGTTGCCCAGGATCGCGGTGCCCATCACCACGGCGTACCAGTTCGGGCCGAGCTGGGCGAGGTCGAACCGGGGGAGCCGGCCGGCACCGGCCGGGCGGCCGGGGCGGGAGAGCCGTGGGGAGCGGGGGAACGGGCGGACATCGGCCAGGGTGGACATGGTTCCACCGTGCCCGCCGGGCCCGGCCGCCGGTAGCGCCGCGGATCCTATGAGGGCATAGCCTGAACCTATGGCCCTCTCCCCCCGCGTCCCCGAACTCGGCGCCCTGGAACTGCTGCTCGCGGTGGACCGGCTGGGCAGCGTCGGACAGGCGGCCGCCGAGCTGGGCGTCAGCCAGCCGACCGCGAGCGCCCGGATCAAGGGCATGGAGCGGCAGATCGGCGTCCCGCTGCTGGAACGCTCGCCGCGCGGCAGCCGGCCCACCGGGGCGGGCCGGCTGGTCGTCGAGTGGGCCCGGCACGTGGTGGAGGCGGCGAAGGCGCTGGACGCCGGGATCGACGCCCTGCGCGAGCGCCGGGACGCCAAGCTCACGGTGGTGGCCAGTCTGACCGTCGCCGAGTACCTGATGCCGGGCTGGCTGCTGGCGCTCTCCGAGGCCAGCCCCGGGACGGCGGTGACGCTGCGGACGGCGAACTCGGCCGAGGTCGCCGGGCACGTCCTGGCCGGGGACGCCGACCTGGGCTTCGTGGAGGGCCCGTCCCCGCCGCCCGGGCTGGCCGGCGCGGTGGTGGCGGCCGACCGGCTGGTGGTCGTGGTGGCGCCCGGGCACCCGTGGGCGCGCCGCCGCACGCCGCTGACCGGAGCCGAGCTGGCGGCCACTCCGCTGGTGCTGCGCGAGCCCGGCTCGGGCACCCGGGAGGTGCTGGAGATGGCGCTGGCGCCGTTCGGGGGCGCGACCCGGCCCCGGCTGGAGCTGGCCTCGTCCACCGCGCTGAAGGCGGCGGCGATGACCGGCGCCGGGCCGGTCTGCCTGAGCGAGCTGGCCGTGACGGAGGAGCTGGCGAGCCGGCGGCTGGTGGAGGTGCCGCTGGAGGACGGGCTGGACCTGCGGCGGCCGCTGCGCGCGGTGTGGCCCGCCGGACAGCGTCCGGGCGGGCCGGCCCGGGAGCTGCTGGTGCTGACCCGCCGGGCGGCGCCGGCGGCCCGGGGGCCGGCGGGCGCCGGGCGGGGGGCCGCCGGGCGGGGGGCCGCTGGCGGGCGGGCGGCGGGGAGCCGGACTGCGCGGGCCCCGGGTGCCGGGACCCGAACCACCCGGACCCCGGAAAGTTGAGCGGAATAGACTCAACTTAGTGCATGCTGTAGTCAGCAGACCTGAAGGACGACACGGGAGGACCCCCCAGCAGTGGACGCCAGCAAGTTCACCACCAAGACGCAGGACGCCCTGTCCGCCGCGATCCGGCAGGCGGGCGCGGCCGGGAACCCGGACGTCAAGCCGGTGCACATCCTGACCGCCCTGCTGGAGCAGCCCGAGGGCATCGCACGGCCGCTGCTGGAGGCGGTCGGCGCGGACGCCGCCCGGATCGACGCCGAGGCGCGCCGCCAGCTGGCCGCGCTGCCCAGCGCGATGGGCTCGACCGTCGCCGCGCCGCAGCTCGCCCGGGACACCCTGGCGGTGCTCACCGAGGCCGGAGCGCGCGCCGACGACCTGGACGACCAGTACGTCTCCACCGAGCACCTGATGGTCGGCCTGGCCGCCGAGGGCGGGCCGGTCGCCGAGCTGCTGGTGCAGCAGGGCGCGACGCCGAAGGCGCTGCTCGCCGCGTTCAAGGACGTGCGCGGCAGCGGCCGGGTCACCTCGCCGGACCCGGAGGGCACCTACAAGGCGCTGGAGAAGTACGGCACCGACCTCACCCAGGCCGCGCGGGACGGCAAGCTCGACCCGGTGATCGGCCGGGACCAGGAGATCCGCCGGGTCGTCCAGGTGCTCTCCCGCCGGACGAAGAACAACCCGGTGCTGATCGGCGAGCCCGGCGTCGGCAAGACCGCGGTGGTCGAGGGCCTGGCCCAGCGCATCGTCGCCGGGGACGTGCCGGAGTCGCTGCGCGGCAAGCGGCTGGTCGCACTGGACCTCAGCGCGATGGTCGCCGGCGCCAAGTACCGCGGCGAGTTCGAGGAGCGGCTGAAGGCCGTCCTGAACGACATCAAGCAGAGCGACGGCCAGGTCGTCACCTTCATCGACGAGCTGCACACCATGGTCGGCGCGGGCGCGGGCGGCGACTCCGCGATGGACGCCGGCAACATGCTCAAGCCGATGCTGGCCCGCGGCGAGCTGCGGATGGTCGGCGCCACGACGCTGGACGAGTACCGCGAACGGATCGAGAAGGACCCGGCCCTGGAGCGCCGCTTCCAGCAGGTGCTGGTCGGCGAGCCCAGCGTCGAGGACTCGATCGCCATCCTGCGCGGACTCAAGGGCCGCTACGAGGCGCACCACAAGGTGCAGATCGCGGACGCGGCGCTGGTCGCCGCGGCCACCCTGTCCAACCGCTACATCACCTCCCGCTTCCTGCCGGACAAGGCGATCGACCTGGTCGACGAGGCGGCCTCCCGGCTGCGGATGGAGATCGACTCCTCCCCGGTCGAGATCGACGAACTCCAGCGCTCCGTGGACCGGTTGCGCATGGAGGAGCTGGCCCTGGAGAAGGAGTCGGACCCGGCCTCGATCGACCGGCTGGCCCGGCTGCGGCGCGACCTCGCCGACCGCAACGAGCAGTTGAGCGCCCTGACGGCGCGCTGGGAGCAGGAGAAGCGCAGCCTCAACCGGGTCGGCGAGCTCAAGGAGCGGCTGGACGACCTGCACGGCGCGCTCGAACGGGCTCAGCGCGACGGCGACTTCGAGCGCGCGTCGAAGCTGATGTACGCGGAGATCCCGGCCGCCGAGCGGGAGCTCGCCGAGGCCCAGGAGCGGGCCGCCACCGCGGACACGGAGTCCGGGTCCGCCTCCGCCCCGATGGTGAAGGAGGAGGTCGGCCCGGACGACGTGGCCGACGTGGTGTCCTCCTGGACGGGCATCCCGGCCGGCCGCCTGCTCGAGGGTGAGAGCGCCAAACTCCTGCGCATGGAGGAGGAGTTGGGCAGGCGCCTGATCGGCCAGGCGGAGGCCGTGCAGGCCGTCTCGGACGCGGTGCGCCGCACCCGCTCCGGCATCGCCGACCCGGACCGCCCGACCGGATCGTTCCTCTTCCTCGGCCCGACGGGCGTCGGCAAGACCGAACTCGCCAAGGCCCTGGCCGACTTCCTCTTCGACGACGAGCGGGCGATGGTCCGGATCGACATGAGCGAGTACGGCGAGAAGCACTCGGTCTCCCGTCTGGTCGGCGCCCCGCCCGGCTACGTCGGCTACGAGGAGGGCGGCCAGCTCACCGAGGCGGTGCGCCGCCGCCCGTACAGCGTGGTGCTGCTGGACGAGGTGGAGAAGGCCCACCCCGAGGTCTTCGACGTCCTGCTGCAGGTGCTGGACGACGGCCGGCTCACCGACGGCCAGGGCCGGACGGTGGACTTCCGCAACGCCATCCTGATCCTCACCTCGAATCTCGGGTCGCAGTTCCTGGTGGACCCGGCCATCCCGGAGGAGCGCAAGAAGGCGCTGGTGCTGGAGTCCGTCCGGGCGGCGTTCAAGCCCGAGTTCCTCAACCGGCTGGACGACATCGTGGTCTTCGACCCGCTGGGCACCGCCGAGCTCAGCCGGATCGTCGACATCCAGGTGGCCCGGCTGGGCGAGCGGCTGCGCGAGCGGCGGCTCAGCCTGGTGGTCTCCGAGGCGGCGCGCGACTGGCTGGCCCTGACCGGGTACGACCCGGCGTACGGCGCCCGCCCGCTGCGCCGTCTGGTCCAGTCGGCGATCGGCGACCAGCTGGCCCGGGCGATCCTCTCCGGCCGGGTGCACGACGGGGACACCGTCCTCGTCGAGCGGGACGAGGAGGGCGACCGCCTCACCGTCCGCAGCCGCGGACCGCTGGAGAAGTAGCGCAGCGTGCCCGGGCCGCCCCGCCGTCGGGCGGGCGGCCCGGGCGCACCGCCCGCGCCGCCGCGAGTTCCCCTCTCCGGGGCCGCCGGACGGCCGCTGCGCTCCGCGTCCGCACCCCCGTACGGCCGGACACCCACCGTCACCACCGCCTGCTCAGCCCCCCGTCGGAAGGCCTCCGTCGAAGATCGACGCGTGTCCGGGTGCCCCTGTGAGGAGGGCCCCGAATGAGGCAGGATGGAGGTGGAAAGGGCGGCCTCTCATTGCCGGCCACCACGTGCACTGAGGAAGAGGACCCCCATGAGCATCGACCCGTCGTCCATCCCGTCCTTCGGCGTACCGCAGGGCGGCCAGCCCGGTGGCCAGGGCGGACCGGCCGGTCCCCCGCCGATCGTCGTCCCGGACCAGGGGCTGGTGGCCCAGCTGCTGGACCAGATGCAGCTCAAGCACGTCGTGGACGAGGAGGGCGACCTCACCGCCCCCTGGGAGGGCTTCCGCGTCTACTACATGTTCCGCGGCGAGCAGAAGGAGCTCTTCGCGGTGCGCGCCTTCTACGACCGCGCGTACCCGCTGGAGAAGAAGCACGAGATCCTCGACCTGATCGACGAGTGGAACCGCGAGACCCTCTGGCCGAAGGTCTACACCCACACCCACGAGGACGGCGTCGTCCGTCTGATCGGTGAGGCCCAGATGATCGTCGGCACCGGCGTCAACCTGGACTACTTCGTCACCACCACCGCCAACTGGACCCAGGCGTCCGTCGGCTTCGAGCAGTGGATCGTCGAGCGCCTCGGCCTGCAGAACGAGATCGAGGGCGAGGACGGCGAGGGCGAGGCCCCCCAGGGCACCGACGAGGCCTGACCTCACCCCGCCCGGAGAGCAGCGGCCCGACCACCTGGGACCAGGTGGCCGGGCCGTCCTTGTCCCCGGCCCCCGGCCGACCCCAGGATGGGGCCCGACGACGACGCGCGTGAGGAGCCATCGATGGGTGACAGGCCGCTGCTGAACCGCAGGCTGGACGGCATGGGCACGACGATCTTCGCCGAGATGTCGGCCCTGGCCACGGCCACCGGCTCGATCAACCTCGGCCAGGGCTTCCCCGACACCGACGGGCCCGAGGAGGTCCGCGAGGCGGCCGTCCGGGCGCTGCGCGACGGCCGCGGCAACCAGTACCCGCCGGGCCCCGGCGTCCCCGAGCTGCGCGAGGCGATCGCCGGGCACCAGCAGCGCTTCCACGGCCTGTGCTACGACCCGGACACCGAGGTGCTGGTCACCGCCGGCGCCACCGAGGCCATCGCCGCCACCCTGCTCGCCCTGCTCGAACCCGGGGACGAGGTCATCGCCTTCGAGCCCTTCTACGACTCGTACGCCGCCTGCATCGCGATGGCCGGCGCCGTGCGCGTCCCGCTCACCCTGCGGGCCCCCGACTTCCGGCCCGACCTGGACGAGCTGCGCGGCCTGATCACCCCGCGCACCCGGCTGCTGCTGGTGAACACCCCGCACAACCCCACCGGCACCGTGCTGACCGCCGAGGAGACGGCCGCGATCGCCGCCCTCGCCGTCGAGCACGACCTGCTGGTCGTCACCGACGAGGTCTACGAGCACCTGGTCTTCGGCGCCACCCACCACCCGGTCGCCGCGCTGCCCGGCATGCGCGAGCGCACCGTCGCCATCTCCTCGGCCGGCAAGACCTTCTCGTTCACCGGCTGGAAGGTCGGCTGGGTCACCGCCGCACCGGCCCTGGTCGCGGCCGTGCGCACCGCCAAGCAGTACCTGACCTACGTCAGCGCCGGGCCCTTCCAGTACGCCGTCGCCGAGGCGCTGCAGCTTCCCGACGCGTACTTCGAGGGCTTCCGGGCCGACCTGCTGCGCAAGCGCGACCTGCTGGTCGGCGGGCTCACCTCGGCGGGCTTCCGGGCGTTCAACCCCCAGGGCACGTACTTCGTCACCACCGACATCACCCCGCTCGGGGTGAAGGACGGCGTCGAGTTCTGCCGGGCCCTGCCGGAGCGCTGCGGCGTGGTCGCGATCCCGAACGCCGTCTTCTACGACGACGCCGAGGCCGGCCGCAGCCTGGTCCGGTTCACCTTCTGCAAGCAGGACGCGGTGCTGGAGGAGGCGGTCGCCCGCCTGCAGCGGCTCTGACACCGTGGCTCTGACACCGTGGCGCTGACATCCCGGTTCTGACGCCCCGGCTCCGGCACCCCGGTTCCGACGCCCCGACCGCCGGGTCAGCCGACGCCGGGGGAACAATGATGGCCCCGCGACGCGACTGAGCAACCGTCAACTCCCCGGCTCCGGAAGCCCGGTCGGGATCCGGACGATGCTCGTGAGGCACACCGGGAGGCCTCTCCGGCACACCCCGCCGCCGCCCCGCACGCCCCGCACCCCCGGCGCGTGCGGGGCGGCGGCGCGTGAGGCGCACGAACGGCGCACGACCAGCGCGCACGGCGCGTGACCCGGTGAGAGGGGCGCGCGCGGTGCAGAGTCGCACACCGGGTCGATCAGAGCCGGGAAGCAGGTGTGCCCGAAACGGTGAATGCTTGACAAAGTTGGGTAAATCACCGACGGACCCGGCGTATTCATGCTTCTCTGCTGCTGAATCTCCAGCCGGAATCCTTCCTTCCACGGTCGGCCGCGCCCAGGGCCGCACAGCCACGAACAGCCTCGCCATCGCCTAGGCCTACTCGATGCTGCTCGGCGGGCGCGCACGGAGCTGAAACGCGGAGCCGAGCATGCTCACCACACTGCAGACCTCCTACACGGACACCCGCGCCGGTGACCTGGCCTGGTGCCTGGGCGGCGAACCGCTGCCCGCTCTCGCGGTCCGCGACCTGAGACTCACCGGGGGCGGGCACCCCGGGACGTCCGGCACCCTCCAGCTGCGGCTGCTGGGCGCGTCGCACCAGGTGGTGATCGCGGCGGGCCCGGGCGAGTGCCTGGAGACCGTCGCCTGCCTGCCGGGCCGCCGGACGCCGCTGCCGGCCCGGGTCGCCAAGCAGGTCGGCGGCTGGGAGTACGAGTTCGCGGCCCGGATCGAGGCGCTGCCCCCGCACGACTTCGCGGCCCGCGCCCAGGAGCTGCTGGCGCTGGTCGAGGGGCACCCGCGGGGCCTGGCCGGGATCTTCCCCGGCGACCCGAGCGCCTTCACCGCCCTGGTCACCCAGGGCGGCACGGACCGGCTGCTCTGGCGCACCTGGCACGCCTACCCGCAGGAGGGGCAGCTGGTCTGCACCCGCTCCTCGCTGGTGGTGTCCGGGGCATGACCGCCGACCGGCCGCCCCGGGGCGCCAGCGGGACCGCGACCGATGAATCGCACGCAGGAACGATTCGTCAATCCGAGCTCTCGCACTGTCCGTCGAATGGGCGCAGCCGTCCGTCCCGAACGTCCCCTAGCGTTTGTTCGTGATCAACCATCCGGCCGGTCCGCCCGCCCACCCGCGAGTGGACCTCGACGACGACGGCGACCCGCCCCGGACCGGGCGCAGCCTCGCCCCGCTGCCCGCCCGCCGTCGGTGCCGGCTGCGCTCCCGCCCCCGGCTCGCCCGCCTGGCCGTCCTGCTGGCCGCGTTCGTCTGCGCGGCCTGCGGACTCGTCTACGAGCTCGAACTCGTCGCACTCGGCGACTCCCTGCTCGGGGACGCCGTCACCCAGACCTCCGTCGTGCTGTCCGTCATGGTCTTCGCGATGGGGCTCGGCTCGCTCCTCGCCAAGCGCCTCACCCGCCGGCCCGCCACCGCCTTCGCCCTCGTCGAATGCGCACTCGCGCTCACCGGCGGGCTCTCCGTCCTCGCCCTCTACTCCTGCTGGGCCTGGATCGGCCGCTGCCAGGCCGCCGTGGTCGGCCTCACCTGCCTCATCGGCATCCTGATCGGCGCCGAGATCCCCCTGCTGATGACCCTCGTCCAACGGATCCGGCGCGAGGACGCCGGGCGCACCGCCGCCGACCTCTTCGCCGCCGACTACGTGGGGGCCCTCATCGGGGGCCTCGCCTTCCCGTTCCTGATCCTCCCCGGCCTCGGCCCCGGCACCGGCGCCCTCGTCACCGGCGCCGTCAACGCCGTCGCCGGCGCCGCCGTGGTGCTCTGGCTCTTCCGCGAGGAACCCACCCCCCGGACACGGCGCCTGCTCTGGGGCGGCTGCGCCCTCGTCCTCGCCCTCCTCGCCGCGGCCGCCGCCGGCACCGACGCCGTCGAACGCGCCGCCCGGCACGCCCTCTACGGGGACCAGATCCGCTACGCCGGCCGGAGCCGGACCCAGGAGATCGTGCTCACCGGCCCCGCCGAGGGCCCCCTCCGGCTGTACCTCGACGGGCGCCTCGCCGTCTGCGGGCCGGACGAGTACCGCGGCAGCGAGGCCCTCGTGCACCCCGCCATGGGCGCCGGGCCGGACGCCCGCGTCCTGCTCCTCGGCGGCGGCGACGGCCTCGCCCTGCGGGAGGTGCTGCGGCACCGCGGCGTGCGCGCCGTCCGGCTGGTCGACACGGACCCGGCCCTCCCCCGGCTCGCCCGCACCGACCCCGGACTCGCCGCCCTCACCGGCCACTCGCTGGACGACCCCCGGGTGCGCGCCACCGCCGCCGACCCGCTGGTCTGGCTGCGCGGCGACGCGGCCGCCCAGGACGGACCGTACGACGTGGTCCTCGCCGACCTGCCCGCCCCCTCCGACGGCGGACCGGTCACGTTCCACTCCCAGGAGTTCTACGGTCTCGCCACCCGGCTGCTCTCCCCCGGCGGCCGCCTCGCCGTCCGGGCCGGCGGAGACCGGGACGGGCTCTGGCGGACCGAGTCCGGCCTGCGGGCGGCCGGGCTGCAGACCGTCCCGTACGGCCTCCCGGGCAGCGCCACCGCCGGCTGCCGGCCCGACCCGCCGGACGCCGCCCAGCTCTTCCTGCTGGCGGCCGCCGCACAGCCCCCGCTGGCGCTCGCCCCGGACGCCCCGCCGCCCCGGGCACTCACCGCCGACGCCCTCCGCACCTCCGCCACCGGCCTCACCCCGCTCCGCCCGGCCCGCCCCCCGGCCGCCCTCACCCTGCTCGGGCCGCACTGAGCCGGCGGCCGGGGGTGTGCCACCGTCCGGTTGCCCGGCGGCCGGGGCGGGGCCGGAACCCGGGCCGGGTCCCGGGGCCGGGGTGGGCGGTGGGGCCCGGGGGAACTCGGGCCGTGCTGGGTGGGGACCGGGCGGGGTTCGGTCGGTAGGCTCCGTGGCATGGAGCATGAGGTTGTCGTCCCGATGCCCGCCGAGCTGGTGCGGCAGGCCCTGCAGGATCCGGCTCTGCTGGCCCGTAGCGTGCCGGGGCTCAGCACCGAACCGGCCGCGGTCGGCAGCGGTCCGGCCGAGGAGATCGGTGGCCGGCTGAAGCTGCGGATCGGCGGCTCCACCATCACCTACAAGGGCGTGCTCTCCCTGATCGAGGGCCGCGAGGGCGTGCTGACCGTGTTCGCCGAGGGCCAGGAGGCCCGCGGCAGCGGCGAGGCGACCGCCACCGTCCGGGTGAGCGTCGCGGACGGCCCCGAGGACGGCACCGCCGTGGTCCGCTTCACCGGCGACCTCAGCGCCACCGGCCGGCTCACCGAGTTCGACTCGGAGGCCCTCGACGCCGCCGGCCGCCGGCTGCTGGAGCGCTTCGCCACCGCGCTGGTGTCCCCGGACGCCGCACCGGAGACGGAGACCGACGGCGACGAGCCCGACACCGAGGACGCCGCGGGCGCCGGGACCGGCCCGGCCGGCCCGGCCGACGCGGACGACGCGGACGACGACGGGGACGACCGGCCCGCGGACGACGAGGGCGCGGACGACGAGGGCACCGGGGCCAGCGTGGTGTTCATCGAGGAGCACCAGGACCAGCCCGGGGACGACCTCGACGACGACCTCTCCGACCTGATCGCCTTCTCCGACGCCGACGCCGAGCGCTTCGGCCTGCCCACCGGCGGCGCCGACGAGGACGCGCACGAGGACGGCGTGGCCGAGGAGCTCCCCGCCGAGCCGCTCTTCGAGTACGACGACGAGCCGGCCGGCGGACCGGTCCGCCGCAGCATCGTCGGCCGGTCGGCCGAGGAGGTCGACCACGCCCCGCCGCGCGGCCGGTACGCCCCGGCGCTGCCGGCCCGCAGCGCCCGGGCCCGGGCGGCGTCCCGCTGGGGCGGCGAGGCGGGCGGGATCGTGGTCCCGGGCACCGGTGGCCGCAGCGCGGTGCCGTGGGTGATCGGCGGCTCGGTGGCCCTGCTGGGCGGCGCCGTGGTGCTGGTCAGGGCGCTGCGCCGCCGCTAGGGTCCGGGCGCCGGGCGGGCGGCCAGGGCCTAGACTGAACGCTCATGAGCAACGACCGCGACGCCCTGCTGGCACAGATCAAGGACAAGGCCGTCGTGCACGGCAAGGTCACCCTCTCCTCCGGCAAGGAGGCCGACTACTACGTCGACCTGCGCCGGATCACGCTGGACGGCCAGGCCGCCCCGCTGGTCGGTCGGGTGATGCTGGACGCGACCTCGCACCTGGAGTACGACGCCGTCGGCGGCCTGACCCTGGGCGCCGACCCGGTGGCCGCCGCGATGCTGCACGCCGCCGCCGCCCGCGGGCGCGAGCTGGACGCCTTCGTGGTCCGCAAGGCGGGCAAGGCGCACGGCCTGCAGCGCCGGATCGAGGGCCCCGAGGTCAAGGGCCGCCGGGTGCTGGCGGTCGAGGACACCTCCACCACCGGCGGCTCGGTGCTGACCGCCGTCGAGGCGCTGCGCGAGGCGGGCGCCGAGGTGGTCGGCGTCGCGGTGATCGTGGAGCGCGGCGGCGCGGCCGCCGTCGAGGCGCAGGGCCTGCCGTACGTGACCGCGTACGACCTGGAGGACCTCGGCCTCTGAGGCCGACGGCCCGGCCGGACGACGACGGGGCCGGACGGGCGGGACCGGACACGCAGCGGGGCCGGGTCCTGTTTCACGTGAAACGTGAGACGGGACCCGGCCCCTTCCGTTCGCCCTCCGGGCCGCTCAGCCCCGTCGGTGCCGGCCGCCGCCGGCCTGCACGCTCTCGGCCTCGGCGCTCTCCGCGCCGCCCGCCTTCTTCTTCCGGCGCTCCCGCAGGACCTCGATCAGGATCGGCGAGACCGACAGCAGGACGATCAGCAGCACCGCCGGGATCAGGTACTTGTCGATCACCGGGGCGAGCGCGTCACCGAAGAAGTAGCCGATCAGCAGCATGGACTCGGTCCACAGCACACCGCCGATGACGTTCCACAGGAAGAACGTCCGGGCGGGCATCTCCAGCGTGCCGGCGACCGGGTTGAGGAAGGTGCGGACGATCGGCATGAAGCGGGCCAGCACGACCGCCTTGCCGGGCCCGAACTTGTTGAAGTACTCCTCCGCCTTCATCACGTACTCGCGCCGGAAGATCTTCGACTCGGGCTTGTCGAACATCTTCGGCCCGACCTTGACCCCGATCAGGTGCCCGAGCTGGGCGCCGGCGATCGCGGCCAGCGGCGCGCCGACGAGCAGGGCGGCGATCGGCAGCTTGGCGCCGTCGCCGAGCACCGAGGAGGCGGCGTTCGAGGCGGCGACGCCCGCGATGATCAGCAGCGAGTCGCCCGGGAAGAAGAAGCCGACCAGCAGGCCGGTCTCCGCGAAGATGATCGCGATCAGCCCGATGGCGCCGAGGGACGAGATCAGGGATTTGGCGTCGAGCAGATTGACGGCCAGCTGGTTGTAGTCCACGGGCGCAGGATAGCGGGCCCGTCTGTACGGAGGCTTGGGGCGGCGGGCCGATCCGGCCCCGCCCCGGGGGCGCGGCCCGGCGCACCCGGCGGCCGCCCGCGCCGCCGTCGGCCCCGTTCCGACTGGCGGGCTCCTGCTGACCTGCGGGCACGAGTCTGGGAAGATGGCACGGGCGTCCGGACCGCGGCGGTACACCACCCTCATTGCCGTTCCGCGGACGTCGCCCCGAACCTTGGTGCCGGAGAGCCACACCGCAGCGCCGCGCGTCGGCGGCCGGCACGGAGTCGTACCGAAGGCGTACACAGCGTCGGACAGCACCGTCCGTACGCCGCAACCCGACAGGAGCGGATCGCATGCCCATCGCAACTCCCGAGGTCTACAACGAGATGCTGGACCGGGCCAAGGCGGGCAAGTTCGCCTACCCGGCCATCAACGTCACCTCGTCGCAGACCCTGCACGCCGCGCTGCGTGGTTTCGCCGAGGCCGAGAGCGACGGGATCATCCAGATCTCGACCGGTGGCGCGGAGTTCCTGGGCGGCCAGCACAACAAGGACATGGTGACCGGCGCCGTCGCGCTGGCCGAGTTCGCGCACATCGTCGCCGCCAAGTACGACATCACCGTCGCGCTGCACACCGACCACTGCCCGAAGGACAAGCTGGACGGCTACGTCCGCCCGC
This sequence comes from Kitasatospora sp. NPDC051705, assembly GCF_044453265.1. NCBI lineage: Bacteria > Bacillati > Actinomycetota > Actinomycetes > Kitasatosporales > Streptomycetaceae > Kitasatospora > Kitasatospora sp. NPDC051705. Next base: position 142,785 of record NZ_JBITCO010000006.1, on the reverse strand, counting down.
TGCTGGCGATCTCCGCCGAGCGCGTGGCCCAGGGCCGCAACCCGCTGTTCCAGTCGCACATGTGGGACGGCTCGGCCGAGACCCTCGCCGACAACCTGGCCATCGCCCGGGAGCTGCTGGCCCAGGCCGTCGCCGCCAAGATCATCCTCGAGGTCGAGATCACCCCGACCGGTGGCGAGGAGGACGGCGTCACCCACGAGATCAACGACGAGCTGTACACCACCGTCAACGACGCGGTGCGCACCGCCGAGGCGCTGGGCCTGGGCGAGCAGGGCCGTTACCTGCTGGCCGCCTCGTTCGGCAACGTGCACGGCGTCTACAAGCCGGGCAACGTGGTGCTGAAGCCCGAGCTGCTGCGCGAGCTGCAGGACGCGATCGGCAAGCAGTACGGCAAGAACGACCCGTTCGACTTCGTCTTCCACGGCGGCTCGGGCTCGAGCGCCGAGGAGATCGCCACCGCGCTGGAGAACGGCGTCGTGAAGATGAACCTCGACACCGACACCCAGTACGCGTTCACCCGCCCGGTGGCGGGCCACATGTTCGCGAACTACGACGGTGTGCTGAAGGTCGACGGCGAGGTCGGCAAGAAGAACACCTACGACCCGCGCACCTGGGGCAAGCTCGCCGAGGCGGGCATGGCCTCCCGCGTGGTCGAGGCCGCGCAGCAGCTGCGCTCGGCCGGCAACCGCCTGAAGTGACCCCGGCGGCCGGGCCCCGCCCGGTGACCGCCTGAACGCACGGTGCCCCCGGTGGACTTCCACCGGGGGCACCGTGCGTTCCGGGTCGGTCGGACCCTACGGCTTGAGCTCCCCGTACGCCTCGGCGCTGCTGTCCTTCAGGAACTGCCAGCAGCGCGCCTCCTCCTCGGTCTCCTTGATCGCGCCGGCCGCGCGGGCGAGCGCCGCCAGGCAGCGCAGGAAGCCGCGGTTGCCGCGGTGCTCCCACGGCACCGGCCCGTGGCCCTTCCAGCCGTTGCGGCGCAGGGCGTCCAGGCCGCGGTGGTAGCCGGTGCGGGCGTAGGCGTAGGACTCCACGTAGCGGCCGGCCGCGTAGGCGTCGTCCGCGAGCATGGCCCAGGCCAGGCAGAAGGTCGGGAAGTCGGCGGCCACCTGGGTCGGTGAGGCCGACTCCTCCGCCAGCATGCGGTAGGGCTGCTCGTCCTCCGGCAGGAGGGTCGGGTCGGGGCCGTCGAGAAGATTCCGGTGAATCGCCATGCACGCAGTCTGCCACCCGAGGCGCTGGGGTCAACCGCCGCCGGGGATCGGCCGCGCCGTGCCGGATTCGTGCATACGCGGTATGTGGACATTCACCCGTTCGCCATGCCAAGGTGTTGATCATGCCCGCAGCACGATCCGCCGCCCCGCGCAGCCGCGCCCGCGGTGGTCGCCGACGCCGCCGACCGAGCCGGAGACTCGGGCCCGGCACGCTCGCGGCCCTGTTCGCGGCGGTCGCGGTGCTGGGCGGCACGGCGGTCATGCTGAATCGTTCCGCCGGGACGCCGGCCGGGCCGAGCGCCCAGGCGCGGATCGCCCAGCCGGCCGAACCGTCCGCCGCACCCACCGGCCCGGCACCGGCCCCCGCGGCCACGCCGACGCCCACCGCGGCCGACACGCCGACCCCGCCGGCCCCGACGCCCACCCCCACCGCGCCGGACCCGGGACCCGCCAAGGGCGCGGGCACCTTCACCATCGCCCCCGCCAACGCCCAGCCGGTCGGACGCGGCAAGGTGCGCCGCTACCGGGTGGAGGTCGAGGACGGCATCGGCATCGAGGCCACGGCCGCCGCCGCCCGGATCCACGACATCCTCGGCGACAAGCGCGGTTGGACCAACGACCGCAAGAACGGCTTCCAGCTGGTCGCCGGCGGCTCCTACGACTTCACCGTGAAGATCGCCTCGCCGGCCACCGTGGACCGGATCTGCGGCGCCTCCGGCCTGGACACCCACGGCGAGGTGAACTGCAACGTCGGCGACCAGGTGATCGTCAACTCCAAGCGCTGGAACACCGGTTCACCCCAGTTCAGCGGGCCGCTGGAGGAGTACCGGGCACTGATCATCAATCACGAGGTCGGCCACCGGATCGGGCACGGGCACGAGACCTGCCCGGGCCCCGGCAAGCCGGCGCCCGCGATGATGCAGCAGATCTACGGCCTCAAGGGCTGCACCGCGAACGCCTGGCCGTACTCGGCGGAGGGCGGCTACCTGAGCGGCCCCGCCGTGCCGTGACACCCGCCCTGCCGTGACACCCGCAGCCCGGTGACACCCGCCGTCCCGTGACGCCCCGTCGGGCAGCCCCTACGCCAGCACCGGCAGGTGCCCCCGCAGGTCGCTGCGCTCCCCCGAGGCGGAGACCGCGGCGGTGTCCACCGCCCGCGCCCAGTCGGCCCGTCCGGTGGCCAGCCGGATCCAGGTCAGCGGGTCCGTCTCGACCACGTTCGGCGGGGTCCCCCGGGTGTGCCGGGGGCCCTCCACGGCCTGGACCACGGCGTACGGCGGGATCCGCAGCTCGACCGCGCCGCCGGGGGCGCGGTCCGCGAAGGCGTCCGCCAGCAGCCGGGTGACGGCGGCGACGGCCTGGCGGTCGTGCGGGAAGCCGCCCGGGAAGGCCTCCGGGCCGAGCGCGTCGGCCAGGTCCTCGGCGTGCACCACCGTCTCCACCAGCCGGGTCACCAGCATGTCGGAGAGCAGCATCGAGCCCAGCCGGATCTCGAACCGCCGGGCCGGGTCGGCGGCTTCGGGGCGCTCCAGCAGGGCGGTCAGCGCCTCGGCGGCGCGGTCGAAGGCCTCCGCCGCCGCGTCCGGACCGCCCGCGAACTCCTCGGCGGCCCGCGTCCTCGCCTGCTCGTCGAGCAGCGGCGCGACCGTCCCGACGGCGGCCACCCAGCCGAGCAGGTCCAGCGGCGCCCGGCCCTCCAGCGGGTCGTCGAGGTGCGCGGGGACGAACTCGAGCTGGACGGCCAGGTGGGCGAGCAGCTCGCGCACCCGCCACTCCCCCAGCCCGGTGGGCCGGTCGAGCTGCTCCGCGGTGAGGGCCCGCACGGCGGCGCGCAGCGCCCCGGTCTGGGCGGCCAGCGCGGCGCGCACCTTCTGCGGCTGGTACGTACGGGACTTGGCAGGCATGCCGCCAACATACGGCGAGGGGCGGACGGTCCACCAGGAACCGTCCGCCCCTCGGTCAGCCGAGTGCCCGGATCAGATGAACAGGGCCTCGATGACGCCGGTGTGGGCGTCCTTCAGCTCGGCCAGCGAGACGGTGAACTGGCCCTGGACGTCCAGGGAGTCGCCGTCCACGACACCGATGCGGGTGGCCGGGAGGCCGCGCGCGGTGCACATGTCGTTGAACCGGAGCTCCTCGCTGCGCGGCACCGCCACGACGGCGCGGCCGGCCGACTCCGAGAACAGCAGGACGAACGGGTCCGCGCCCTCGGGCACGATGATCCGCGCGCCGTGGCCGCCCTTGAGGCAGCTCTCCACGAGCGCCTGGCCGAGACCGCCGTCGGAGAGGTCGTGCGCGGCGTCGATCATGCCGTCGCGCGAGGCGGCGATCAGGATCTCGCCGAGCAGGCGCTCGCGCTCCAGGTCGACCTTGGGCGGCAGGCCGCCGAGGTGGCCGTGGACGACCTCGGACCAGGCCGAGCCGCCGAACTCGTCCGCGGTGTCGCCGAGCAGGTAGAGCAGCTGCCCCTCCTCGGCGAAGGCGACCGGGGTGCGCCGGGTGACGTCGTCGATGACGCCGAGCACCGCGACCACCGGGGTCGGGTGGATGGCGACCTCGCCGGTCTGGTTGTACAGCGAGACGTTGCCGCCGGTGACGGGGGTGCCGAGCGCCAGGCAGGCGTCGGCCAGACCGCGGGTGGCCTCGGCGAACTGCCACATGACGTCCGGGTCCTCGGGGGAGCCGAAGTTGAGGCAGTCGGAGATCGCGAGCGGCTTGGCACCGCCGGCCGCGACGTTGCGGTACGCCTCGGCCAGGGCCAGCTGGGCTCCGGTGTACGGGTCCAGCTTGGTGTAGCGGCCGTTGCCGTCGGTGGCGACCGAGACGCCGAGGTTGGTCTCCTCGTCGATCCGGATCATGCCCGAGTCCTCGCCGACCGAGAGCACGGTGTTGCCGAGCACGTAGCGGTCGTACTGGTCGGTGATCCAGGACTTGGAGGCCTGGTTCGGCGAGCCGGCGACCTTCAGCAGGTCGGCCTTGAGGCCCTCGCCGGTGGTCGGGCGGGCCAGCCGCTCGGCCGTGGGGGCGTCGGCCTGCAGCGCGTCCTGCCAGCTCGGGCGGGCGAACGGGCGCTGGTAGGTCGGGCCCTCGTGGGCGACGGTCCGCGGCGGGACGTCGACGACGAGCTCGCCGTGCCAGAAGATCTCCAGGCGCTCGCCGTCGGTGACCTCACCGATGACGTTGGCGATGACGTCCCACTTCTCGCAGATCTCCAGGAAGCGGGCGACCTTGCCGGGCTCGACGATCGCGCACATGCGCTCCTGCGACTCGCTCATGAGGATCTCCTCGGGCGAGAGCGTGGTGTCGCGCAGGTGCACGGTGTCGAGGTCGATCCGCATGCCGCCGGAGCCGGCCGAGGCCAACTCGCTGGTGGCGCAGGACAGACCGGCGCCGCCGAGGTCCTGGATGCCCTTGACGAGCTTCTCGCCGAAGATCTCCAGGGTGCACTCGATCAGGAGCTTCTCCTGGAACGGGTCACCGACCTGGACCGCCGGGCGCTTGGCCGGCTTGGTGTCGTCGAAGGTCTCGGAGGCCAGCACCGAGACGCCGCCGATGCCGTCGCCACCGGTGCGGGCTCCGTACAGGATGACCTTGTTGCCGGCGCCGGAGGCCTGCGCGAGGTGGATGTCCTCGTGCTTCATGACGCCCACGCAGAGGGCGTTGACCAGCGGGTTGCCCTGGTAGCAGGAGTCGAAGACGACCTCGCCGCCGATGTTCGGCAGGCCCAGGCAGTTGCCGTAGCCGCCGATGCCCGCGACGATCCCGGGCAGCACGCGCCGGGTGTCCGGGTGGTCGGCCGCACCGAACCGCAGCGGGTCCATCACGGCGACCGGGCGGGCGCCCATCGCCAGGATGTCGCGCACGATGCCGCCGATGCCGGTGGCCGCGCCCTGGTAGGGCTCGATGTACGACGGGTGGTTGTGCGACTCGACCTTGAAGGTGACCGCGTAGCCCTGGCCGACGTCGACGACACCGGCGTTCTCGCCGATGCCGACGAGCATCGCGTCGCTCTGCGGCTTCTTCTCGCTGAACTGCTTCAGGTGGACCTTGCTGCTCTTGTACGAACAGTGCTCGGACCACATGACCGAGTACATCGCGAGTTCCGCACCGGTGGGGCGGCGGCCGAGAATCTCCCGGATGCGCGCGTACTCGTCCTGCTTGAGGCCGAGTTCGGCCCAGGGCTGCGCGGCGTCCGGGGTCTGCTCGGCGTTCTTGACGGTGTCGAGGCTCATCAGGCGTTCACCAGCTGCTTCAGGACGGAAGTGAAGAAGCCCAGGCCCTCGGTGGTCGGACCGGTGAGCGGCTCCACCGCGTGCTCCGGGTGCGGCATCAGACCGACGACATTGCCGGCGGCGTTGGTGATGCCGGCGATGTCGCGGTACGAACCGTTCGGGTTGACCTCCAGGTAACGGGCCACCACCCGGCCCTCGGCCTCCAGCTCGTCCAGGACGCGCTCGGCGGCGACGAAGCGGCCCTCGCCGTTCTTCAGCGGAACGACGATTTCCTGGCCCGCGGAGTAATCCCGGGTCCACGCGGTGCCGGCGTTCTCGATGCGCAGCTTCTGGTCGCGGCAGGCGAAGTGCAGCGAGTCGTTGCGGGTGAGCGCGCCGGGGAGCAGGTGGGATTCGCAGAGCACCTGGAAGCCGTTGCAGATACCGAGGACCGGCATTCCGAGCTTCGCCTGCTCGATGACGGTCTCCATGACCGGCGAGAACCGCGAGATGGCGCCGCAGCGCAGATAGTCGCCGTAACTGAATCCGCCCGGCAGGACGACGGCGTCGACCTGGTGGAGATCCTTGTCACGGTGCCAGAGGGCGACCGGCTCCGCGCCGGCGAGGCGGACCGCGCGCTGGGCGTCGCGGTCGTCGAGCGAGCCGGGGAAAGTGACGACGCCTACGCGGGTGGTCACTTCGCCTCCTCCTCGACCCGGACGGTGAAGTCCTCGATCACGGTGTTGGCGAGAAAGGTCTCGGCGGCTTCGCGGATACGGGCGAGCGCGGCGTCGTCGACCGGGCCCTCCACTTCCAGCTCGAAACGCTTGCCCTGGCGGACGTCGGCGATCCCGGTGAATCCGAGACGGGGCAGTGCACGCTGCACCGCCTGTCCCTGGGGGTCGAGGATCTCCGGCTTGAGCATGACGTCGACTACGACGCGTGCCACTGGCACTCCCGGTGGTGTCTTCGGTGAGGCGGGGGAACTCCAGACTACCGGCCGTTTCGGGCGGGATTGCTGGCCGGGGAGGGCGACGCGCGTAGACCCGAGACCCTTACGCCACAAGGGATCCGGGCCCACCGGGCTCCACCGGGCCCACCCGGTTTCCGGAGATTCGACCCCCGGAACGAGAACAGCCGAAGAACACCCGAATACGGCACTCCGGGACAGATCGCCCCGTCCCGCGCTTCGGTATCCGGCACTCCGGCGAAGACACGTGAATATCCGGAAAAGAATGCCGGACTCTTCGATTTCGACCCCCTTCGGGTGCAGAATAGGGCCACCTGTCGCGGCAAGTGCTGCGTATCCGGCGGGCCACCCGGCCTGCCCGTATGCGCTTGCGCGAGTGGTGCACATCAGGCCCCCGACGCACCCCGCGGACCGGCGGCCGAATTGCCCGAGAGGATTGACACCCATGGCTCAGCGTGTAGTTGTCACGCTCTCCGACGACCTGGACGGCGGCGCCGCGGCGGAAACCGTCCACTTCGGCGTCGACGGGAAGTCGTACGAGATCGACCTGTCCGTGGACAACGCGGAAAAGCTGCGGGAGGCCCTCGCTCCGTTCGTCGCGGCCGGCCGCCGCCAGAGCCGCACCGGAAAGTCCTTCCGCCGCACCGCGCTCACCCCGGACCCGGCCGCCGTCCGCGCCTGGGCCCTGTCCCGCGGCATGGAGCTCCCGGCCCGCGGCCGCATCCCCAAGCACGTGTACGAGGCGTTCGCCGAGGCGAACTGACCGCGTCGGGGCCGCGCCCCGGTCGCCCCGCCCGCCTGGACCGAAAGGGTGGGGCGACCACCCCGAACGATGCTGTAGAGTAATCCTCGTCGCCGCAACGGAGAGATCCGGACCGGCGGACGGTGCCCCACCAGGCACCGTGCGGACGTGGCTCAGTTGGTAGAGCATCACCTTGCCAAGGTGAGGGTCGCGAGTTCGAATCTCGTCGTCCGCTCGCAGTGCGCGAGCACAGCACAACAGAATATCTTGACCTGCGGACGTGGCTCAGTTGGTAGAGCATCACCTTGCCAAGGTGAGGGTCGCGAGTTCGAATCTCGTCGTCCGCTCCGAAACGAAGGGCCCCCTCGATCGAGGGGGCCCTTCGGCATTCCCCGGGAATGCCCCGGGCCGGTGACATTTGTCATCGCCGACCCGTGGATCCCCACCGCCGTCCGGTGACGGCGCGCACTGCCCGCGCGCCCCGGGCCGCGGAACGCTGGAGGCATGGAAACGAGCCAGCCCTCCCGCCCCGGCGACAGCGTGATCGAGGTCACCGGACTGCACCGCCACTACGGCACCGGTGCCACCGGCTACCACGCCGTCCGCGGCGTCGACCTGACCGTCGGCCGCGGCGAACTGTTCGCCCTGCTCGGCACCAACGGGGCCGGCAAGACCTCCGCCATGGAGCTCATCGAGGGACTGGCCGCCCCCAGCGGCGGCACCGTCCGGGTGCTCGGCCACGACCCCCACCGGGAGCGCGTCGCCGTCCGCCCGCGGATCGGCATCATGCTCCAGGAGGGCGGCTTCCCCGGCGAGCTCACCGTCGGCGAGACCGGCCGCGCCTGGTCCGGGCTGACCACCGGGGCCCGCCCGGTGGACGAGGCGCTCGAACTCGTCGGCCTGACCCACCGCCGCGACGTCCGGGTCAAGCAGTTGTCCGGCGGCGAACGGCGCCGGCTCGACCTCGCGATGGCCCTGCTCGGCCGCCCCGAGGTGCTCTTCCTGGACGAACCCAGCACCGGCCTCGACCCGGAGGCCCGCGCCGCCGTCTGGCGGCTGGTCCGCGAACTGCGCGCCCAGGGCACCACCGTGCTGCTCACCACGCACTACCTGGAGGAGGCCGAGGAGCTCGCCGACCGGCTGGCCATCATGCACGGCGGCCAGGTCGTGACCACCGGCACGGTCGCCGAGGTGATCGCCGGCCGGCCGTCCCGGATCAGCTTCGAGCTGCCCGCGTTCACCGGCACCGCGCTGCCGCCGCTGGCGGGCGCCGAGGTCACCGTCGACGGCCACAAGGTCACCGTGCAGACCGCCGGCCTCCAGGACACCCTGCACGACCTGCTCGCCTGGGCCCGCCGGCACGGGATCGCGCTCGGCGCGCTGGACGCCCGCAGCGCCTCGCTGGAGGAGGCCTTCCTCGCCATCGCCTCCGAGGCCGCACACCAGCCGCCCGCCCCCACCCCGCCCGCCCCCACCGCCCGCCGCCGCCTGATCGGATCCGCCCGATGACCACCGCCGCCCCCACCGCCACCGCCGCCGCCACCGGGCCGCGGAGCACCGTCGCCCGCCGGCTGCTCGCCCTCGGCCGCGCCGAGGCCACCCTGCTGCTGCGCAACCGCTCGGCGCTGTTCACCGCGCTGCTGCTGCCCCTCATGCTCATCGGCGGGCGGCACGGCATGCTGAAGCAGCAGGCCGACTCCCACCCCGGGCTGGACGTCGACTCGCTGCTGATCACCGGCACCATCGGCGGGATCCTGGCGTTCGTCGTCTACTACAACCTGACCGCCGCGTACGTCGGCCGGCGCAACGAGCTGGTGCTCAAGCGGCTGCGGACCGGCGAGGCCACCGACGTGGAGATCCTGGCCGGCACCGCGGTGCCCTCGGTGAGCCTGGCCCTGCTGATGAGCGGCGTCGTCGCCGCCGGCGGTGTCGCCGTGCTGAAGCTCGGTGCCCCGGTGAACCCGCTGCTGCTGGCCGCCGGGGTCCTGCTGAGCATCGGCACCATGATCGCGCTGGCCGCCCTCACCAGCGCCTTCACCAAGACCGTGGAGACCGCCGGCATCACGACCCTGCCCGTCCTGCTGGTCTCCCAGTTCGGCTCCGGCCTGCTCATCCCGCTGGAGACCATGTCCGACCGGATCGCCGACGTCTGCCGCCTGCTGCCCACCACCCCGGGCTTCCAGCTGATCCGCCTCGGCTGGACCGGCAGCGACGGCTCGGCCGCCGCCACCGGTTTCGGCGGCACGTGGGCGACCGCCCTCCCGCACCTGGTCACCGGCGCGGTCTGGCTGGGCCTCGCGCTCTGGGGCGCGGTCCGCTACTTCCGCTGGGAGTCGCGCCGCTGACGCACCCCGGCGGCGCGCGGCACGAATCCGAGGAGGACCCCCCGGTTCGCCCTCTGATATGAAGGCAACAGCACGATCATGATCGAACAGGGGGACGGGCAGATGGAGATCCGGTCGCCGATGCGCGCCTGGCGGGGCTTCGGCAAGCCCAAGCGCTCCGAGCTCTACCTGCGCTGGTCGATCTACCTGATGCCGCTCGTCATGCTGCCCATCGCGTTCCTGATCACCAACTCCCGCGCCGACCAGCCGCACCCTCCGGCGGCCACCCGGGTCGCCCTGGTCGTGACGCTGGCCGCCGTCCTGCTGGACCTCCGGGCCTGCGGCACCTCGCTCGACCACTACCTGAACCGGCCCACCGACCACCGGCGCTGGCTCCTCGCCAGCGGAGCCTTCACGGTGGCCGGCTGCTGGGCCGTCCTGCTGGCCCACCCCGTCCCCGACGCCCCGGGCGGCCCGGCGGGGCAGCCGTTCACCGCCGCGATCGCGACCATCCTGCTGAGCGGCGGCTTCGGGCCGCTCGCCGTCGGCCTGCCGCTGCGCTGGGCCTTCCCCGTGGCGCTCGGCCAGATCCTGCTGGTCGCCCCCGCGATGCTGCTGGCCGGAGTGACACCCGGCTTCGCCGTCGGCCTGCTGGTCGGCGACGCGGTGGGCATGCCCTTCGTCGTCGCCAGCTGCCGCAGCTTCGCCTGGCTGACCTCGGTGGTCTGGGAGCTGGACGCCGCCCGCGAGACGCAGTCCCGCCTCGCCGTCGCCGAGGAGCGGCTGCGCTTCTCCCGCGACCTGCACGACGTGATGGGCCGCAACCTCACCACCATCGCGCTCAAGAGCGAACTCGCCGTCCAGTTCGCGCGCCGGGGTCGCCCGGAGGCCGCCGACCAGATGGCCGAGGTGCAGCGGATCGCCCAGGAGTCGCAGCGCGAGGTCCGCGACGTCGTCCGCGGCTACCGCACCGCCGACCTGCACGCCGAGGCGATCGGCGCCAGCGCGGTGCTGCGCTCCGCCGACATCGCCTGCGAGATCGACCTCGGCGAGGACGCCGACCGGCTCCCGACCGCGGTGCAGTCGGTGCTCGGCTGGGTGATCCGCGAGGGCACCACCAACGTGCTGCGCCACAGCGAGGCCGCCCACTGCCTGATCCGGCTGCGGCTGGAGGAGGGCCGGGCGGTGCTGGAGCTGGAGAACGACGGGGTGCCCGGCCTGCCGCGCCCCTCCCGGGGCGGCGGTGCCGGCCTGCCCGGCCTGCGCGAACGGCTGGCCGCGCACGACGGCGAGCTGACCGTTCCGCCCGCCCGGGAGGGCACCTTCCGGGTGCTCGCCTCCGTCCCGATCTGACCCGACTGCCGGAGGAAGACCGACGATGACCGAGACCGTGCCCGTGCGCGTCCTGCTCGCCGACGACGAGCACCTGATCCGCGGCGCACTGGCCGCCCTGCTCTCGCTGGAGGACGACCTCGAGGTGGTCGCCCAGGCCGGCTCCGGACCGGAGGCGCTGGCGATGGCCCAGGCGCACCGCCCGGACGTCGCGGTCCTGGACCTGCAGATGCCGGGCAAGGACGGCATCGAGGTGGCCACCGAGCTGCGCAGGATGCTGCCGGACTGCCGCTGCATGATCGTCACCGGGCACGGGCGCCCGGGCTACCTCAAGCGGGCGCTGGAGGTCGGAGTGCGCGGCTTCCTGCCGAAGACCGTCTCGGCGGCCGACCTGGCCGGGATCATCCGGACCGTGCGGGCCGGCGGCCGCTACGTCGACCCGGAGCTCGCGGCGGACGCGATCAGCGCCGGGGAGACCCCGCTGACCCCGCGCGAGACGGACGTCCTGGAACTGGCCGCCGACGGCACCACGATCGCCGAGATCGCCGCGCGGGCGGCGCTCTCCCCGGGCACCGTCCGCAACTACCTGTCCTCGGCGGCCACCAAGCTGGGCGCCGAGAACCGGCACGCGGCGGTGCGGATCGCCCGCGAGCACGGCTGGATCTGAGACCCGGCCGGCCCGCGGGCGGTGGTGCGTCAGACCCAGGCGGTGCCGGTCAGCCGCTCGTAGACCTCGATGTACTTGGCGCGGGTCCGCTCGACCAGCTCGGCCGGCAGCTCCGGCGGGGGCTGCTCGCTGTAGCGGTCCCAGCCGGAGGCCGGGGAGACCAGCCAGTCGCGGATCAGCTGCTTGTCGAAGGACGGCTGCGAACGGCCCGGGCGCCACTCGTCGGCCGGCCAGTAGCGGGAGGAGTCCGGCGTGAGCACCTCGTCGCCGATCACCAGCTCGCCGTCCAGCAGACCGAACTCGAACTTGGTGTCGGCCAGGATGATGCCGCGGTCGCGGGCGATGTCCCGGGCGCGCGCGTAGACGTCCAGCGTGGTGCGGCGCAGCTGGGAGGCGAGCTCGGCGCCGATCCTGCGGGCGGTCTCCTCGTAGGAGACGTTCTCGTCGTGCTCGCCGACCTCGGCCTTGAGCGCCGGGGTGTAGATCGGGGCGGGCAGCTCGGAGCTGTTCTCCAGGCCCTCCGGCAGGGCGATGCCGCAGACCGTGCGGCTCGCCTCGTACTCGCTGAGGCCGGAGCCCGCCAGGTAGCCGCGGGCGACCGCCTCGACCGGGACCATGTCCAGGCTCTTGCAGATCAGCGTGCGGCCCTTCCAGTCGGCGGGCGCGCCGGCCGGGACCTCGGTGGAGATCACGTGGTTGGGCACGATGTCGGCGATCCGCTCGAACCACCACAGCGACAGCTGGGTGAGGACGCGGCCCTTGTCGGGGATCTCGTTCGGGAGCACCCAGTCGTGCGCGGACATCCGGTCGCTGGCGACCATGACCAGCTCACCCGACCCGGTGCGGTAGAGGTCGCGCACCTTGCCGGTGTGCAGGTGGACCAGGCCGGGCACCTGGACCGGCTCGGGCTTGGTGACAAATCCGCTCAACGTGTCTCAGTCCTCAGGGGTCGTTCGGGGGCGTGGGGCACCGCGAAAGGGGAGGTCACTGCCCCCGCAGTCTTTCATGACCGCCGAACCGTGGTTCTTGCCGAGGCGGTCCAGCAGGTTGGCGGTGGCCCGCTGGATCCGCTCGTCGGTCAGCCCCGGGCGCCCCAGGGCGGGCGACCAGGCGAAGGTGCCCGCCGCGAACACGTAGGCGCCGCTGGGCGCCCGGTACAGCGAGGTCTCCTGGTGGCGGGTGCGGCCGGCGAGGTCCTGGTACGGCGAGTGCGCGAGCAGCACCCGCTCGGTGTGCTCGGGCAGCGCGACCTTCGGGTAGTAGCGGTCGGCCTCCCCGGCGACCAGGCCCGGCAGCTCGTCGCCCTCCCGCAGCCCGGTGCCGTCCCACAGCCAGTGCGCGGTGTGCCGGGCGACCATGGGGACGGGCGCGGCCACCCGGCCCGAGTACTGCAGGCCGAGCAGGTGCTGCTCCGGCTCGCCCGCGTCCCGCCACAGCGCGCTGGCCGAGCCGGGCACCCCGGCGGCCGGACTGCCCGGCCGGACCTTCTGCCGCTTGCGGCAGTTGAGCAGCCGGTTGGGCTCTCCGGAGGCGGCCGGGGTCAGCTCGACCCGCCAGTACATGGTGTTGGCGGAGAGGAAGACCAGCGAGGTGCCGCCGTCCCGGGCCCGCTCGACGACCCGGCGCATCGGCTCCGACCAGTACTCGTCGTGGCCGGGGAAGATCAGTGCCCGGTGCCGGTCCGGATCGACCAGCCCCGCGTGCAGGTCGGTGGCCGTGGCGTAGGAGAGGTCGTAGCCGTAGCGCTCGGCCCAGCGGATGAAGTCGTACGCGTGGCCCACGTGCAGCGGCAGCCCGGCGGTGGCGTGCGGGCGGTCGAAGGAGACGGTGACGGCCGCCTCGGCCTCCCCCGCCAGACCGCCCCGGTCGTCCCAGGCGTGGTACAGGCTGGCGCCGCTGCGGCCGTCCTCGGGGAACAGGTTGTAGGCCTGCCACGTGACGTCGGGGACCACCAGCAGCAGCTCGGCCGCGTGCTCCTGGTCCTCGAAGTCCCGTACGGTGAACGGGATGTGGCTGCGGTGCAGCATGTCCGCGGTGGTCAGCACGGCGACGTACGCGCCGGGCTTCCAGTGCGTCGGGACCTGCAGCCGCCAGGAGTGCCACCAGTGGTGGCAGGAGACCGTCCGCTCGACCACCAGCGGGGCGGGCTGGGCCAGCCCGGCGATCAGCGGACTGGACGTCATGTGGCGGGCGCCGTCACCGCCGTAGTGGCCGATCCGGTAGACGTCCACGGTGAACTCGCGGGGCGGGTTGACCGTCACCCGGAAGTCCACCGAGCCGCCGGGGCGGATCACCCCGGCCGAGGCGAACCCCTTGATCTGCTGGTCCACGTCGTTGGCGCTCTGCGGCGTGCCGACCGGCGGCTTGGGCCGGGCCCCGGACGCCAGCGGACGCTGGCCGGGGGCGTCCACCGAGACGTACCAGGGGACGGCGCCCTCCGCACCGGCCAGGTACTGGTCCGGGCTGCGCAGCCAGGGCAGCGGCCCCTGGCCGAAGGGGTCGGAGACGCTGTACGCGTGCGTACCGGACTCCCACCGGCGGTTGAGTTCCGTCCCCACGCGCCCCTCCCAGGTGCACTCCCGCCCGGTTGGCACGTGCCCCCCGGATGTGCGTGCGGACTAATACACCACAGAGTGCTGTCACTGCGTCACCCAGTGGTGGCAATTGGTGCCGGGAATCTCGCCACCGGCCCGGACCGGGCCCCCGGCCTGCGGAGACGATCGTTCCGCCCGGCTTCCGGGGGCGCGCACCGGCGGCCCGAGCGCCGCCGGGCCGCCCCCGGGCCGGGGCCTCAGAGCCGCACGGGCTTCTCCAGCCGGACGTCGGCGGCGTCCAGCCAGGCCCGCAGCGGGCCGTCCTGGCCCTGCTCGACGGCCTGGGCGACCGGACCGGCGAGATCGGTGCGGCGCACCCCGCCGAGCAGCAGCACCGGGCCGTCCAGCCAGTCCAGGCCGGGCCTGCCGCCCGCGGTGTCCACGGCCGCGCAGCAGACCATCGCGGTGACGTGGTCCACCAGCAGGTCGCGGCCGGTGCGGTCGGGCTCCAGCAGCGGGGCCGGGGCGGTGGTGCGGGCCAGCTGGGCGGTGAGCGCGGCGGCCAACGGCTCGCCCTCCCCGTCGGCGAGCCGGACCAGCAGCCGGGTGAGGGTCGGGGAGCCCGGGCGGGCCTGCGGGGCGAGCCGGTCCAGGGCGGCCTGCAGGGCCGCGGCCCCGGCCCGCCAGCCGGCGTCCACCACCTCGGCCGGGTAGTCGGACCACTCCAGCTCGTGCCAGGCGCCCGCCTCCGGACGCCCGAAGAACAGTTCGGCGGCGAGCCGGGAGACCGCCCGGTCGACGCTGCCGGGCTCCTCCAACAGGTCGCAGGCCGGGCGGTCGCCGAGCCGGTTGCCGTAGCCGTCGGCCAGGCGGTCCCGCCGGGAGAGCTCGGTGAGGGCGGCGACCACCCCGGCGTTGAGGTGCGCCGGGTGGCGGCCGAGCCGCCAGGCGGGCAGCGCGACCCGGGTGAGCAGGCGGTCCCAGCCCGCGTAGGCCAGCCCGACCTGCTCCTGGGCGGCGATCCGCAGGCCGTAGTCGACCGTCCGGGCCTGCTCGGAGGCCCGGGCCGCGACGGCGCGCTCCAGCTCCGCGGCGTGGCCGCGGCAGGCGCCGAGCAGGCGGCGGGTGATCCCGCCGGTGACCCGGTCGGCGAGCGCGGCCGGGCCGCGGCGGGCCGGCCGTGGCGGGCCCGCCAGGTTGCCGCCGCCGAGGCCGGGGGCGGCGCCCTGGCCCGGGTCCAGGCTGGCGTCCAGGCTGCGCAGGAAGCGGCGGGCGGCGGCGATCTCCGGGTCGGCGGAGGCGGCGGCGCCGGCCACCACCGGGGCGAGCAGGGCGCGCAGCTCGTCGGCCCGCATCCACCACAGGAACGGCGAACCGATCACCAGCATCGGGCCGGGCGGCTCGGCGTGCGGCCGGAACGGGCGGGCCGACCGCACCGGCGGGAGGTCCTCCAGCCAGCTGTCGCAGTCCGGGGTGAGGGCGAGGACCGAGGGCGCGGGAACGTCCAGCCGGTCGGCGAGCTCGCCGATCAGCCGGTACAGCTCGGGGGCCTCGGCGCGCGCCAGCGGGACGGCCGGGGTCTGCGGCGGGACGGCCCGCCGGTAGGCGCGGGCGGTCAGGCCGGCCACCAGGAGGGCCAGCGCGGCCACCGCGCCGACCACCCAGCGGGCGGTGTCCCACCCGGCGGCGTCGGCGGAGCCGGGAGCGCCGATCCGCCCGGTGAACCGGCCCGCGAGCAGGACCACCGCGACGGCGGCGGGCATGGCGGCGGCGGCCAGGGCGAGACCTCGGACCCGCAGGACCGCCTGGGCGTGAGCGCGCGCGGTGTCGACTGCGGCCATACGGTGCGGCACCCCCTTCGGAGCCCCCGGGCACCCGGTGACGGGCCCCTGAGCCGACTCGAAACGATCAGTTACGACCGGGAAACGGAGGCGTCCGATCCCGGGCAGTGCGTGCTGCGTGGCGCTTCTGCCATTTTCGACGCCCCGGCGCGGGTGGGTGTTCCGGATCGCCCCGGTTTCCACTCGTCCCGGTGACGCCGCCCGGATTCCGGACGACCGCGACCGGTCCGGTGCGAAGCACCCGGGCGACCGCCCGGCCGGACGCCGTCCAGCATCCCCCCGCCGAAGCACCGCTACCCGGCGGCGACCCCGGCGCGCGTCCGCGCCGCACTGCGATCCAGCGCACCATAAGGCCGTCCGCCCGGTTACGTCAGCCGGATGCGGGTGCTGTCACCCGATGGGCTGGATTCCGGCCGCCGAACGGTGCGTCGGCGCCGTCGGCCGCTCCGGCCCGGGAAACGCCGCGGGGCGCTGCGTCCATGGGGGGAAAACCCACGGCACGCAGCGCCCCGCGGGCGCGTGGCGGCGGCTGCGCGGCGGCCGCCGGACAGGTCCTAGGCGGTGGCCGCCTTCAGCGCGATGTCGGTGCGGTGCTGACCACCCTTGAGGGTGATCCGGTCCACGGCGGCGTACGCGCGGTCGCGCGCCTCGCCCAGGTCGGCGCCGGTCGCGGTGACCGACAGCACGCGGCCGCCGGCGCTCAGCACCGCGCCGTCCGCCCCGTACCTGGTGCCGGCGTGCAGGACGAACGCGGTGCCGTCGGCCTCGGCCTCGGCCAGGCCCTCGATCGGGTCTCCGGTGCGCGGCGCCGCCGGGTAGCCCTCGGAGGCGACGACCACGGTGACGGCCGCGTCCTCGTCCCAGCGCAGCGGCTCCAGCTGGTCCAGGGTCCCGGTGCCGGCGGCCAGCAGGACGGCGGCCAGCGGGGTGCGCAGCCGGGCCAGCACGACCTGGGTCTCCGGGTCGCCGAAGCGGGCGTTGAACTCGATCACCCGGGTGCCGCGCGAGGTGAGCGCCAGACCCGCGTAGAGCAGGCCGGAGAACTCGGTGCCACGGCGGCGCAGCTCGTCGACGGTCGGCTGCAGGACGGTCTCCAGGACCTCCTCGACCAGGCCGGCGGGCGCCCACGGCAGCGGCGAGTAGGCGCCCATGCCGCCGGTGTTGGGGCCCTCGTCGCCGTCCAGGGCGCGCTTGAAGTCCTGTGCGGGCTGCAGCGGGACGACGGTGGTCCCGTCGGTGATCGCGAACAGCGAGACCTCGGGGCCGTCCAGGTACTCCTCGATGACCACGCTCCCCCGGCCCTGACGGCCGGGCGACTCCACCATGCAGGACGCGGCGTGCGCCAGCGCCTCGGCGCGGTCGGAGGTGACCACCACGCCCTTGCCGGCGGCCAGGCCGTCGTCCTTCACCACGTACGGCGCGCCGAAGGCGTCCAGCGCCTCCGCGGCCTCCTCGGCGGTGGTGCAGACGTAGGAGCGGGCGGTGGGCACGCCGGCGCCCGCCATCACGTCCTTGGCGAAGGCCTTCGAGCCCTCGAGCTGGGCCGCCGCCGCGGACGGGCCGAACACCGGGACGCCGGCCGCGCGCACGGCGTCGGCGACGCCCGCGACCAGCGGGGCCTCCGGGCCGACGACGACCAGGGCGGCACCGAGCCGCACGGCCAGGTCGGCGACCTGCGCGCCGTCGAGCTGGTCGACCGGGTGGACCGTCGCCACCTGCGCGATCCCGGCGTTGCCCGGGGCGCAGTGCAGCTCGGTCACGGCGGGATCTTGGGACAGAGAGCGGCACAGGGCGTGTTCGCGGGCGCCGCCGCCGATGACGAGGACCTTCACGCTTGGCAAGGGTAGCCGGTGGCCGGTTCGGGCCGTTCCCCGGTCCCGTCGGATCCTCCAGGAAGGGAGCTCCGTACGCCCACGATGCTGGAGGAACCTCCGAACCGGGCCGGGCCGGATGCGCGCCGGGTGTCCGGGTCAGGACGGCGGGTCACCGGAGCCTCGCTCGGACGGGTGAAATCTCGCCGACCCCCGCATCCCTCCCACCTCGGGTTCCGGTGGCCGAATCCGGTAACGATCATCCGGGAAGCGACCCACGGTCAGCCATTTGGCGGTAAGAAGTGCTGTTGGACAACCACCGGCAGACGCCGCGTCAGCCGATGAGCCGCCAGAACCACCAGCCCGCCCGCCACAGGGAGCCTCACAGGTGAGCCAGCCGGAAATGCAGCCCGAGGAGAGTGCCTGGGGCAAGGAGATCGGCGAGGAGGACCAGCCCGCCGCGATCGTCGCCCGCCGGGCCTCCACCCGCCGCCGGACCGATCTGAGCGCCCGCCAGTTCCCCCTCGGGGACTGGGGCGAGCCCGCCGAACGGCTCGAGGAGCTGTACCGCTGGTCCGAGGAGCGGGCCGTCGAGGCCATCGACTGGTACCGCCGGGACCGCGTCTGGAAGCGCCGCTGGGCGCGCCTGCTGCGGTTCGGCTCGGCCGGCTTCGCCGTGGGCGGGGTGACCGCCCCGCTGGTCGACCTGACCGGCACGGTCGCGCACGGCACCAGCTGGGGCTACGTCGGCCTGGCGCTCTCCGCCGCCTGCTACGGCACGGACCGGGTGTTCGGCCTCACCTCCGGCTGGATGCGGGACGTCAGCACCGCGCAGGCGCTGCAACGGCGCCTGGAGGCCTTCCAGTTCGACTGGGCCTCGGAGTGCGTGCGCGAGGTGCTCGGCCCGACCGAGGGCACCGCGGGCGAGGCCGCCGAGCGCTGCCTCGGCGTGCTGCGCCGGTTCTGCGAGGACGTCTCGGACATGGTCCGCACCGAGACCTCGGAGTGGATGCTGGAGTTCCGCGCCTCGATGACCCAGCTGCCCACCCAGTCCCCGGGGACGTGGGGCGGGCGCAGCGAGACCGGCGTGGGCGCCCAGGTGCGGGTGCTGCCGCCGCCGGGCACCCGGCCCACCATGCCGCGCCAGCGGCCGCCGGAGGGGCCGCTGCGGTAGGCCTGCGGCGGGGCGCCCGCGGCGGCGCGGGGCCGGGCCCGGAGCCGGGCACCGAGCCGGACCGGGCCGGGGACTCGGAGCCCGGGGCCCGGGGACGCGGAGCCCGGGGCTCAGGCGAAGACGACCATCGATCCCTGGGTGAGGCTGCGGGTCGCCGCCGCGTACAGACCGGCCCAGGCGTGCCGCTCCCGGGCGAAGGGGTGCAGGTCGTCCAGCGGCGGCCCGAAGGGCTGCTCCAGGCCGGTCGGGCCGAGCGGCCTGGTCGGGCCGGGGGGGTTGAACGGGTCGATGCCCAGCGCCGGGGCCACGGCCTGCAGCTCGCGCAGCAGCCCGTGGCTGGAGCCGAGCGGACCGCCGGAGGCGAGCAGCGCCTCGTCCACCAGCGGCGTCGCGAACTCGATCGGCACGTAGGCGCCGGCGTGGTCGAAGTGCCAGACCAGGTGCGACTGTTCGGCGCTGCTCTCGAACATCTCCAGCAGCTGCTCGTAGTCCCCGCCGAGCGAGTCCACCGGCGTGATGTCCAGACCGGTGAGGCCCAGCAGGTAGGCGCGGCGCAGGAAGTGCAGCGAGTCGTAGTCGAAGGCCGCTATCGGCTCGACGGCGCCGCTGATCCCCGGCACGTACTGGTAGACCGGCACCTCGGGCAGCCCGCGCGAGGCCAACACCGAGTTGTAGAGCGCGAGGTCGTCCCGGAAGGGGTTGTCGGGGCTGTGGCTCAGCACGTCCACGAGCGGGACGAGCCAGAGGTCGCAGGCCATGGCCGGCAGTTCCTCTCCGGGCGGCGGGATCGCCCGCGGGGCGGGGCGACGACGGGGGCGGTGTCGTTACCCGGGCGGCCGCGGTACGGGGCGCCCGGTTCGACGACCGCCCACCCTACCGGCCCGGGGCCGGGTACGGGTCGGGCCGGCCCTGCGGCGCCTCGGGCGGCGCCTCCGGCAGCCGCCGGGCGAACCGTCCGTGCACCGAGCGCGGCTGCGGCACCAGACCGAGGCCCAGCCCGAGCTCCCGCCCCAGCTCCCGGGCGACCTCCTCGCCCGGCCGGCGGCGCCCCGGCCCGGTCCGCTCGGCGGGCCCGGCGGGCGGCGGCGGTGCGGCGGCCTCGGCCGGAGCGGCGGGCGGGGGCGGCGCCGTTTCGCCGTCCAGGGGCCCGGTGAGCAGTCCGAGCACGGTCACGGACTCCAGCGGCCGCCCGGCCAGCTCGGCCAGCAGCCGGGCGGTGAACAGGTTGTACTCGCAGATGATCCGGTGCGCGCCGGTCAGGTCCCGGGCCTCGACGGCGTCGACCAGTTCGAGGTGGCGGTCCCAGCAGACCCCCGCGAGGACCGGCATCTCCCGCAGGTAGGGCGCGGCGAACATCCAGGACTGCACCCGCAGCCAGTCCAGGTAGCCGCTGATCCGGCGGTTGCCGGCCAGGGCGGCGACCTCCTGCCAGAAACGGCGGTCGCAGCCGACGATCACGTCCAGGTTCCCGGCCCGGGCGGCACGGACCGCCGCGTCGGCCCGGCGGCGCAGCGAGGGCAGCCGGCTGAGGTCCGGCAGCGCCCGGCGGGTGGAGAACTGGCGGTAGAAGCTGTCGGTGAGCAGCACCCTGGACTCGAAGATCTCCAGGAAGTCGTCCCAGCCGAGCTCGGGCACGGTGAATCCGCGGTGGTGCTCGGCCCGCAGCAGCCCCTGGGCACCGAGGTCGACCAGGGCCTCGCGGGCCGGCGTGGCCGAGACCCCGTACAGCTCGGCGATCTCCTTGACGGTGAAGTTGCGGCCGGCCGCCAGCCGACCGGCCATCATCTCCTCGCGCAACGCCCCGGCGATCTGTTCGCGCAGGCTGTTGCGGTGGATGACGGGGCGGGTGTCGCCGGCGCCGTTGCCGGACATGCGCGCGACCTCCTCGGGCTGGCCGGCCGGGTGGGCCCTCGGCGGACCGGCCGGGGACGGCGGGGAACACGACGAGTGCTCATCTTCTCAAACCCGCCCCGAGCAGGCGCTGACCCACCCCCCGGACGAGCCGGATCGCCCCCTCTCCCGGGCCGGGCGGCCAGCCGGACCGGGCAGGGCGGGGCAGGGCGGGCCGGGCCGAGGTGCACGGCCCGCCCCGGCCGCCCCGGGCCGGGGGTCAGCGCTGGACCGGCGCCGGGATCCCGAGCAGACGGTCGCGCAGCACCGGGAACTCCGCGCGGGCCTTGGCCACCTCCGCCGGGTCGAACTCGACGGTCAGCACCTCCTCGTCCGCCCCCGCCTCGGCCAGCACCCGGCCCCACGGGTCCACCACGATGCTGTGCCCGGCCTGCTCGACCCCGCCGTGCGTCCCCGCGGTGTTGCAGGCCAGCACGTACGCCTGCTCCTCCACCGCCCGGGCCCGCGCCAGCAGCGTCCAGTGCTCGCGGCGCCGGGCCGGCCAGGCCGCCGGGACGACCAGCAGCTGGGCGCCGGCGTCCAGCAGGGCCCGGAACAGCTCCGGGAAGCGCAGGTCGTAACAGGTGGCCAGGCCCAGCGTCGCGAAGTCGGTCGGCGCGGTGACGATCTCCTGGCCGGCACCCATCACCACCGCCTCGCCGCTGTCGAAGCCGAAGCGGTGGATCTTGCGGTAGGTGTGCACCAGCTCGCCGTCCGGGGCGAACAGCAGCGAGGTGTTGTAGATCGGCCCGTCGGGGTCGCGCTCCACGATCGAACCCGCGTGCAGCCAGACCCCGGCCGCCCGGGCCGCCGCCGCCATCACGTCCGAGGTCGGCCCGTCCAGCGTCTCCGCGCCGTCCGACCAGAGGTCGTAGGCGAAGCCGCCGAGCGCCCACAACTCGGGCAGGACCACCAGGTCGGCGCCCTGTTGAGCACGGACCAGGGCGGCGGCCCTGGCACGCCGTTCGGCGGGCGGCTCCTCGTCGGAGACCGCGAGTTGGATCAATGAAGCGCGCACAGTACCACCGTCCACGGCAAGAGACCTACGATCGTCACCCGAAAGCGCTGCCCAGCTGTCTCCCGGCAGCGTAACGTGCGGTTAGCGTGTGCGCCCGGAAGCCGGACCATCCCGGCCGACCGGGGAGGGCGGGCGCGGGCGGCAAGGAAGCTGACGGAGGGCCGGAGATTCCCGTGACGGACAACCAGACCGTGCAGGCTTACACGGACGCCTGGACGCAGAGCATCGAGTCCATATCGGAGCTGGTCGCCCCCCTCCCCGAGGGCTCCTGGAACCGGGCCACCGAGTGCCCCGGCTGGTCGGTCCGGGACGTCGTCTCGCACATCATCGCGGTCGAGTCCGAGCTCCTCGGCGACCCCCGCCCGATCCACTCGCTGCCGCGTGACCTCCGCCACGTGACCACCGAGTTCGCCCGCTACGTCGAGCTGCCGGTGGACAAGCGCCGCTGCCACACCGCGCTGGAGATGACCAGCGAGCTGGAGTACACGGTCATCCGCCGCTCCCGGGCACTGCGCAACGCCAAGCAGACGCCCGAGGAACCGGTCCGCCGGCCGGCCGGACCGCTCAGCCACGACGTGCCGTACCACGAGCTGCTGCGGCTGCGGGCCTTCGACGTCTGGGTGCACGAGCAGGACCTGCGCCGGGCGCTGGGCACCCCCGGCAACCTGGACTCCCCGGCCGCCCTGATCACCCGGGACGTCCTGCTCGGCCTGCTGCCCAAGGCCGTCGCCCACCAGGCCGGCGCCCCGGCCGGGACGACCGTGGTGGTGGACGTCACCGGCCCGGTGGAGTTCCTGCGCACCGTCCGGGTCGACGCGGCCGGCCGCGGCACCGTGGACGAGTCGATCAGCCTGGCTCCGGACGTCCAGCTCACCATGGGCTGGGAGACGTTCGTCCGGCTCGCCTGCGGCCGCGGTCGCCCCGGCCCGGTGGGCGTCGAGGGGGACAAGGAGCTGGCCGACCGGGTCCTGGCCACCTTCGCCGTGACCCCCTGACCACCTGCGCACACCACCCGGCGTGCACGAACGAGCGCGCGCCGGGTGGGCACCACTCGTGCGTCCATCCGTCAACCTGACGCCAGCACCTCACCTGTTCGGCCTCGTTGTTCCGGGCACTCCAGCCATCACCCGGAAGAAGGAGGGGCGTCCCCATGGACGACGAACAGCAGGAACGGATGGAACTGGTGCGGTCGAGCTTCCCCGGCACGGGGCAGCCGATCCGCGTCGTGATGATCGACGGGGAGCCGTGGTTCGCGCTCAAGGACGTGTGCGCCGTACTGGACCGGGGCAGTCCGGGCCAGGCCGCCAGGATCGTCGGCCCCGACGACAAGCGGACCGTCGACATGCGCTCGGTATGGGTAACTTCAACTCACCCGAACGACGTTTCCGCAGGTGGGAATGGATCCGTCCGGGGAAACCCGTTGCTGAGCCTCGTCAGTGAGGCGGGGCTCTACCGCCTCGTCATGAGGTCGAGGAAACCCACGGCCCGGCCCTTCCAGGAGTGGGTCACCCGCGACCTCCTCCCCTCCGTCCGCCGCGGCGACACCGACGCCCCCGCCCAGCAGCGGCGGATGGCGGAGACCCTGACCGAGGCGATCGGGCAGCAGGTGCAGATCGTCGCGGAGATCGAGCACGAGGACTGGCCCGGCCTGACCGTCCGCTCCGACGGGACGGTGCACTGCCGGCACGGGGAGATGACCCTCCATCTCCCGGGCCGGGAGGAGGACGGCGGGCCGCCGTACGGGGCGTACTTCGCGTGCCCGGGCGGGGAGCGGGTCGGCATCCGGGGCAGCCGGGTCGTCCCGGGCTGTCCGAAGCTGAAGCTGGTGGACCTGATCCGCCTGCGGGACGGTGCGGTGGGGCAGCCTGCGCGGGCCGCGGCCGCGCATCCCGCACCCGCACCGGTCATGCCGCCGGAGGGCACCGTGCTCTGCCTGATCGACCGGGCCAGGATCTACGGACGGCCGTCGGAGGTCACGGAGGTCCTCCGGGGCATCGGGCTGTAACGGCGGGGGGAGAGACCGCCGGCCAGCGGCCGGATTGCCTACGCCTCGGCCGCGCCGACCTTGCGCCGGAGCCGGAGGATCATCACCAGGCCCACCGCCAGCGGGACGTACTGCCAGCAGAAGGCCCAGCGGAAGGCGTCGGCGGAGTAGCCGCCGGCGCCGTCCGGGGAGAGGGCGTCGAGCAGGACGCCGATGCCGAACAGGGTGATCATCGTGCCGATGAAGCCGCCCATGTTGACGATCCCGGAGGCGGTGCCGAGGCGCTCCACCGGGTTGCGGGCGCGGGCGTAGTCCAGGCCGACCAGGGAGGCCGGGCCGTTGCTGCCCATCACCACGATGATCCCGGCCAGCAGCCAGAGCGGCGGGTGGCCGCCGGGCCAGGCCAGCACCAGGGCCCAGCCGAGTCCGGTGGTCGCGACGACGGTGAGGACGATCGGCATCCGGGCCCGGGCCGTGGCGGAGAGCAGGCGGCCGAACAGGAAGCCGAAGGTCATGTTGCTGAGCACCAGCAGGGTCAGCAGCCCGCCGGCCTCGGCCCGGGTCAGGCCCTGTGCCTCCACCAGGTAGGGCAGGCCCCAGAGCAGGCCGAAGGCGTTGCCGGGGAACTGGGTGGTGAAGTGCACCCAGAGGCCGAGGCGGGTGCCGGGCTCGCGCCAGCAGGCGAGGACCTGGCGGCCGACCTTCGGCCGGTCCCGGTCCCGGTCCCGGTCCCGGTCTCCGGCGGGCCGGTCGGCGGGCCGTCCGGCCCCGGAGTCGGGCGCTTCCCTCAACAGCAGCGCGACGAGCGCGAACACCGCGACGCCGAGCAGCGAGATCGCGGTGAAGGTCGGCGTCCAGCCCTCGCGGTGCAGGGCCTGCGCGAGCACCACGGTGGTGATCAGGTTGCCGCCCATGCCGGCGAGGCCGGTCAGCTGGGCCACGAACGGGTTGCGGGCGGCCGGGAACCACCTGGCGGCGATCCGCAGCACGCTGATGAAGGTCATCGCGTCGCCGCAGCCGAGCACCGCCCGGGAGGCCAGTGCGGGGGCGAAGGCGGAGCTGAACGCGAAGGCCAGCTGCCCGGCGCTGAGCAGGACGACCCCGAGCAGCAGCACCCGCCGCGGCCCGAACCGGTCGACCAGCAGGCCGACGGGTATCTGCATGGCCGCGTAGACCAGTACCTGGAGGATCGAGAAGGTGGAGAGCGCGGAGGCGCCGATGCCGAAGCGGTCGGCGGCGTCCAGTCCGGCCACGCCGAGGCTGGTGCGGTGGATCACCGCGAGCACGTAGACGCTGACGCCGACGGACCAGGCGAGCCAGGCCGCGCGCCCGCCGGGCGGGGACGGCGCGGGGGCGGCCGGGGGCTCGGCGGTGGTTCGGGGAGCGGGGACGGATCTGGGCGCGGCTGAACTGGCGGGCTCCACGGTCATAGTGCGAACAGCGTAGTCATCCCATGATGGGAGGCCCAGTGCGGGGGGCGGTCGGTCGCCCACGAACGCGCACGACGGCGGGTGCGTGCGCCCGGCCTCAGCCGGTGACCGTCCAGGACACCGAGCGGGTCATGTAGCGGTCCCGGAACGCCTCGTCGCGCACCCAGTCGGTGGTGTCCCGGACGGTCGCGGTGACGGTGGCCGTCCGGCCCGGCGCCAGGTCGAGCCGCGCGGTGTCCAGCGCGCCGCCGTCCGCGGGCTGCGGGGTCACCGGGACGCCGTCCACCCGCCACTCCACCCGGAGCTGGCGCGGGCCGTTCAGCGGCAGCGCCCGGACGTCCAGCCGGGGGCGCCCGGCCACCTCGCCGGGCGGCGGCACCGGGTTGTCGGTGGGCCGGACCCGGCGGTAGAGCTCCTCGATGATCGCCTCGCGCGACGGCAGGTTGTAGGCGCTGCCCAGGGTGCGCATCACCGAGTCGGGGGTGGGCCGGTAGAGGCCGTTGGCGCTGCGGTACGCGCCGACCGTCCCGGCGCCGTCGGGGGACTCCGCGCCCAGCCAGCGCCACCACTTGGTCTGCCTGCGCCGCATGTCGTCGGCGTTGAGGGTGGAGAGGTTCGGGTACTCGGCGTCGTCGGGGGCGCTGTCGTACTCGTCGCCGAGGTCCCCCACGGTGTGGCCGATCTCGTGCTGGATGATCCGGCCGGCGTCCGGGCTGCCGCCGGCCAGCGTGGTCACTCCGGTGCCGCCGGCGCCGCCGTACTCGGTGGAGTTGGCGAGCGCGATCAGGTACTGCGGCCCGGCGTCGTCCCCCGCGTACCGGGCGGTGGCGGCCTCGTCGGCGCAGAGCAGCCGGGCGGTGCCCTCGCACCAGAAGTGCATGCCGAGCGGGGTGGCGGGGTTGCGGCCGCGGCTCTCGCTCTCGGCTATCCCGGAGACCGGGGAGACCACCTCGACCCGCCGTATGTTGAAGAACCCCTGGTAGGTGCGGAACGGTTCGATGTCCATCAGCGCGTGCCAGGCCCGGTCGGCCTGCTGGCGGAACAGCTCCTGTTCGGTGGCGGTGTAGCCGTCGCCGAGCAGCACCAGGGTGATCCGGTTGGCCGGCTCCCCGGTGCGGCGCACGTCGACGGTGGGTGCGGCCGTGACGGTCCGGTGGTCGGCGTGCTGGGCGGTGTGCGGCGGCACCGCCCGGTCGGCGGGGGCACCCGGTCCGATCACGCCGAACGGCGAGGGGCCGACCAGCTCCAGGGCGGCCGGGAGTACGGCGGTGGACACCAGCACGAGCGCGGCCAGACTCCGGACGAGACGGCCAGGGTTGCCAGGCGGCATACGGGTGCGTCCTCAGGGCTCCGGTCACCCGGCGTCGCCCGGGTGGTGGAGCGGAGACGTACCCGCACCGGCGTGTCGCCCCTACCGGGTGACGAAAAAGTCACCGACCTGGCCGAATGACCCACACCAGGCCAGTCATTCCAATGAATCGGATCCCTTCACGCCACGGTCCTACCGCGCCCCCTCAGCACCCCTCCCGAACCGCCTCCCGGTCAGTCCCTGCGGTCAGTCCCTGCGGAGGTCCAGCACCACGTGGGTGCCGAGCCCGAACAGCAGCCCCCAGAAGGCCGAGCCGATCCCGAACAGGCTCATCCCCGAGGCGCTCGCCAGGAAGGTCACCACCGCGGCGTCCCGCCCCCGCTCGTCCGCCACCGCCGCCGCCAGACTGCCCTGCAGCGAGGCCAGCAGGGCGACCCCGGCGACCACCGCGACCAGCTCCTTCGGCAGACCGGTGAACAGGCTCACCAGCACCCCGCCGAAGCTGCCCACCAGGACGTACAGCACGCCCGCGGACATCCCCGCGACGTAACGGCGGCGCGGATCCGGGTGGCTCTCCGGGCCGGCGCAGATCGCCGCCGTGATCGCCGCCAGGTTGACCCCCGGCGAGCCGAACGGCGCCAGCAGCAGCGAGACCGCTCCGGTCGACCCGATCAGCAGCCGGTCGTCCGGACGGTAGCCGAAGGCCCGCAGCACGCCGAGGCCGGGCGCGTTCTGCGAGGCCAGCGCCACGATCGTGAGCGGCAGCGCCACCCCCACCACGGCCGACCAGGAGAACTCCGGCACGGTGAGCACCGGCCGGGTCGGCCCGCCCGAGCCCGGGTGCAGCGGCAGTCCGACGGTCAGCGCCGCCAGCACCCCGCCCACCACCAGCGCCACCGGGACGGCGTACCGCGGGGCCAGCCGCTTGGCCAGCAGGAAGGCCGCGAAGCTGCCCACCACCAGCACCGGGGCGCCGTGCACGGCGCCGAAGACCCCGGCGCCGAAGGAGAACAGGATGCCCGCCAGCATCGCGTTGACGATGCCGACCGGCACCGCCGCGATCAGCCGGCCGAACCAGCCGGTCACCCCGAACAGCGTCACCACCGCGGCGCTCACCAGGAAGGCCCCGACCGCCTCCCGGTACGGGTAAGCGCCCAGGCCGGTCACCAGCAGCGCGGCGCCGGGGGTGGACCAGGCGGTGATCACCGGCGTCCTGGTCCACCAGCTCAGCAGGAGGCCGCTCAGCCCGCTGCCGATGGACACCGCCCAGATCCAGGAGGCCGTGTGCGCCGGGTCCAGCCGCCCGGCGGCGGCGGCCGCGAGCACCACGACCAGCGGGCCGGAGAACGAGACCGCGACGCAGACCAACCCCGCCAGCAGTGCCGGCCCCGACGCGTCCCGCCGCAGCGACCGCCGCTCCCCGCCCCCGGCCGGCACCGTTTCCGGTCCGACCGTCAGTTCATCCGTCATCCCGGAAGTATCCCGAACACCCCGTCGAGAACCTCCGGAAAAAACTTCGGAACCCACCTGCAACCCCCGGCGGGGATGCACGTCCATACAGATGAAGGCACGGAGAGCGAGACCGGCGGAGCCCGGGGGGCGCTTCCGCTCGCGAGCAGCGGAGCCGGTCGTCTTCACCACACACGTCGGATTCATGACCCTGGGGAGTCACGTCATGCGTATGCCCGTTATCAACCGATTCGCGAAGAACGACCTCGCGCTCTCCGGCCGCCGCGTCGCCGTCCTCGCCGCCACCGCGGCCGTCCTCGCGGGCGGCGTCCAGGTGCTCGCCGTGGACACCGCCTGGGCCGCCTCGCCCGCCGCCGCCCCGACCGCGGCGACGGCGCCCGCCGCCGCCCACACCGGGCATCTCCGGGCCGGGCTCCACATGACGCCGTCGCTGAGCATCACCGCCGGCGGCCCGAAGGTCGAGATCCCCGTCGCGGTCGTCAACTTCACCGGGGCGCCGTACCAGGACGTGAAGGCCTCCGTCAGTCTCCGCGGCATCGTGGGGGCCGCGCCCGTGGGCCTGGGCGACGACTACCTCACCATCGAGGCGCACACCCCGCAGGGCGGCTGGCAGAAGCTGGCCCTCGGCAGCTCCTCGGACGGGTGGACCGGCGCCGTGACCCCGTACGGCGAGACCTTGCAGGACGGTCGGGCCGCCCACTTCACCTTCCGGATCGGCCTGTCGGCCAAGGCTGCGTCGAAGGCCTCCCACGTCCAGGTCTCCATCGACGGCGACGGCGACGGCCAGAGCGCCGACGGCGTCCTCAAGGACATGGCCGTCTCCCCCGCGCCCGCCCCGAAGTCCCCGTCCAAGCCCGCGCCCACCAAGCCCGCACCCGCACGGCCCGCCGCCGACCGGACCCCGGCCGCGCCCGCCGCGCCCGCCGCCGACCGGACCCCGGCCGCGCCCGCCGCGCCCGCCACCAAGGCCCCGGCGGCCACCCCGACCGCCGCCCCCGCGACCAGTGCCCCGGCCGGCACCCCCGAGCTCGCCCAGACCGGCTCCGGCCCCGCCGACACCTTCCTCGCCGCCTCCGCCGCCGCGCTCCTCGCCCTCGGCTCCGGCGTCCTGATCGCCGTCCGTCGACTCCGTCCCCAGCGCTAGTCGACGAACGGGCACGGCGAAGGGGTCCTCGCTCCACACGGCGGTGTGGAGCGAGGACCCCTTCGTCCATTCCTCCGGATGTCGCGCGCTACGCGCCCGTCAGCCCCAGGTGATCAGGCGCTTCGGGCGCTCCAGCAGGGCGGCCACGTCGGCCAGCACCTTGGAGCCGAGCTCCCCGTCCACCAGGCGGTGGTCGAAGGAGAGCGCGAGCGTGGTCACCTGACGCGGGACCACCTTGCCCTTGTGCACCCACGGCATCTCCCGGATGGTGCCGACCGCGAGGATCGCGGCCTCTCCCGGGTTGATGATCGGGGTGCCGGTGTCGACGCCGAAGACGCCGACGTTGGTGATGGTGACCGTCCCGCCCTGCATGTCGGCCGGCGAGGTCTTGCCCTGGCGGGCGGTGTCGACCAGCTCGCCGAGTGCGACGGCGAGGCCCGAGAGGGTCTTCGACCCGGCGTCCTTGATGTTGGGGACGATCAGGCCGCGCGGGGTGGCCGCGGCGATGCCGAGGTTCACCTGGCCCTTGATGACGATCTCCTGGGCCGCCTCGTCCCACTGGGCGTTGATCTCGGGGTGGCGCTTGATCGCGGTGAGCAGCGCCCTCGCGACCAGCAGCAGCGGGCTGACCCGGACGTCCCGGCCCAGCTCGCCGCTCTCCTTGAGGCGGCGGACGAACTTCATCGTGCGGGTCACGTCGACCTGGACGAACTCGGTGACGTGCGGGGCGGTGAAGGCCGAGGCCACCATCGCCTGCGCGGTCGCCTTGCGGACGCCGCGGATCGGCACCCGGACGTCACCCGTGGTGGTGACGGGCACCGGGACGGCGGGCGTCTCTGCTGCCTCGACGACGGCGGGCGCCGCGGCCGGGGCGGCCTGCACGGCGGCCTGCGCCGACGCGTGGGCGTGCACGTCCTCGCGGGTGATCACGCCGTCCGGGCCGGTCGGGACGACCGCGCGCAGGTCGATGCCGAGGTCCTTGGCGAGCTTGCGGACCGGGGGCTTGGCCAACGGCCGCTCGCCGGCGGCCGGTTCGGCCACCACGGGCGTGACCGGAGCCACCGGCACGACCGGCGCGACCGGTGCGGGCGCGACCGGGGTGGCGGTCACCGTGGTCGTGGTGGTCCGCCGGGCGCGGCGCTGGGCGGTGCCGGTGCGCGGGCCGTAGCCGACCAGCACCTCGCGCCGCTCCGGCTCGGCCGGCTCCGCCGCGGGCGCGGCCGGCGCGGGCACGGCTGCGGCGGGCGCGGCGGCCGGGGCCGCGGCGTCGGGCGCCCCGGCGACCGCGACCGAGATGATCACGGTGCCGACGTCGACGGTGGCGCCCTCGGGGAAGAAGAGCTGCTCGACGACCCCGTTGAACGGGATCGGCAGCTCCACCGCCGCCTTGGCGGTCTCCACCTCGCAGACGACCTGCCCGTCGGTGACGGTGTCACCGGGCTTGACGTACCAGCTGAGGATCTCGGCCTCGGTGAGGCCCTCGCCCACGTCGGGCATCTTGAACTCGCGGAGCGAGCGAACTTCGGTGGTCATCTTCGCTCCCCGGCTCAGAACGCGAACGCGCGGTCGACGGCGTCCAGCACGCGGTCCAGGTCGGGCAGGAACGCCTCCTCGACCCGGGACGGCGGGTACGGCGCGTGGTAGCCGCCGACCCGCAGGACGGGGGCCTCCAGGTGGTAGAAGCACCGCTCGGTGAGCCGGGCGGCCAGCTCGGCGCCCATGCCCATGAAGACCGGCGCCTCGTGCACCACGACGGCGCGACCGGTGCGCTTGACCGACTCCTCCAGGGTGGCGAAGTCCACCGGGGAGAGCGAGCGCAGGTCGATGACCTCCAGGCGGCGGCCGTCCTCCTCGGCGGCCGCGGCGGCCTCCAAGCAGACCTTGACCATGGGGCCGTAGGCGAGCAGCGTGGCGTCGGTGCCGGGGCGGACGATCCGGGCCTCGTGCAGGCCCAGGTCGGCGGCGGCGCCGACCTCGCCCTTGTCCCAGTAGCGCCGCTTGGGCTCCAGGAAGACGACCGGGTCGTCGGAGGCGATGGCCTGCCGCAGCATCCAGTGGGCGTCGTGCGCGCTGGACGGGCTGACCACGCGCAGGCCGGCGGTGTGCGCGAAGTACGCCTCGTGGGACTCGCTGTGGTGCTCGACCGCGCCGATGCCACCCGCGTAGGGGATGCGGACGGTGACCGGCAGCTTGACGTGGCCGAGCGCGCGGGCGTGCATCTTGGCCAGCTGCGAGACGATCTGGTCGAAGGCCGGGTAGACGAAGCCGTCGAACTGGATCTCCACCACCGGGCGGTAGCCGCGCAGGGCCAGGCCGATCGCGGTGCCGACGATGCCGGACTCGGCGAGCGGGGTGTCGATCACCCGGCCCTCGCCGAAGTCCTTCTGCAGGCCGTCGGTGATCCGGAAGACGCCGCCGAGCTTGCCGATGTCCTCGCCCATCAGGACGGTCTTCGGGTCGCTCTCCAGCGACTTGCGCAGGGCGTCGTTGAGCGCCTTGGCGATGCTGAGCTGACCGGCCATCAGAGGTTCTCCCCCGCCTCGAAGGAGGCCGCGTACTCGGCGTACTCGGCCCGTTCCTCATCGACCAGCGCGTGCGGCTCGCTGTACACGTGGTCGAAGATCAGGGTCGGGTCCGGGTCCGGCATGCTGCGCACGCCCTCGCGCACCCGCAGCCCCAGCTGCTCGCTCTCGGCGTCGACCGCGGCGAAGAAGTCCTCGTCGGCGAGGCCCTCCTTCTCCAGCAGCGCGCGGAGCCGGGCGATCGGGTCCTTGGCCTTCCAGGCCTCGGTCTCCTCGCTGGGCCGGTAGCGGGTGGGGTCGTCGGAGGTGGTGTGCGCGCCCATGCGGTAGGTGAACGCCTCGATCAGCACCGGGCCGTTGCCGCTGCGGGCGTGGTCGAGGGCCCAGCGGGTGACGGCCAGGCAGGCCAGCACGTCGTTGCCGTCGACCCGGACGCCGGGGAAGCCGAAGCCGGAGGCGCGGCGGTACAGCGGGATCTTCGTCTGGGTGGTGGTGGGCTCGGAGATCGCCCACTGGTTGTTCTGGCAGAAGAACACCACGGGGGCGTTGTAGACCGAGGCGAAGGTGAAGGCCTCGTTGACGTCGCCCTGGCTGGAGGCGCCGTCGCCGAAGTACGCGATGACCGCGTCGTCGGCGCCGTCCTTGCTGATGCCCATCGCGTAACCGGTGGCGTGCAGGGCCTGCGCGCCGATCACGATGGTGTACAGGTGGAAGTTCTTCTCGTTCGGGTCCCAGCCGCCGTGGTTCACGCCGCGGAACATGCCGAGCAGGTTGAGCGGGTCGACGTCGCGGCACCAGGCGACACCGTGCTCGCGGTAGGTGGGGAAGGCGTAGTCGCCGGTGCGCATGGCGCGACCGGAGCCGACCTGGGCGGCCTCCTGACCGAGCAGCGAGGCCCACAGGCCGAGCTCGCCCTGGCGCTGGAGCGAGGTGGCCTCGCCGTCGAACCGGCGCACCAGCACCAGGTCGCGGTAGAGGGCGCGCAGCTCCTCCGGGGTGGTGGTGAGCGGGTAGTCCGGGTGCTCGACCCGCTCGCCTTCCGGGGTGAGCAGCTGTACGAGCTCCGGCTGGGCGTCCGTCCCCGTGGCGCGGGAGGTGTCAGGGACGCCGGGGGCCGCCTTCTTGCGAGCCCTCGCCGTGCTTTTGACGGTCACGTTCACTCCTCGGTCTGTCCGGCCGCCCGGGGTCGCCGGTGACCGGTCCGGTCACCGCCTCGCGGGGCGCGCGTGGGTGTGCGCACCTACTGCGGGGCAGGTGGTGATCCTGTTCCGACGGCGTCCCTCACGAGAACGTTACCCAGCGTCCGCCCTTGGCGCGCTTGCGCTAGGACGTCCTACTTGTTCGGGGCCTACGACCCCGGGGGTGCCGCGTGCAGCGCGCCGTCGGAAGGGTGGGGGTGACGGACGGCGTGACGCAGCTCTCAATTCGGGCGCCTTCAGGACACCAGCGCACGTTATCCGGGCGGGAGCTCCTGCGTAAGGGGGTTCTCGGTATCGGTTTTGGACCGCTCTGGCCGGATCGCGTCAGTGTGCAGGTAAAGACGATAGGTCTTTCCTACGGTGATATGGGAGGCTTTGGGCGTGAGCGATAACGGACAAATCAGGGTATTCCTTCTCGACGATCACGAGGTCGTCCGGCGGGGCGTGCACGATCTGCTCTCGGTCGAGGACGACATCGAGGTGGTCGGCGAGGCCGGCACCGCCGCCGAGGCGATCACCCGGATCCCCGCGGTCCACCCGGACGTGGCCGTGCTCGACGTCCGGCTGCCGGACGGCAACGGCGTCGAGGTCTGCCGCGAGGTCCGGTCCCGGCTGCCGGAGATCAAGTGCCTGATGCTGACCTCGTTCTCCGACGACGAGGCGCTCTTCGACTCGATCATGGCGGGCGCCTCCGGCTACGTCCTGAAGGCGATCCGCGGCACCGACCTGATCACCGCCGTCCGGGACGTCGCGGCCGGCCGGTCGCTGCTCGACCCGGTCGCCACCAG
Source organism: Kitasatospora sp. NPDC051705 (assembly GCF_044453265.1). Taxonomy (NCBI): domain Bacteria; kingdom Bacillati; phylum Actinomycetota; class Actinomycetes; order Kitasatosporales; family Streptomycetaceae; genus Kitasatospora; species Kitasatospora sp. NPDC051705. The sequence continues at coordinate 109,211 of NZ_JBITCO010000006.1, read as the reverse complement.
CAGGGTGCTGGCCCGGCTGCGGGACGGCGGCGAGAAGGAGGACGAACGGCTGGCCCAGCTGACCAAGCAGGAGCGCCGGATCCTCGATCTGATCGGCGAGGGGATGACCAACCGTCAGATCGGCAACGAGTTGCACCTGGCCGAGAAGACGGTGAAGAACTACGTCTCCAGTCTGCTCGCCAAGATGGGCATGGAGCGGCGCACCCAGGCGGCGGCCTTCGTGGCACGGCACCAGGCGGACCAGCAGCACTGATCGGGGCGTTTGCACAGACCTGACGGTTTGTCAAGGGCCCCCGCCAGGGGGCCATACCCTCTGGCTGTGACTTTCAGCCAGACCCTCGCCTGTCCACCGGCCCGCCCCGACCTCTCCGCTCCGCCGATGGGGACGCTCAGTCCACCCGTCCCGCGCGCCGTGCTCACCGAGGTCCTGAGCCGCTACCCGGTGGGCCTGCCGCTGACCGCGGAGCCGGTCGCCGAGGGCCTGCTGAACCGCGGCTACCGGGTCACCACCGAGGCCGGCACGTACTTCCTGAAGTGCTACGTCGACGCCGCCACCGCCAACCGGCCGAGGATCGTCGCCCACCACCGCGCGATGGCGGGGCTACAGGCCCTCGGACTGCCCGTGGCACCCCCGCTGAGCTGCACCGGACGGACCGGCACGGTGGCGGGCCACGACGGCCGGCTGTTCGCGCTGTTCCCGTGGGTGGATGGCCGACACCGGCACGGTACCGACCTCTCCCTGCCGCAGTGCGACGCCCTCGGCGCGCTGCTCGGCCGGCTGCACGGCGCGCTCGACGACGTGTGCGCCCCCCTCGAACCGCCCGCCGGCTACCGCAGCGCGGACGCCGTCGACAGCGCCGACCTCGCCCGCGAACTGCGGCGCCTCGCCCGTGACCACCGCCCGCACGGCGATCTGGACGCGCTGGTCGAGCGGCGGCTCTCCGAACGGCTGGAACTGCTCGCCGAGCACGCCCACCGCCGCCCCGGCCCCCTGGCCGCCCCGCCCACCGGCTGGACCCACGGCGACTTCCACGGGCTCAACCTGCTGTACGGCGGGGGCCTCCCGGACGACGGCCCCGTCGCGGCCGTCCTGGACTGGGACAAGCTCAGCCCGCAGCCGCGCGCCGAGGAGGCCGTCCGCGCCGCCACCCTGCTCTTCAACGACCGGGCGTCCGGCGCCCTCGACCTGGTCCGGGTCCGCCACTACTCACAGGCCTACCGGGCCACCGGGGCCGCCACCGCCGAGCACCTCGCCGCCGCCGCCCACCGGGTCTGGTGGGAGCGGCTGAACGACTTCTGGATGCTGCAGTGGCGGTACCAGCGGGCCGACCACCGGGCCGACCCGCTCTACCCCGCCTCGGCGGGCCAGCTGGCGTGGTGGTGCCAGGAGTACGAGCAGGTCCTGGACGCCTTCGCGAACTGAACGCCGTCAGTTGCCGCCCACCGCGCCGGCCGTGCCCGACGGCGCGGGCACCGTGACGGGCGGCTTCGACGGCTGGGTCGGCACCGGCTGCGAGGTCGGCGAGCTGCCACCGCCGCCCGTGCTCGACGCGCTGGGCGCCGTGGTGGGCGTGCCCGTCCCGGTCGGGGTGCCGGTCGCCGTGTGCGACGGGGTCGTGCTCGGCGTCGTGGTCGGCGAGTGCCGGCCCGAAGTCGGCGCCGGCGACATGTTGTTGCCGCCGTTGTTGCCACCGCTGTAGTTGCCGTTGTCGGTCGGCTGCTGCGGGCGCCGGGTGCCGGTGTTGGTGGCCGGCGGGGTCTGGACGCCGCTCTGGGTCGGCGTACCGGGCTCGGTGGTGCTGGTCATCGGGGCGGGCACGGTCTGCGAGGGCGGCGTCTTCACGTCGCCGCCGCCACTGCCGCTGAGCGCGAACGCGATGCCGACCCCGGAGGCGACCAGGACGGCCGCGATCCCGGCCACCCAGGCCCACGGACCGCGCCGACGGGGGTGGTCGTCCTCGTCACCGCCGTCGCCGTGACCGCCGCCGTACGGGCCGCCGGCCCCCTGGTAGGGCCCGGACGGGGTGTGCGGGCCGCCCGGCGCCCGGTGCATCACCGAGGTCTGGTCCCCCGGGCCGACCGCGCCGAAGGCCGCGGTGGCCGCGGTCTGGTCCGGCCGGATCACCTGGGTGGCACCGGTGTTGCCCTGCCCGGCGGCGGCCAGCCCGGCCGCCGCGCCGGCCCAGCCGGCCCCGGCCGCGCCGTGCATCTCGCGCAGTGCGTGCTGGACGTGCGCGCGGAACTCGTCGGCGTCCTGGAAGCGGTCGTCCGGGTTCTTGGCCAGCGAGCGCAGCACCAGCTGGTCGAGCCCGGCCGGCACCCGGCCGTTGGCGTGCGAGGGCGGCACCGGCATGTCCTGGACGTGCTGGTAGACCACCGACAGCGGGGTGTCGCCGGTGAACGGCGGGCGCAGCGTCAGCAGTTCGTAGAGCATGCAGCCGGCCGCGTACAGGTCGGACCGGTGGTCGACCGGCTTGCCGAGGGCCTGCTCCGGCGACAGGTACTGCGGGGTGCCCATGACCATGCCGGTCTGGGTCATCGTGCTGGCGGTGCCGGTCAGCGCCCGGGCGATGCCGAAGTCCATCACCTTGACCGCGCCCGCGGTCGTGATGATGACGTTGGCGGGCTTGATGTCGCGGTGGACGATGCCGTGCCGGTGGCTGTAGGCGAGCGCCTCCAGCACCCCGGCGATGATGATCAGCGCCTGGTCGACGGGCGGCTCCTGCTCGTCCATCAGCAGCTCGCGGACCGTCCGGCCCTCGACCAGCTCCATCACGATGTACGGCGTGGACTCGTCCCCGACGTACTCCTCGCCGGTGTCGTAGACCGCGACGATCGAGTGGTGGTTGAGCGCGGCGACGGCGTGTGCCTCGCGGGTGAAGCGCAGCCGGGCGATGTCGTCCTGGGCCAGCTCGCCGCGGAGCAGCTTGACCGCCACGGTCCGGCCCAGCCGGACGTCCTCGGCGGCGAACACCTCGGCCATGCCGCCGCGGCCGAGCCGGTGGGTCAGCCGGTAGCGGCCGTCACCGACCGTACCCAGCGGGGCGGCGGTGCCGCGCCCGGGGGTCTGGGCACCGGGCGCCCCGATGACCGGCGGGTAGGCACCCTCGTCGTCGTCCGGATGCTGCGTCTGTGCCATCGCTCCTCGCCCCGGGCGTTCGCTCGGATCGCGGTGCCCTGTCGCTTACGTATTCCCCGAACGCTACCGCTTCCCGAGCGGGCCCGTAGCACGCCCGAACCGGCCGCAAAGCGTCAGAGCAGGCCATTCCGGTCGGCCGGGGAGTCCACCACCAGCACCGCCGCGGGACGCGCCCCGGTGGTGTGGCCGGTCTTGGCCTTCTGCTTGTCCTGGGCCTTGTTGACCACGATCGCGATGATGATGCCGGCCAGCACGAGCACGCCGATGATGATCCCGACCACCACGACGGCGGTCGAGCAGCCGCCGCCGCTGGGCGCCTTCGGCTGCTGGTACGGCGGCATCGGCTGCGGGGGCGGGGTGTGCGCCGGCTGCGGCCCGCCCTGCCGGAGGTACTGCGGGTGCGGGGTGTGGGCCTGCGGGCGCGGCTGCTGGAAGGCCGGCGGCGGGGTCTGGTACTGCGGCTGCTGCGGGAAGGGGTGCGGGGTCTGCGGCGCCTGCGGGTGCGGCTGCTGGAAGGCCGGCGGCGGCGTCTGGTACTGCGGCTGCTGGCCCTGCAGGTACTGCGGGTGGGGCGTCTGCGGGGCCTGCGGCGCGGCGTGCACCGAGCGCGGGCCCTCGTTGATCACCAGCGGGGTGCTGGCCTGCAGCGGGTGCCCGCTGCCGCCGCCCTTGGCGGCCGCGATCAGCCGCTCCGCCTCGTCGCGCATCGCCGCCGCGCTCTGGAACCGGTGGGCCGGGTCCTTGCGCAGCGCCTGGGCGACGAAGGCGTCCACCGCCGGCGTGACCGACCGGTTGAGGGTGGACGGCGCGGGCGGCTCCTCCTGGACGTGCTTGTAGGCGATCGAGAACGCCGAGTCGCCGTCGAAGACCAGCTGGCCGGTGAGCATCTCGAAGAGCATCACGCCGACCGAGTAGAGGTCGGAGCGGGCGTCCACCGGCTTGCCGAGGGCCTGCTCGGGCGACAGGTACTGCGGGGTGCCGACCACCATGCCGGTCTGCGTCATCGACGTGACGCCCGATTCCAGCGCCCGGGCGATGCCGAAGTCCATGACCTTGACGTTGCCCTTGCGGTCGAACATGACGTTGCCGGGCTTGATGTCGCGGTGCACGAGCGACATGTCGTGCGAGGCCTCCAGCGCGTTCAGCACGCCGACGATGACCCGCAGGGCCTCCTCGGTCGGCATCGCGCCGTACTGGGCGACCGCCTCGTTGATCGCCTCGCGCAGGCCCTTGCCGTCGATCAGCTGCATGACGATGTACGGCGTGCTGGAGCCGTCGGGCGCGACGTCCTCGCCGCTGTCGTACACCGTGACGATGTTCGGGTGCTCCAGCCGGGCCACCGCCTGGGCCTCGCGGCGGAACCGCTCCTTGAACGAGTCGTCCCGGCCGAGCTCGCTGTGCATGCTCTTCAGCGCGACCTGCCGGTCCAGCACGCTGTCGTAGGCGAGGTGCACGGACGCCATGCCGCCCTCGCCCAGCAGCCGCTGGAGGACGTAGCGGCCGTTGCCCAGGGAGAAGCCCTCGACCGCCGCGTTCCCGTGCTCGCTCATGGTCCTCTGCTCCCCCTCGGCGCGGCCGTGGCGCCGCGACCGTGACGTTCGGTCTCGTCCGTGCGTGGTGGCCCGGCCCGCTGGCCCGGCGAACCCCTGCCGCGGCGGTCCGACCGGCCTGCGGCAGGGGCCAGGGTATCGGCTCCCGCCGACGGTGATCGGTCCAGGGCCGGTCCTGGACCCGGGCCGCCGGCACCGTCCGGCGGTGCCTCGGCCCGGGGCGGATCGTCGTGGTACGTCCGGTTCCGGCGTGTCCTACGGGTGTCCTACAGGTACGGGCCGGAACGGATGCCTCGGCCCTGGCCCGGCTCGTCCTCGTCCGCGTCGCCGCCGTGCAGGCCGGGCGGGAGGGCCCGGCGCATCTGCTCCAGCTGGGCCCGCGCCGCCATCTGCTGGGCGAACAGCGCGGTCTGGATGCCGTGGAACAGCCCCTCCAGCCAGCCGACCAGCTGGGCCTGGGCGATCCGCAGCTCGGCCTCGGTCGGGATGCTGTCCTCGGTGAACGGCAGCGACAGCCGCTCCAGCTCGGCCACCAGCTCGGGGGCCAGGCCGAGCTCCAGCTCCTTGATCGAGCTGGCGTGGATGTCCTTCAGCCGGGCCCGGCTGGCCTCGTCGAGGGGCGCCGCCCGGACCTCCTCGAGCAGCTGCTTGATCATGCTGCCGATCCGCATGACCTTGGCGGGCTGCTCGACCATCTCGGTCACCGGGAGCTCGCGCGGGAGCTCCCCCTCGTCGTCGTCCCCCGCCGGCCCGGCGAACCCCTGGCCCACCGGCAGCCCGTCCGGTCCGACGATCAGCACCTTCTGGCCGTCGTGCGACTGCCCGCCGGCCGCCTGGAAGGGCTGCTGCGACGAGCGCTCGTTCATCGGATTCGTCATGAACAACATTCTCTCTCACTGGGGTTGGTCGGGCGGAAGCCCCCGTGCGCCCGCCGACCCGAGCCACCGCTGACGACGGTACGCCCCCGGGCGCCGCGCCGGAATCCGTACGGGTACTCAGTTCCGGCCCCGGCCGGACCGCGCCCCGCTCGGCCCCGCGGCCCTCCCGGCCCGCCCGGTCCGTCCGCGGGCGGCCGGCCGGCCGTCGACACGGACCCCTCACCGAACCTCCCCCGCCCCCGGCGGTCGGCGCGGTCTCAGCCCTTCCGCAGCCGCACACCGATCAGCGCCAGCCCGCAGCCGATCAGGCCCAGGCCGGCGCCCAGCGGCAGTTGCACCGTGGAGGCGTCCCGCCAGCGGGCGGGCAGGACGGCGGGGGCGGCGAGGCTCTGGCCGCTCGCGGTGGTGACGGCCTGCGGGGCGGCGTCGTCGGCCGGGTCCGCCTGGTCCGGGGTGCCCGGGTCGGCCTCGGCGCGGTCCGTGCCGCCGGCCGGGGCCTGGTCCGGGGCCTGGTCCGGCGCCTGCCCGGGGGCCTGCTCGGCCGGCTGTTCGGCGGCCTGGCCGGGAGCCTGGTCCGGCGCCTGTGCGGGGGCCTGCCCGGGCACCTGGCCGGGCACCTGGCCCGGGGCGGCGTCGGCACGGTCGGCGCGTTCGGGCGCCGAGGCGGGGCGGTGGCGGTGCGCCCGCGGCTCGTCGTCGGGGCGCGGCCGGGCGACCGCGTGCTGCGGCGGCGCGGCGGCCGGGACGGGTGCGGCGGCGGGCACCGCCGGGGCCGCGGCCGTCGGGCGGGTGCCGGTCGGGGCGGCGGTGCTCGGGGCGGGTGGCGCCGTGGCCTCCTGGGTCGCGGCGGTGCCCGGGTCCGTGCCGGTGGCCGGGGCGCTCGGCACGGCCGAGGGCGAGCCGGAGCGGACCGGCCCGGCGGTCGGCGCGGCCGGGCCGGTGACCTCCGCCTGCTCGGCGGGCTCGGCGGCACCGGTCGGCTCCGCCGCGTCCTCCCCCGCGGGCGAGGACGAGGACGGTGTGGTCGCCGGGACGGACGCGGGGGACGGCGCGGCGGCCGCCACGGAGGCGGCGGCCAGCGGGAGCGTGAGCCCCAGCACGGCCGCCGCGATCAGCCGGCGGGCCCGGCCCGGGTCCGCACTGCGGGTACGACGGTGGTGCGGCGCGGTGGGCAGCGGCCCGAGGGGGTGCGTTGGTGCGGCCACGGTCGGAGGTCCTTCCGACGGCCGACCGCGCGGGGCGGGGTCGGCGGCGGGACAGCTCCGGACCAGCCTCACACATTCCGACAATCAAGGCATTTCGGACACGCATCCCCCCGGCCGGGCCCGGTTCAGGCCTTGAGCACGACCTTCCCGACCTGCTCCCCCGCCTCCAGCACCCGGTGCCCCGCACCGGCCTCGCCCAGCGGCAGCACCCGGTCGACCACCGGCTTCACCACCCCGGACTCGACCAGCGGCCACACGTGCTCGCGCACCGCCGCCACGATCGCCGCCTTCTCCGCCAGCGGGCGCCCGCGCAGGTTGGTGGCGATCACCGCGGCGCGCTTGCGCAGCAGCGCGTTGAGGTCGAGTTCGCCCTTCACCCCGCCCTGCAGCCCGATGATCACCAGCCGCCCGTTGACCGCCAGCGCGTCCACGTTCCGCTGCAGGTACCTGGCGCCCATGATGTCGAGGATCACGTCGGCCCCGGCCCCGTCGGTGGCCTCCGCGAGCGCCCGGACGAAGTCCTGCTCGCGGTAGTCGATCAGGACGTCGGCGCCGAGCTCGGCGCAGCGGGCCAGCTTCGCGGCGCTGCCCGCGGTGACCGCGACCCGGGCCCCGACCGCCTTGGCCAGCTGGATCGCCATGGTCCCGATGCCGCTCGCGCCGCCGTGCAGCAGCACCGTCTCGCCGGGCCGCAGGTGGGCGGTGAGGAACACGTTGGACCACACCGTGCAGGCGACCTCGGGCAGCGCCGCGGCCTCCTCGAAGCCCAGGCCCGCGGGCAGCGGCAGCAGCTGCCCGCTCGGCACCGCGACCAGCTGCGCGTAGCCGCCGCCGGACAGCAGCGCGCACACCTCGTCGCCGACCGCCCAGCCCGACACCCCCGGGCCCAGCGCGACGATCCGCCCGGCGCACTCCAGCCCGGGGTAGGGCGAGGCGCCGGGCGGCGGGTTGTAGTGGCCCTGCCGCTGGAGCAGATCGGCACGGTTGACGGCGGTGGCCGCCACCTCGACCAGGACCTCGCCCTCGCCGGGCACCGGGTCGGGCACCTCGGCCCACACCAGTGCCTCGGGGCCGCCGGGTACGGGAATCGTCATCGCATGCATGCCCCGAACCTACTGCGCGTCAGGGCGCTTCCGGCGGACGGGCCCCCGGGCCCGGCACGCCGCTCACCCGCCGGTGCGGCGGGGCCGGTCAGCCGGCCGGCCGGATGACGATCACCCGGTCGGTGAGCTGGAGCACGGCCGCCTCGGGCTCGGTGTAGTTGAGCACCCGGCGGCCGCGGACCACCGCGACCACCAGGTCCTCGCACTCGCGCGGACCGTGCCCGGCCTCGGCCCGGGTGACGGGGCGCTCGACCACGTCCAGGCCGTTGCCGTAGGTCAGGAGGTCCTCCATCACCTCGCCGGCGTGCGGGCTGAGCATCGACATGCCGAGCAGCCGGCCGGCCGAGCTGGAGCTGGTCACCACGACGTCCGCTCCGCTCTGCCTCAGCAGCGGGGCGTTCTCGTCCTCCCGGACGGCCGCGACCACGGTGGCGGCCTTGTTCAGCTGGCGCGCCGTCAGGGTGACCAGGACGGCGGTGTCGTCCCGTTCGGGCGCGATCACCACCCGGGCGGCGGCGGGCAGCGCGGCGCGCAGCAGCGTGTCGGTGCGGGTGGCGTCGCCGACCACGCCGACCAGCCCGTGCTGGGCGGCCTGGTCGATCACCTTGCGCTGCGGGTCGACGACGACGATCTCCTCCTTCTTCACCCCCTGTCCGAGCAGGGTGTCGACGGCGCTGCGGCCCTTGGTGCCGTAGCCGATGACGACGGTGTGCTCGCGCACGGTGGACCTCCAGCGGTTCAACCGCCACTGCTGGCGGGTGCGTTCGGTGAGCACCTCCAGCGTGGTGCCGACCAGGATGATCAGGAACAGCACGCGCAGCGGGGTGATCACGAAGATGTTGGTGAGCCGGGCGCCGTCACTGAACGGGGTGATGTCGCCGTACCCGGTGGTGGAGAGCGTCACGGTGGCGTAGTAGGCCGCGTCGAGGAAGCTGACGCCGCCGCCCGCGTTGTCGTTGTAGCCGCCGCGGTCGACGTAGACGATCAGCGTGGTGGCGACCAGTACGGCGAACGCCACCAGCAGCCGGGAGCCGACCTGGCGGACGGCCGGGGCGGCCCGCCGGGCGGGCAGCACGATCCCGGCGTCCGCCCAGGGCTCGGTGCCCGGCGTCGGCTCCCTGCGCCGCCCCTTCATCCGCTGACCCCGTCCTGTCCGCTCACGGCCCCTCCAGTAGTTCGACGGGGTCGCCGGCCGCCGCACCGCCGGGCGGGACGACGGCCAGCGCGTCGGCCCGGGCGAGGCCGCGCAGCATCGCGGGCCCGTCGAAGGCCAGCGGGACGACGCCGGCGGCGGTGTGCCGGACGGGGAGCAGCCGGGTGTCCACCGGGTGCCCGGGCAGGACGACGGCGGCCGGCGCGAGGACGGGTGCACCGAGCGCCCGCCCGCTGCGGGCGTGCAGCAGCGGCAGGGCGAGGGTGACCGTCCCGGCGACGGCGGCCAGCGGGTTGCCGGGCAGCCCCACCAGGTGGCGGGTGCCGGCCGGCTCGGACCGGGGCGGGCCGGACTGGGGCAGTTCGGCCAGCAGCATCGGGTGGCCGGGGCGGACGGCGACGCCGTCCACCAGCAGCCGGGCCCCGGCCTCGGCGAGGGCGCGGTGCAGGAAGTCGACCGGGCCGGCCGCCGTCCCACCGGTGGTGACCACGACGTCGGCGGTGGAGTGCCGCAGCGCGTCCCGGAGCATCCCGTAGTCGTCGCGGACGGCTCGGACGTCGGCCACCTCGGCGCCGGCCGCCTGCAGCCAGGGCGGCAGCAGCGGCCCGAGGGCGTCCCGCACCAGGCCCGGACCGGGCACCCCCGTGGAGAGCAACTCGTCACCGAGGACGAGCAGTTCGACCACCGGGCGGCGGCGGACGGCGAGCCGGTCGTGGCCGCAGGCGGCGGCCAGGCCGAGCACGGACGGCCCGACCGGGGTGCCGCCGGGCAGCAGGGTCTCGCCGCGCCGGCACTCCTGGCCGCGCGGCCGGACGTCCTGGCCGGTGGTGAGCGGCTGGGGGCCGTGGTCGCGCAGCAGGGTGCCGTCCGTGCGGCCGTGCTCGCGGCGCAGCACCGCGGTGGCGCCCGGCGGCAGCTGGGCGCCGGTGGCGATCTCGACGGCGGCGCCGTCGGCGAGCGGGGCGACCTCGACCCGGCCGGCCAGCACCCGCCCGGCGACCCGCCAGGGGCCGGGCCCGGCGACCGCCCAGCCGTCCATCGCGGAGGTGTCGAAGGCGGGCAGGTCGGTGAGCGCGGTGAGCGGCTCGGCGAGCGTGCGGCCGAGCGTCTCGGCGAGCGGCAGTGCGACCGCCGGCAGCGGGCGGAGCCCGGCCCGACGGGCGGTCTCGCGGGCCCGGGGCCAGCTCGACGCCGCGGGGCCGGTGGACGGGGCGGCCATGGTGGGGGTCCGTTCCGCGGTGGTCACGGCTCGCCCGGCCCGGCGGCGGCGCTCCAGCGCTCGGCGAGCACGGCCGTCCGGCGGGCGGCCTCGGCCACGGCCTCCGGCCCACCGCCCTGCTGGGCGGCCGCGTAGCCGATCAGGAAGGCGGTCAGCGGCGCGGCCGGGCGGGCCACCCCGTGTGCGACCACCCTGGTCAGGTCGAGCAGTCCCCGGACGTCGACGTCCAGGTCGATGCCCAGGTCGGCCCTGACCTCGGCGATCCAGTCCTCCAGCGTGCGCTCCATGCGCCCATGCTGCCTGATCGGCGGTTACCCCGAGGTGTTCACCCCGTGTGCGACGCGCTTCGTTTCCCGCACGCCCGGGCGCACCGGCCGTGAGGAGCGACCCCGGAACGGCCCGGAAGGGGGGCTGCAGGGGGCCGGCAGGGGTCGGCGGGGGCTACGAGCGGTCGCGCTCGCGGGCCTGTGCCAGGTCCTCCCAGGTGTCGCAGTCGTGGGCGACGCCGTCGGTGTCGGCCACCCGCAGCCGGGCGAGGCCGCCGGTGAGGCGGCGCAGCGGGAGGCCGTCCGGGGCGCCGAGCCCGGCGAGCGCGGCGCGCAGCGGGCCGGTGCGGTAGGCGGCGGCGAGCGGCTGGTCGCGGCCGCCGGCGTCGACCAGCACGGCGGCGTCGACGTCCGGTCCGGCCCGGTCGAGGGCGGCGACCAGCCGGTCGACGGTCCGCCGGTCGAGGAAGGGCAGGTCGGCGGCGAGCAGCAGGACGGTCGGCGCGGTGACCAGGTCGAGCCCGGCGGCGACGGCTGAGACCGGGCCGCCTCCGGGCGGCCGTTCCCTGGTCCAGCGGACGCCGTCGCGGGCGGTCGGCCGGGCGGGGCCGACCACGACGGTGGTGCGGGCCCCCGTGCAGGCGGCGAGGACCCGGTCGAGCAGGGTGGTCCCGCCCACGGTCAGGCCGGGCTTGTCGGCGCCGCCGAGGCGCCGGGCGGCGCCGCCCGCCGGGACGATCACGTCGTACGGCGTCATGCGGCCAGTATCCGCCCCCGGGGCCGGGTCCTACCGGGCCCGGTCCTCGCCCGGATCCTCCCCGGGCTCCTCCCCCGACGGCCCCTCCTCCGCCTCCGCCGACGTGCGCGCGGTGTTGGCGGCGGCGCCCAGCTCCAGGATGACCGGCAGGGTCAGCTCCCCGTACCGGGCGTTCATCGCGGTGACCAGCGCCTCCGGGTCGTCCGGGTGCTCGGCCAGCAGCCGGTCGAAGTCCTGCAGGTACTCGCCGGTGAAGGCGAGCACCCGGGCGGCGTCGTCGCCCCGGTCGGGGGCGCGGTGGCCGGCGATGACCCGGTCGGCACCGAGGTCGGCGATCCGGCCGAGGTTGTGGCCCCAGGTGGTCCGCTGGGCGGGGGTGGTGTCGGAGGTCCAGACGTGGGTGCCGTTGTAGACGAAGTCCCCGGCGATGACGGTCCGGATGCTCGGCACGTGGACGACGGTCGAGTCGCCGCAGTCGGCCTGGCCGAGCAGCAGCACCGGGATGACCTGGCGGTCGAGCATCAGCGGCTGGGGCAGCAGCGGGGCGGGGATCAGCGGGCGGTCCGGGATGTCGTCGCCGTAGACCGGCTTCCACTGGGCGACCTTGGCGGCCGCGGTGCGCCGGATGCCGTCCACCACGGCGGGCGCCGCGAGCAGCCGGGCGTCGGGGAAGAGCTTCAGCACCTCCTCGGCGCCGAAGTAGTGGTCGGGGTGCTGGTGGGTGACGACGATGGCGAGCAGCCGGCGGCCCTTGCCGGCGACCCATTCGGCGAGTTCGCGGCCGGCGCTGCGGGTGAGCTGGGCGTCGACCAGGATCGCGGTGTGCTCGCCGACGATCAGCGTGGAGGTGGCGAAGAAGGCCGTCTCGGGGCCGGTGAAGACGGCGACCTCCAGCGGCGGGGTGGGCCGCTGGCCGTCCGGGCCGCCGGCGGCTCCGGCGTCCGTGCGGTCCGCGCCGGGGCCCTCCTCGGGCGGGGACGACGTCACTGGCTGCTCCCTCTGTTCTGCGGTCGGGTTTCCTGCGCCCTACAGCATGGGAGCACGGGCACCCGATTGCGCGGAAGGCGCGCCCGTCGGGGCGCGCCTTCCGGCACCGGTCACCCGGGGCGGCCCGGGCTCAGGCGGCCAGCCCCTTGGCCCGGCGGGCGGCCTCCTCCAGGGCCCGCGCCTTGGACTCGGCGGCCTGCGGGATGAAGTCGGCGAGTGCGGGGACGCTCGGCGCGAGGGTGAACTCGGGGACGATGAAGTCGACCTCCAGCCCGAGCATGCCGGTCAGCACCTTCTCCAGGTAGGTGGTGACGAACTCGTACGGCTCGCGCGGGGCGCCGGGGGCGTAGGAGCCGCCGCGGGCGGCGACGACGGTCACCGGGGTGCCCTTGGCGGAGGGGTTCTCGCCGGCGGTGCGGCCGACCAGGATCACCTGGTCCAGCCAGGCCTTGAGGCTGGACGGGATCGTGAAGTTGTACATCGGGCTGCCGATGAGCACGGCGTCGGCCTGCTCCAGTTCGGTCATCAGCTGCTCGCGCAGGGCGAAGGCGGCGGCCTGCTCGGCGCTGCGGCCCTCGGCCGGGACGAAGCCGGCGACGATGCCGTGCGCGTCCAGGTGCGGGATGTCCTCGACGGCGAGGTCGCGGTAGACGACGGTGCCCCCGGGGTGCTCGGCCTCCCAGGCGGCCCGGAAGGCGGCGGTGACCTCGCGGGAGACGGATCCGTCGACGACGGCCGAGGAGTCGATGTGCAGGAGCGTGGGCATGGTGGGGCCTCCATAGAATTAGCAGCTGCTCTTTCCCCTGCAGCTGCAACTACCGTAGCAGCTTACTTTTCTGCAGTCACTAGCGAAGGGTCCGGTACGCTGGTGGCATGTCCGACCACGAGCTAGCGACCGACCGGCTCCAGGCCCCTCCCGGAGTGCCCACGGGGCACTGCGCGGCCGCCTCCCCCGCCCTGACCAGGGTCTTCGGACTGCTCGGCAAGCGCTGGACGGGCATCGTGGTCGCCGTGCTCAGCCACGGGCCGGCCTACTTCTCCGAGCTGCGGCGCACCATCCCCGGCATCAGCGAACGGATGCTCTCCGACCGGCTCACCGAACTCGCCGAGGCCGGGCTGGTCCTGCGCGAGGTCGACGCCGGACCGCCGCTGCGGGTCAGCTACCGGCTCACCGAGGCCGGCGTCGCGCTGAAGCCCGCGCTCACCGAACTCGCCCTCTGGGCCGACCGCCACCTGCCCGAGAGCGCCCTGCACCCGGGCGGCTGCTGAGGCGTGTCCGGTTCCCGCCGGGGCCGCACGTGCGCGAAAACGCCCGGGGCCCGTCCGTCGGGAAGACGGACGGGCCCCGGGCGTGAACGTGGGGGCGGGGCCGGGTCAGCGCCCGGCGCCGCCGCGCAGCCGGGCCAGCCGGTCGGAGAGACCCCAGGAGGTCACCCGCCACAGCGCCTCGACCACGATGCTGCGGCTCATCTTGGACGCACCGAGCTCGCGCTCGACGAAGGTGATCGGCACCTCGGCCACCTTGAAGCCGGCCTTCACCGTGCGCCAGGCCAGGTCGACCTGGAAGCAGTACCCGGCCGAGGCCACCTCGTCCATGCCCAGGCCCAGCAGGGTCTCCTTGCGGAAGGCCCGGTAGCCGCCGGTGACGTCCCGGATCGGCACGCCCAGCATCAGCCGCGAGTAGGTCGAGCCGCCGCGGGAGAGCAGCAGCCGCGACTTCGGCCAGTTCACCACCCGGCCGCCGGGCACCCAGCGCGAGCCCAGGACCAGATCGGCGCCGCGCAGCGCGGCCAGCAGCCGGTCGAGCTCCTCGGGCTGGTGGGAGCCGTCCGCGTCCATCTCCACCAGGACGTCGTAGTCGTGGTCGATGCCCCAGCGGAAGCCCGCGAGGTAGGCGGCGCCCAGGCCCTCCTTGCCCTTGCGGTGCATCACGTGCACGTGCGGGTCCTCGGCGGCCAGCTTGTCGGCCAGCTCGCCGGTGCCGTCCGGGCTGTTGTCGTCGGCGACCAGCACGTGGGCCTCGGGCACCGCGGCCCGGACCCGGCCGACGATCCGCTCGACGTTCTCCGCCTCGTTGTAGGTCGGAATGATCACCAGGACCCTGCCGAGATCAGCAAAACTCTGCTGGTTCACGGTCACGTACAAACCTCTCGGCCGATGACGGGGAGTGTCAGAACACCGTCGCCCGCACTCTGGAACGCGGCTCCACCGGCAGCCCGCCTGCGGGATGACCACGGTGGAGACTGCTGCGGGGCGGAGACTACTGCGTCCTGGCATCCTACTACCGCGCCCGGGAACCGCCGGTCCGGCCGCGGCACTCCCCACGGTCGCCCACCGTTTCCCCGTCGGCGACACCGGTCCGCTAGGGTCGATGCCCTGCCTGTGCCCGGACCCCCGCATCGCCGGGCCCGCACCCGGTGATCCGGCACACCCGCCACCCAGCGAAGGAGTAGGACCGCGCGCATGGACAGGCTCGTCAACACCGTCCGCCCGTACGCCTGGGGCTCCCCGACCGCCCTGCCCGAGTTGCTCGGGCAGGAGCCGACCGGCGAACCGCAGGCCGAGCTGTGGATGGGCGCCCACCCCGGCGACCCGTCCCGCGCCGACCGGGGCGACGGGCCCCGCCGGCTGGACGAGCTGATCGCGGCCGACCCGGAGGGCGAGCTCGGCGCCGCGGCCGTCGCCCGGTTCGGCCCGACCCTGCCGTTCCTGTTCAAGGTCCTCGCCGCGGGCACCGCGCTGTCCATCCAGGCCCACCCCACGCTCGACCAGGCCCGCGCCGGCTTCGCCGCCGAGAACGCCCTCGGCATCCCGCTGGACGCCCCCGAGCGGAGCTACCGCGACGCCAACCACAAGCCCGAAATGGTCTGCGCGCTGGGCGAGTTCGAGGGCCTCTGCGGCTTCCGCCGGCCGGCCGAGGCGGCCCGGGTGCTGGCCGGGCTCGCGGTGCCCGGACTCGACCCGCTGATCGGCCTACTGGCCGCCGAGGACGAGACCGAGGCGCTGCGCACCACCCTGGCCGCCATCCTCACCATGGACGGCCCGGCGGCCGGGCGGACCGTCCGGGAGACCGCCGAGGTGCTGGCGGAGCGCGACGGCCTCGACCCGGACGGCGTCTACGCTCCGTACGCCCGGATCGCCAAGGACTTCCCCGCCGACCGCGGCCTCATCGCGGCGCTGCTGCTCAACCACGTCCGGCTGCGGGCCGGGGAGGCCCTCTACCTGGGCGCCGGCGTGCCGCACGCCTACCTGTCCGGCGTCTGCGTCGAGCTGCAGGCCAACTCCGACAACGTGCTGCGGGCCGGCCTCACCCCCAAGCACGTCGACCTGCCGGAGCTGCTGAAGGTCGTGGTCTTCGAGGCCGGCGCGCCCGACGTCCTGCACCCCGCCCCGGTCGAGGGCACCCCGGGCGAGGAGCTGTACCCCGTCCCGATCGACGAGTTCCGGCTCTCCCGCTTCACCCTGGACGGCCGGGAGCGCGAGATCGACGGCCGCACCCCGCAGATCCTGCTCTGCACGGCCGGCACCGCCCGACTCACCTCGGCCGACGGCACCACCCTGGACCTGGCCCGCGGCCAGTCGGCCTTCCTCCCGGCCACCGGCGCCCCGACCCGACTCGCCGGCACCGGCACCACGCTCTTCCGCGCCACCGTCACCGTCTGACGGCGTCCGGCGCCGCACGCCGAAGGGCTCCCCTCCCGAGCGGGAGGGGAGCCCTTCGCGCGTCCGTCCGGACGGTCAGCCGACCCGTTGCCCCGGGCCCCCGGCGCCGACCTCGGCCGGCACCGGCTCCTCGGGGCGGGCCACCGCGCCCGTGGCGGGCGCGGCCGTCACGGGGGCCGTCAGCGGGTCGCCGGAGGGCCAACGGCGTTCGACCGCCTTGCTCGCCCTGCGGCCGAGCTTCTGCACGGGCAGCTCGACCAGCTTGTACATCACCCAGCTCACCAGCATGATCACGGCGAGGTACTCGACGGTCCAGATGAGCTTGCCGCCGGTCGTCGGGGGCACCTTGGGCACGTCCAGCAGGTGGTGGAGGGTGTGCAGCACCGGGACGTGCAGCAGGTAGAGCGAGAAGCTGATCCCGCCGAGCCAGGTCAGCGGCTTCGGGAAGCGGCGCTTGCGCAGCGCGAAGCCGATCCCGAAGCTGATCCAGGCCCCGAGGTAGGAGCCGACCCAGGCGCGCGGACCGGCCGTCCAGGTGTTGTTCTCCATGCCGCTGTGGTTGAAGAAGAAGCCGATCGCCACGCCCGCGGCGATCACGAAGCCGCAGCAGAGCACGGCCTGCATGCGGTCGATCTGGCCCCGCTCGGCCCGGTAGATCACGGTGCCGGCGAACATCGTCGCGAAGATCATCAGGGTCTCGAACATCGGCGCCCGGCTGTTGTTGTACATCAGCACGAAGGCCAGCACGCCGAGCGTGATCGCCCCGATCCGGGTCAGGTTCGCCCGGCCGCTCAGCACGCACGCGAAGGCGAAGAGCACGATCAGCACCACGCCCCAGACCAGGTTGTGGGTCGAGGCGGCGTCGACGGTCATCGTGTGGGACGCGATGGAGGTGCCGAAGATCAGCGCCACGGCGGCGAAGGCCACCGCGATCGGGCCGCTGCGGCGGTGCTGACCGATCGCGAAGAGCGCGGTGACCATGTAGTAGAACGCCATCTCGTAGCTCAGCGTCCACATGACGCCCAGGCCGTTCCAGACGCCCATGAAGTCCTGCAGCATGGTCGCGTTGGCGGCCACCGCCACGTAGTTGTGGCCGGTCGCGAAGAGTGCGACGGAACCGTCACCCTTCGGGATGATGGCCAGCGCCACCACGATGCCGACGATCACCGGCGGCCAGAGGCGGAAGAACCGGCCGAGCCAGAACGCCCGCACGTCCCCCCGGCGCTCCAGCGAGGCCGGGATGATGTAGCCGCTGACCAGGAAGAACAGCATGACGCCGTACAGGCCCAGGTCCCCGTGCCACCAGATGAAGGCGGCCAGCCGGTCCGGCAGCAGCTTCAGGACGTCGAAGTGGTGCAGGGCGACCACGAGGGCGGCCACGCCGCGGAGCGCGTCGAGCCAGCCCAGCCTGGCGGCTGCCCCGCCGGCCTGGGCCTTCGCGCTTCCCCCGGCCCGGCGGGCGGACAGCTGTCGTATCGTCTTCACGGCAGGGACAGTAGTCCATCGCGCCACACCCCTGTCCCCGGCTGTCCTCCGGCCGGCCCGGGCCGCGGACGGGGAGCGGACGGGGAGCGGACGGACCCTAGGGCGTGTCTTTCGGATCACGTCGGATCAGCGGGCGTCGTTGGGGTGCGTGCATCGGCGGCGCCGAGGAGGGAGTCCATGCGGAGCATCGGCGACTGACGAGAAGCCGGCGAGGTGCGTGCCCCGGCGGCGACCGCCTGGCGTGATCCGAAAGACACGCCCTAGTCCCGGGTCATGTCGACGAAACGGGAGTAGTGGCCCTGGAAGGCCACCGTGATGGTGGCGGTGGGGCCGTTTCGGTGCTTGGCGACGATCAGGTCGGCCTCGCCCGCCCGGGGGGACTCCTTCTCGTACGCGTCCTCGCGGTGCAGCAGGATGACCATGTCGGCGTCCTGCTCGATCGAGCCGGACTCGCGCAGGTCGGAGACCATCGGGCGCTTGTCGGTGCGCTGCTCGGGGCCACGGTTCAGCTGGGAGAGCGCGATCACCGGCACCTCCAGCTCCTTGGCCAGCAGCTTCAGGTTTCGCGACATGTCGGAGACCTCCTGCTGGCGGTTCTCGGCCCGGCGGGAGCCGCCGGACTGCATCAGCTGGAGGTAGTCGATGACGACCAGCTTGATGTCGTTGCGCTGCTTGAGCCGGCGGCACTTGGCCCGGATCTCCATCATCGACAGGTTCGGCGAGTCGTCGATGAACAGCGGT
The DNA here is from genome assembly GCF_044453265.1 of Kitasatospora sp. NPDC051705. Classification (NCBI taxonomy): domain Bacteria; kingdom Bacillati; phylum Actinomycetota; class Actinomycetes; order Kitasatosporales; family Streptomycetaceae; genus Kitasatospora; species Kitasatospora sp. NPDC051705. The sequence goes on along the minus strand of NZ_JBITCO010000006.1, from coordinate 91,065 downwards.
GCCTCGCTGACGTCCGGCATCCGGCGGGCGACCCGCGTCCAGTCGTCGTCGGTCATGCTGCCGGAGCGCATGTGGTGCAGCGCGACCCGGGCCTCGGCCGACAGCAGGCGCATGGCGATCTCGTTGCGGCCCATTTCGAGCGAGAAGATCACGCTCGGCAGCTTGTGGTGGATCGAGCAGGCCCGCGCGAAGTCCAGCGCCAGGGTCGACTTTCCCATCGCGGGACGGGCGGCGATGACGATCATCTGGCCGGGGTGCAGGCCGTTGGTGAGCGCGTCGAAGTCGGCGAAGCCGGTCGGGACGCCGGACATCTGGCCGTTGCGGGAGCCGATCGACTCGATCTCGTCGAGCGCGCCCTCCATGATGTCGGCGAGCGGCGCGTAGTCCTCGTTGGTGCGCTGCTCGGTGACGGCGTAGATCTCCGCCTGGGCGGCGTTGACGATCTCGTCGACGTCGCCCTCGGCCGCGTAGCCCATGCCGGCGATCCGGGTGCCGGCCTCGACCAGCCGGCGCAGCACCGCGCGCTCGTGGACGATCTGGGCGTAGTACTCGGCGTTGGCGGCCGTCGGGACGGAGTTGACCAGGGTGTGCAGGTAGGACGCCCCGCCGACGCGCTGCAGCTCGCCGCGCTTGGTGAGCTCGCCGGCCACGGTGATCGGGTCGGCCGGCTCACCGCGGGCGTAGAGGTCGAGGATGGCGCCGTGCACCAGCTCGTGCGCGGGCCGGTAGTAGTCGGCCGGCTTGAGGACCTCGACCACGTCGGCGATGGCGTCCTTGGAGAGCAGCATGCCGCCGAGGACGGACTGCTCGGCCGCGAGGTCCTGCGGGGGGACCCGCTCGAAGCCGTCCCCGCCGCCCTGGCCCTCGTCGTCGCGGCGCTGCCAGCCGCCCTCGCGGCCGCCGTCGCGCTGGGAGCCGCCCTTGCCGCCCTTGCCGCCCTGGAAGCCGCCCTTCTGGAAGCCGCCGTCACGGCCGCCCTGGCCGCCCCCCTGACCGCCACCCTGGCCGCCGCGGGCGCGGGAGACCGGGAGCCGGTCGCCGGGGCCGTCCGGGAACGGCGCGTCGTCGAAGGCACCGGCCGGGAAGGGGTCCTCCGCGGTCGGCCAGTCCTCCTCCGGCGGCGGGGCGTCGTGGTCGTCGTACTGGGGGCCGGTCACGCGTGTTCCCCGTTCAGCGAGTGGTGCGAGATGGAGCGGGCCTTGCCGGTGGCTGGGTGGAGCTGAGCCGCTCCTCTTTGTACGCCACGGCTCCGACAAATCGGACGCCGGGGCGGGCTGGAGTGTCGGGCGGAGGGCCCACGCTAAGGCGCCGGGAGCCGTTCAGCCAAGGCGGTTATCCACAGGGGGTGTGGACGAGCGCCGCCGTCCTGTGGAGAAGTGCCGCAAAGCTGTGGACACCCCTGTGGAAGGTCCTGTGGATAACCCGACCATCGATCCACCGTCAACCCGTTGACCTGGGACTACCTCGATCCGGGCCTGTGCATGAGAAATTCTTCACACACCTCCGAACGGCTGTGGGCACCGAGCGGGCCGGGCGCGTCGCTCAAGAATTCGAGTAATGATCGCCTGGCCCTGGCAACCATTACCTGTGGATGAGTAGCCTGGAGCCCATGACCGTCTCGCCCACCGCCCCGACCCCGTCCAGACGCCGGCACGACCGGGAGATCCTCGCGCTGGCCGTCCCGGCCTTCGGTGCGCTGGTCGCCGAGCCGCTCTTCCTGATGGCCGACTCGGCGATCGTCGGGCACCTCGGCACCCCGCAGCTGGCCGGTGTCGGGGTGGCCGCCGCCGCGCTCTCCACCGCGACGGGCGTGTTCGTGTTCCTCGCCTACGCCACCACCGCCGCGGTGGCCCGCCGGATCGGGGCCGGGGACCGCCGGGGCGCCGTCCAGCAGGGCGTCGACGGCATCTGGCTGGCCCTCGGCCTGGCCGTCCCGGTGGTCCTGCTCACCCTGCTGCTGGCCCCCTGGACCGCCGACGTCCTGGGCGCCTCGCCCACCGCCGCCCCCTACGCCGTGACCTACCTGCGGATCAGCGCCCTGGGGATCCCGGCGATGCTCATGGTGCTCGCGGCCACCGGCGTGCTGCGCGGCCTCCAGGACACCCGGACCCCGCTGCTGGTGGCCGTCGCGGGCTTCGCCGCCAACATCGGGCTGAACGCCGGACTGGTCTACGGGGCCGGGCTCGGGGTGGCCGGTTCGGCCTGGGGCACCGTGCTGGCGCAGACCGGGATGGCCGCCGCCTACCTGGTCGTGGTGGTCCGCGGGGCGCGCCGCGAGCAGGCCTCCCTGCGGCCCGACGCGGCCGCCATCCGGGCCGGGGCCAGGGCCGGCGGCCCGCTGCTGGTGCGCACGGTGAGCCTGCGCGCGGTGCTGATGATCGCCACCGCGGTGGCCGCCCGGCTCGGGGACGACCAGGTGGCCGCCCACCAGATCACCATGACCCTGTTCAGCTTCCTGGCCTTCGCCCTGGACGCCATCGCGATCGCCGGGCAGGCGATCATCGGCCGCTACCTGGGCGCCTCGGACGTGCCGGGAGCCCGGGCCGCCACCAGACGGATGGTCGAGTGGGGGATCGGCTCCGGGGTGGTGCTCGGCCTGCTGGTGGTGGTGGCCCGCCCGCTCTACGTGCCGCTGTTCACGCCCGATCCGGCGGTGCAGGGCCAGCTGGACACCGCCCTGCTGCTGCTCGCGCTGAGCCAGCCGGTGGCCGGTCTGGTCTTCGTGCTGGACGGCGTGCTGATGGGCGCCGGGGACGGCCCCTACCTGGCCCGGGCTGCGATCGCGACCCTGGTGGTGTTCACCCCGGTGGCCGTCGCGGTGCCCGCCACCGGCGCCGGGCTGGCCGGGCTCTGGTGGGCGATGAACCTGTTCATCCTGGTCCGGGCTGCCTTCCTGGTCGGCCGGGCGCGCGGCGGGCGCTGGCTGGTGACCGGCGCCGTCCGGGCGTAGGCCGCTCCGGGCCGCTCCACCGGGCCTTCCCGGGGCGGCGTCGACCGCCCGAGCAGCCGCGGGTACGACTGAGGGAACGACTGAGGGCCGGGCTCCCGGAGGAGCCCGGCCCTCAGGCCACTGCTACGGAACTCAGGCGGCGACGACGGCGACGTCGAGGTTGGCCTGGACGTCGGCGTGCAGCTTGACCGAGACCTTGTGGGTGCCCACGGTCTTGATCGGCGAGGCGATCGCGACGGCGCGCTTGTCCACGGCCGGGCCGCCGGCGGCCTTGATGGCCTCGACGACGTCGGACTGGGTCACCGAGCCGAACAGGCGGCCGGCGTCACCCGAGCGGACGGCCAGCTTGACCTGGACGCCCTCGAGCTGACCCTTGACCTCGTTGGCGGCCTCGAGGGTCTGGATCTCGTGGATCTTGCGGGCGCGACGGATGGCGTCGACGTCCTTCTGGCCGCCCTTGGTCCAGCGGATGGCGAAGCCACGCGGGACCAGGAAGTTGCGGGCGTAGCCGTCCTTGACCTCGACGACCTCGCCGGCGGAGCCGAGACCCGGCACCTCGTGCGTGAGGATGATCTTCATTACTTGGTCACCCTCTCTTAGCGCGCGGTGCTGGTGTAGGGCAGCAGCGCCATCTCACGGCTGTTCTTCACGGCCGTGGCGACGTCACGCTGGTGCTGGGTGCAGTTGCCGGTGACCCGGCGGGCACGGATCTTGCCACGGTCGGAGATGAACTTCCGCAGCAGGTTCGTGTCCTTGTAGTCAACGTAGTTGACCTTGTCCTTGCAGAAGACGCAAACCTTCTTCTTCGGCTTGCGAGCAGGCGGCTTCGCCATTGTGTGCTCCATTTGGGGTTCACGGCCCGGCGGGCGTCCTGGGACGCCGCGGCCGGGCCGCACGAAATCTGTCAGCTCTTAGAACGGGGGCTCTTCCGAGTAGCCGCCACCGGACGGGGCACCCCAGCTGCCGCCGCCCTGCTGGCCGCCGGACGGAGTGCTGGACGCCCACGGGTCGTCGGAGGGGCCGGACTGGCCGCCGCCGGAGTTTCCACCCCAGCCGCCGCCGCCCTGCTGGCCGCCGCCGCCTCCCCAGTTGCCGCCACCCTGGCCGCCGCCCTGCTGGCCGCCGAAGCCGCCACCGGGAGCGCCGGACCGGTTGGCCCGGGTGACCTTGGCGGTCGCCGAGCGCAGGCTCGGGCCGACCTCGTCGACCTCGACCTCGAAGACCGTCCGCTTCTCGCCTTCCTTGGTCTCGTAAGACCGCTGGCGCAGTCGGCCCTGCACGATGACGCGCATGCCCCGCTGCAGCGACTCGGCCACGTTCTCCGCCGGCTGCCGCCAGACGTTGCACGTGAGGAAGAGGCTCTCGCCGTCCTTCCACTCGTTCGTCTGACGGTCGAAGGTGCGGGGGGTGGACGCGATACGGAACTTCGCGACCGCCGCACCCGACGGGGTGAAGCGCAGCTCGGGGTCGTCGACGAGATTGCCGACGAGGGTGATGACGGTCTCGCCTGCCATGGTGGTGATGACCTCTCGGGAAGATGTCCGTTCACCGCTGTTTCACGTGAAACAGCGGACGCGAGCTACCCGAGACCCGAAGGCCTCAGAGGTGGCTCAGTGGGTGTCCGGGCGCAGGACCTTGGTCCGCAGAACCGACTCGCTCAGGCCCATCTGGCGGTCGAGCTCCTTGACGACCTCAGGCGTGGCCTTCAGGTCGATGACCGAGTAGATGCCCTCGGACTGCTTGTTGATCTCGTAAGCCAGACGGCGACGACCCCAGGTGTCGACCTTCTCCACCTTGCCGCCGGCGTTGCGGACGACGGTGAGGAAGTTCTCGATCAGGGGGGAGACAGCGCGCTCCTCGACCGAGGGGTCGAGGATGACCATCACCTCGTAGTGACGCATGGGTAACCCACCTCCTTTGGACTCAACGGCCACGGTCTCTCCGTGGCAGGAGGGTTGTGCAGCGTCGGCACCGGAGCAGTGACGACACCGGCCACCGTAGCGGCCGGGTCCGACAGCGGGCCCCGCTCACCCCGGAGGGGGTGGTCGCCCGGAAGAGGGCGCAAGGGGGCACAACTACACCAGTGCAGACGGCCAACCCTACCCGCACCCGTACGGCCGAACAAAACGCATAGGGGTTGTGAGAGCGGCCCAACCGCCGCAATCTGGACGGAACGGGATTCCTGCTCGTTCGTCTCCACGCCAGGAGGTGGGACACATGGCCCAGTCCGTCCACCACATGCCGGCCCTCACGCTGAACACCGACGGCCACCCGCACCCCCGCGAGAACACCCTGGTGGCCCTCACGGCCGTGCTGGGAGTGATCGCCTTCACGACCTCGTTCTTCCACAACCTCCACCTGCTGACCTCGTGGACCGGTCTGTTCGGGATCGTCACCGGGCTGCTGGGCGTGTTCGTCTCGGTCACCACGGCCGAGCGGTTCGTGCTGATGGTCAGCCTCGGCGCCTCGGCCGTCGGCTTCTACCTGGGGATGGCCCGCGGGGGACTCTGGGGCTGAACCCGGCCCCCGGCCGCCCCGCGCGGAACCCTGGGCGCCCCCGTGGCGTATCTGCAAGGAGACAGGTACGCGACGGGGGCGCCGTCACGCCCGGGGACTCGGGCGTCCGGGCCCCGGACGATAGGGTCAGCCCGAGAACCTGGGGCTCACCGCAGCCCGACCGACGAGGAGCACCGAGCATGAGCCTGCGCCTGAGGACGATCACCCGCGAGGAGCACCTCGCCTTCATCAGGAGCCGTGCCTCGGCCAGCCACATGCAGGTCCCGTCCTGGGGCGACGTGAAGGCCGAGTGGCGATCGGAGTCGATCGGCTGGTTCGACGAGGCCAACCAGCTCGTCGGCGCCGGCCTGGTGCTCTACCGGCAGCTGCCCAAGGTCAAGCGCTACCTCGCCTACCTGCCCGAGGGCCCGGTCATCGACTGGTTCGACCGCGACCTCGACCGCTGGCTCTCCCCGATGCTGGCGCACCTGAAGTCCCAGGGCGCCTTCTCGGTGAAGATGGGCCCGCCGGTGGTCATCCGCCGCTGGAACGCCCCCACCATCAAGGAGGCCATCGCCGCCAAGCAGGCCAAGCGCCTGCGCGACATCGAGGCCGACTGGTACGAGCCGCGCGCCTTCGAGGTGGCCGACCGGCTGCGCAAGGCGGGCTGGCTGCAGGGCGAGGACGGCGGCGCCGGCTTCGGCGACGTCCAGCCCCGCTACGTGTTCCAGGTGCCGCTGGCCAACCGCTCGCTGGACGACATCCAGAAGGGCTTCAACCAGCTCTGGCGCCGGAACATCAAGAAGGCCGAGAAGAGCGGCGTCGAGGTGTTCCAGGGCGGCTACGACGAGCTGCCGATCTTCCACCAGCTCTACCTGGTCACCGCCGAGCGCGACCGCTTCACCCCGCGCCCGCTGTCCTACTTCCAGCGGATGTGGAAGGCCCTCACCGCCGAGGACCCCAACCGAATGCGGCTCTACATCGCCTACCACGAGGGCGAGCCGCTGGCCGCGACCACGATGCTCGTGGTCGGCGAGCACGTCTGGTACTCGTACGGCGCCTCGGCCAACCACAAGCGCGAGGTCAAGCCCTCCAACGCGATCCAGTGGCGCATGATGCGCGACTCCTACGCCCTCGGCGGCGGCGTGTACGACCTGCGCGGCATCAGTGACACCCTGGACGAGAACGACCATCTGTTCGGCCTGATCCAGTTCAAGGTCGGCACCGGCGGCCAGGCGGCCGAGTACCTCGGCGAGTGGGACTTCCCGCTCAACAAGCTGCTGCACAAGGCCCTCGACCTCTACATGTCCCGCCGCTGAGGAGGCTGACCCGATGACGCTGTCGCTCTACCTCGACACCGAACGCTGGCGCGCCCACCAGCGCACCGTGCTGGCCGAGTTCCCCGGACTGGTGCCGGTCGCCAAGGGGAACGGCTACGGCCTGGGCAACCACCGGCTGGCCGAGGAGGCGACGCTGCTCGGCACCGGCGTGCTGGCCGTCGGCACCGCGTACGAGGCGGCCGACGCCGCCGAGTGGTACGGCGGCGAGCTGCTGGTCCTCACCCCGTACCGGGTCGGCGAGGAGGTGCTGCCGCTGCCGCACGCCCGGGTGATCCGGACGGTGGCGAACCTGGACGCCCTGCGGGCACTGCCCGGCGCCCGGGTGGTGGTGGAGTGCATGACCACGATGCGCCGGCACGGGGTCTCCGCCGCCGAGCTCCCGGCGGTCGCCGCCGAGCTGGACGGCGTGGCCTTCGAGGGCCTGGCCCTGCACCTGCCGATGGACCGGCCGGACGGCTCCAGCCCGGTCGAGGAGGTCGCCCACTGGGTGGACACCGCCCGGGCCGCCGGGCTGCCGGTGCACACCGTGTACGTCAGCCACCTGGGCGCGGCCGGCATGGAACAGCTGGCCCAGCGCTACCCGGACACCGTCTTCCGCGCCCGGATCGGCACCCGGCTCTGGCTGGGCGACCACGGCGCCCTGGAGGTCCGGGCCACCGTGCTGGACGTCACCCCGGTGCGCAAGGGCGACCGCTACGGCTACCGCCAGCACCCGGCGCCGTCCGACGGCCACATCGTGGTCGTGGCCGGCGGCACCGCGCACGGCATCGGCCTGGAGGCGCCCAAGTACGTGCAGGGCATGTCCTCGCGGGCCAAGGGCATCGCCCGGGCCGGTCTGGCGACGGTCAACAAGACCAAGTCGCCGTTCCACTGGGCGGGCAAGCAGCTCTGGTTCGCCGAGCCGCCGCACATGCAGGTCTCGCTGCTGTTCCTGGACGGGGAGACCAAGGCCCCCGCGATCGGCGAGGAGCTCGGTCTCCAGGTGCGGCACACCACCACGCACTTCGACCGCGTGGTGGACCGCTGACCGTCCGTCCGGGCGGGGCCTACGGCTTGTCGGCCGGCTCCAGCAGCTGCGGCTCACCGAGCCACTGCTCGGCGCCGGCCGGCGCGTACCCGGCGTAGCTCTCCTCCTCGCGCAGCCGGCGGGCGGTGCCGAGCACGAAGGCGTCCGGGGCGCGGTCGAACACGCCGCCGGACGGGTCGTCGGTGCCGTCCCAGCGCACCGGGTCGCGGTCCGGCAGCAGGACGTCGCGGACCACCATGACGACCAGGTAGAGCGTCCCCAGCAGGTGCAGCACGACCGCGAACTGGTACCAGGCCTCGCCGATGCCGTGCTGCTTGGGCCCGGTGACGAAGCCCAGGTAGGACCAGATGCCCAGGGTGTAGAGCACCTCGCAGGCCTGCCAGACCAGGAAGTCCCGCCAGCGCGGCCGGGCCAGCACCGCGAGCGGCAGCAGCCAGAGCGCGTACTGCGGCGAGTACACCTTGTTGACCAGGACGAACAGGGCGACCACCAGGAAGGCCAGCTGCGCGAAGCGCGGGCGGCGCGGCGCCGAGAGCGTCAGCCACGTGACGGCCAGGCAGCCCAGCACCATCAGCACGCCGATGTAGAGGTCGAGGTCGGCCAGGCCCGCCCCGCGGTTCTGCATCAGGATCACCCAGAACGAGCCGTAGTCCTCGGCGCGGTGCTTGCTGAAGACGTAGAAGGTCGACCAGCCCTGCCAGTTGGCGATCATGATCGGCAGGTTGACGACCAGCCAGGCGCCGAGCGCGCCACCCAGCGCCGCGCGGAACTCGCGCCACTTCCCGGTCCGCCAGCAGAGCACCAGCAGCGGGCCCAGCAGCAGCACCGGGTAGAGCTTGGCCGCGGTGGCCAGGCCGATGAAGACGCCCGCCCAGCCGGGCCGGGAGCCGGCCCACCAGGCCATCGCCACGGCGGCCAGCGCGACCGCGAGCAGGTCCCAGTTGACCGTGCCGTTCAGCAGCAGCACGGGGGCCAGCGCGAACAGCAGGGCGTCCCACGGGCGCCGGCGGTGGGTGCGCGAGAGCGCCACCACGGCCACCACGGCGCAGGCCATCAGCATCCCGGCGTTGATCGCCCAGAACCACTGCTCCTGGCTCTGCTGGGTGCCGCCGCCCGGCGTCAGCCAGGCCGCCAGCTGCATGAACAGCCCGGTGAGCACCGGGTACTCGAGATACTGGAGGTCTCCGGAGGTGCCCGGGATGCGGTCCACGTAGGGGTGCAGCCCGGCCGAGAAGCCGCGGCCGGAGAACAGGTGCGGGATGTCGCTGTAGCAGGCGTGGATGTACTGCGGCGAACCCGGCTGGAACCAGGCCTGCTGGTAGCAGGGCGCCTTCTGCAGCATCCCGAGCACCGAGACCACGATCACCGCCAGCGCCAGGAAGCGCGCCGGGATCCACCAGGAGACGCCCAGCAGCGCCCGGCGGCCGGGCGGGCCGCCGATCACCTCGCTGCCGGCCGCCGCCACCGGGTCCTCGTCGGCCGGGACGACCACGGTGTTGGCCGGCGGGGCGGCCGTGCCGACGGCGGGCTGGGCCGGCCCTGCGGCGTCGCCGGTCCCGACCGGGGCGGCGGATTCGTCACGATCGCTCGACGTCATGCCGGACATCCTGCCGCACCGGCCCGACCGGGACGAGGAGGACCCCGTTCCGGTGCGGCCGCGGCCGCGGCGGTCGGCGGCGAATCATGACGAAACGGCGGCGGCGGCCCTCCGCAGAGGACCGCCGCCGCCGTTCGCCCGTTCGACGGGAGGTGGATCAGCCCGCCGGGGCGACCTGGCCGCCGCCTCCCGGGGTGCTGGTGGGCTTGCCCGACTTGGTCGGCGACGTCGTGGTGGTGGGCGGGTCGGTCGGCGTCGTCGTGGGCTGGGTCGAGTTGCACAGGCCGGGCAGGATGCAGGTGTTCGTCGGACCGGGGTGGGTCTTGGTCGGCTGCGTCTGGGTCGGCTGCGGGGCCGGGCAGTCCACGCCCGGGACGCAGTTCCCGCCGCCCTGGGTGGGCACGGGCGGCTGCGGCGGGTTGTTGCCGCCGGCCGGCTGCGTCTGGGTCGGGCCGGGCTGCTGGGTCGGCGGGGCCGTCGGGGTGTCGGTCATCGTCGGCGAGGCCGTCGGGGACGCCGTGCTCGGGGCGCCGGAGGAGTCCACCTCGGTGCCGACGGGCTGCGGGGTCGGGAAGTCCATCTTCTTCTCGTTGGCCAGGGCGGCCTTCATGTACCGGGTGAAGACGTCGGTCGGGATGTCACCACCGTGGATGGACTCCTTGCCGCCGGTGCCGTTGAGCGACAGCCGCTCGTGCTTGGTCGGGTCCTCGCGCCACATCGCGACGCTGGTGACCAGCTGCGGGGTGTAGCCGACCCACCAGGCCGACTTGTTCTGGTCGGTGGTACCGGTCTTGCCGGCCACCGGGCGGCCCAGCGCGTTGCTCTTGCTACCCGTACCGTTCTTGGCCACGTTCACCAGCACGTCGGTGACGTTGTCCGCGACGGCCGGCTCCAGCGCCACCTTGGCGTCCTTCTTGCCGAAGCCCGCGCGCTCCCTGCCGTCCACCTCGACCTTGGTGACCGAGTAGGGCTCGGACTCCTTGCCGCTGGCCGCCAGCGTGCCGTAGGCGGTGGCCATCCGGATCGGGCTGATGGTGGAGGTGCCGAGGGCGAAGGTCGGGGTCTTCGGGTCGGCGAAGCTCTCCTTCTTGATGCCCATCTGCTCGGCGATGTTGGCCACGTTCTGGCCGCCGACGTCCTGGTTGAGCTGGACGAACGGCACGTTGTACGACCACTGCATGGCCTGCCGCAGCGAGACGTAGCCGCGCTTGCCGCTGTCCTCGTTCTTCTGCCGGTAGGGCTTGCCGTCGTCGCCGATCACCAGCGAGCCGTCGGGCTTGCGGATCTCGGACATGTCGTCGGAGAGGTAGCGGCTGTCGGCGTTGATCCGCTTCGGCTTGCCCTTGTCGTCGGTGGCCGTCTGGACGCCGACCTGCATCGCGGTGGCCAGCACGAAGGGCTTGAAGGTCGAGCCGACCTGGACGCCGATGGCGTCGGCGTTGTTGTCGAAGTGGCCGTTCTCCACGCCGTCGCCGCCGTACAGGGCGACGATCGCACCGTCGCCCGGGCGGATGCTGGCGGAGCCGAACTGCACCCACTTGTCCTGGTCGGGGCGCTTCTGCAGGTTGAGGTTCTCGTTCTTGACGTCGTCGACGGCCTTCTTCAGGGCGTCGACCTTGTCCTTCTCGAACGTGGTGTAGATCTTCAGGCCGCCCTTGTCGATCATCTGCTGGGTGATCGTCTTGTCGGTGGCCATCACGTACTTGTTGGCGGTGTCGACCAGGTAGCTGACCTCACCGTTCATGTTGGAGCTGGGCTTCAGCGGGACCGGGTCCGGGAAGGTGGTGCACTTCGCCCGCTCCTCCGCCGTGGCGTTCTTGGTCTCCACCATCCGGTCGAGGATCCACTTCCAGCGGTCCTCGGCGCGCTGGCGGTTGGCGGCCTTGGTGGGGTCGTAGTAGTTCGCGCCCTTCAGCAGCCCGGCCAGCATGGCGCTCTGGCAGAGGTTGAGGTCCTTGGCGTTGACGCCGTAGTACGCCTGGGCGGCGGCCTGCGCGCCGTTGGCGTTGCGGCCGAACCAGCTGGTGTTGAGGTAGCCCTTCAGGATGTCGGGCTTCTCCATCTTCTGATTGATCTTCAGCGTGATGAAGAACTCCCTGACCTTGCGGGTCAGGGTCTGCTCCTGGCTCAGGTAGGCGTTCTTGACGTACTGCTGGGTGATCGTCGAGGCGCCCTGGGTCTCCCCGCCCTTCGCCATGTTGTAGACGGCGCGCAGCATGCCCTTGGGGTCGACGCCGCTGTCGGTGCGGAAGGTCTCGTTCTCCGCGGCGATGACGGCGTTCTGCAGGGTGGGGCTGATGTCGGCGAGCTCGACGATCTGGCGGTTGGTGTCGCCCTTGCGGGTCATCTCCGTGCCGTCGGCCCAGTAGTAGATGGTGTTCTGATCCTTGACCAGGTCCTTGAGCTGCGGGATCTCGGTGGTCTGGTAGAGGTAGAACACGACGCCGACGCAGGCGGCGAAGACCGTCAGGAACGCGGTCAGCCACTGCTTCCAGGAGGGCAGCCAGCGCCGCACGCCGGTCTTGCCGAACCGCGGGTAGTCGATGAAGCGCTTCTTCCCGGGGTCGGCGGCGGCAGCGGCCGAGGCCGCGGCGGCACCGCGGCGACCCCCCTTGCCGCCCTTCTGCGCGGCCTTGCGCATCTCGGCGCGACCCATCCGGGGCTGCTGGGCGGTCTCCCGGACGCCCGGAGGGCGCCGGCGGCCGATCCCGTCCGAGCTCAGCTCGTCACGGCCGGGTCCGCCCTGACGGCCACCGCCACCCGGGGGCTGCTGCCCGTCACCGCCCGGGTCGGGCGTCCTTCGCCGTCGTTCGCTCATGTTGCAGCCACTCCTCGCCAGGCGGTTCCAGCCTGAAGGCAGGGTTCACGTCCGATGCCCGCCAACCGCCCTAACCCCGGAGGTGGTCCTCGTGCACACGCGACAGCGTACGCAGCAGAGAATCGCAACTAATCGGGCATCAGTCGCCAATAACCGCAAAACGGCAGCAGATCATTACACGCCCGTTGCCAATCTCCCCCGCGCGTCGGCTTGTGATCACATTCACGCGTGCCCCCCTTGCCCCTTTCGAGGGCCCGGTTTACTGTTCTCGATATATCGAGCCGATACATCGAGACGGCATACCGCCCGATGCAGCGGCCGGACGAGGGTCGAGAGGGAGGAGGACGACGGCAGTGGGCAGGCGCTCAGGAGTGTTGGAGTTCGCCGTTCTCGGCCTGCTCCACGACGCACCGATGCACGGCTACGAGCTGCGCAAACGCCTCAACGTCCTGCTCGGCACGCTGCGGGCGTTCTCCTACGGAACGCTCTACCCGTGCCTGAAGAGCCTGGTCGCCCAGGGTTTCCTGGTCGAGGACAACCCGGACGTCGAGTACGTCCCGGCCACCGCGCTCAACGGCAAGCGGTCCAAGACCGTCTACCGGCTCTCCCCCGAGGGCAAGCAGCGGTTCGAGGAGCTGCTCGCCGACTCCGGGCCGGACGCCTGGGAGGACGAGCACTTCGGCGTCCACTTCGCGTTCTTCGGCCAGACCGACCGGGCCGTGCGGATGCGCGTCCTGGAGGGGCGGCGCAGCCGGCTGGAGGAGCGTCTGGAGAAGATGCGCAACTCGCTGGCCCGGGCCCGCGAGCGGTTCGACGACTACACCGTCGAGCTGCAGCGGCACGGACTGGAATCGGTGGAGCGCGAGGTCCGCTGGCTCAACGAGCTGATCGAGACCGAGCGGGCCAACCGCACCGGCCGGACCGGGCCCGCCACCGGCGGCGGCACCACCGCCGCACCCCACAGGACTTCGGACGGCCGTGGCCAGGAGGAAGGGTCCCTGGACCCGCCCGGGCCACCGTACGACCGCCCGGGGCGCTCCGCCCAGGAGCGCTGACACCGCGCCAGCCCCGTGCCGCGCGGCAGGAGTGGGCGCCTCGCGCCCGTACAAGCAGTCATCGAAGAAGCAGGACGAGTGCCGTCGACCCCGGCGGTGCTCATGAGATCACAGGGAGCAACCGGAATGGGTTCGGTTCGCGTAGCCATCGTGGGCGTGGGCAACTGCGCCGCGTCGCTGGTGCAGGGTGTCGAGTACTACAAGGACGCCGACCCGGCCGGCAAGGTCCCCGGGCTGATGCACGTCCAGTTCGGCGACTACCACGTCCGTGACGTGGAGTTCGTCGCGGCGTTCGACGTCGACGCCAAGAAGGTCGGCTTCGACCTGGCCGACGCCATCGGCAACAGCGAGAACAACACCATCAAGATCTGCGACGTGCCGCCGACCGGCGTCACCGTCCAGCGCGGCCACACCCTCGACGGCCTGGGCAAGTACTACCTGGAGACCATCGAGGAGTCCGACGAGGCCCCGGTCGACGTCGTCCAGGTCCTCAAGGACCAGCAGGTCGACGTCCTGGTCTGCTACCTGCCCGTGGGTTCCGAGGCCGCGGCCAAGTTCTACGCGCAGTGCGCCATCGACGCCAAGGTCGCCTTCGTGAACGCCCTGCCGGTGTTCATCGCGGGCACCAAGGAGTGGGCGGACAAGTTCACCGAGGCCGGCGTGCCGATCGTCGGTGACGACATCAAGTCCCAGGTCGGCGCCACCATCACGCACCGCGTGATGGCCAAGCTGTTCGAGGACCGCGGTGTCATCCTCGAGCGCACCATGCAGCTGAACGTCGGCGGCAACATGGACTTCAAGAACATGCTCGAGCGCGAGCGCCTGGAGTCCAAGAAGATCTCCAAGACGCAGGCCGTCACCTCGCAGATCCGCGACCGCGAGCTGGGCGCCAAGAACGTCCACATCGGCCCCTCGGACTACGTGGCGTGGCTGGACGACCGCAAGTGGGCGTACGTCCGCCTCGAGGGTCGCGCGTTCGGCGACGTCCCGCTGAACCTGGAGTACAAGCTCGAGGTCTGGGACTCCCCGAACTCGGCCGGTGTCATCATCGACGCCGTGCGCGCCGCGAAGATCGCCAAGGACCGCGGCATCGGCGGCCCGATCCTGTCGGCCTCCTCGTACTTCATGAAGTCCCCGCCGGTCCAGTACTTCGACGACGAGGCCAAGGAGAACGTCGAGAAGTTCATCCGCGGCGAGGTCGAGCGCTGAGCGCTGAGCTGCACCGCGGGTGACCGCCCGTAGCGGCTCCGAAGGGCCCACGATCACCGGATCGTGGGCCCTTCACCGTTTCCCGGCCGATGTTTCACGTGAAACAACGGACGGATCCATGGCACCCTGAGCGGGTGGCGATCACCGAGAACGGCAGCACCCACCAGTCCCCGCACCGTGCCACGCTCCTCGGTCTCCTGCGCGGCCGGGACTTCCGGCGGCTGCTGACCGCCCGGGTGCTCTCCCAGCTCTCGGACGGCGTCTTCCAGGTCTCGCTCGCCGCCTACGTCGTGTTCTCCCCGGAGAAGCAGTCCTCCCCCGCCGACATCGCCTCGGTGCTGGCCGTGATGCTGCTGCCGTTCTCGGTGATCGGCCCGTTCGCCGGCGTGCTGCTGGACCGCTGGCGCCGCCGCCAGGTCCTCTACTACGGCAACCTGGCCCGCTTCGGGCTCGGGCTGGGCACCGGCGCACTGCTGCTGGCGGAGGCGCCGACCTGGCTGTTCTTCGCCTCGGCGCTGCTGGTCACCGCGCTCAACCGGTTCATCCTGGCCGGCCTGTCCGCCGCCCTCCCCCGGGTGGTGGAGCAGGACCGGCTGGTGACCGCCAACGCCCTCTCCCCCACCCTGGGCACGGTCGCCGCGGCCTCCGGCGGCGGCATCGGCTTCCTGCTGCACCAGGTGATGGCCCCGGGGCCGCGGGCGGACGCAGCGCTGGTGACGGTGGCCTCGCTGCTCTACCTGTCGGCCGCGCTGGCCGCCCGCCGGATGGACCGCGACCTGCTCGGCCCGGAGCAGCACGGGGACCGGCCCGCGCTCGGCCAGGCCCTGGTCCGGGCCGCCGTCGAGCTCGGTGCCGCCGTCCGCCACCTGGCCCGGGACTGCCGGCCCGCCGTCCACGCGCTGGCGGCCGTCACCGCGGCCCGGTTCTGCTACGGCGTGCTGATCGTGGTCGTGGTGATGCTCGCCCGCTACACCTTCAACGACCCGGCCGACAGCGCGGCCGGGCTGGTCACCCTCGGCCAGGCGGTCGGCCTCTCCGCCGCCGGGTTCTTCATCGCCGCGGTGATCAGCCCCTGGTGCACCCGCCGGCTCGGACTGGCCGGCTGGATGACGGTCTGCCTCGCGGCGCCGGTGGTCTTCGTCCCGGCGCTCGGCCTGAGCTTCTCCCTGGTGCCCTGCCTGGTCGCGGCGCTGCTGCTCGGGGTGGTCACCCAGGGCACCAAGATCTGTGCCGACACGGTGGTCCAGGAGTCGGTCGAGGACGAGTACCGCGGCCGGGTGTTCGCCATCTACGACGTGCTGTTCAACGTGGCCTTCGTGGCGGCCGCCCTGGTCACCGCGCTGGTGCTGCCGCTGTCCGGCCGCTCGGTCGCGGTGGTCGGCGGGGTGTCCGCGGTGTACGCGATCTCCGCGGCCCTCTACCTGCGCGCCGCCCGGCGGGACGAGCCCCTCCCCGGCGGCCCGTCCTCCTGACCCCCCCGGGCCCTCGGGACCGACGGCGTCCGAGCGAGTCGCTAAGGTACGTCAGACCTGTCGGAGCGACAGCACTCGGTCTCGGGGGACGAACTGATGAGCACACCGCCCAACCCGTACGGGCCGCCGCCGGCGTACGGCCAGCCTCAGCCGGCCTACGGGCCGCCGCAGCCCGGGTACGGACAGCAGCCGCCCGCGGGGCCGTACGGGTACCCGCAGCCGGCCCCGCCGCAGCCCGCGCCCGGCTACGGGCCGCCCCCGGGGTACGGCCCGCCGCAGCCCGGCGCCCAGCCGCCGTACGGGCAGCAGCCCCCCGCCGGGCCCTACGGGTACCCGCAGCCCGGACCGGCCGGCCAGGCCCCCGCGGCACCCGCCAAGAAGCGCGGGACCAAGGCCAAGCTGAAGGCCGTCGGGCTGGTCGGCGGCTGCATCGCCCTGGCCGTCGGCTACTTCGTGAGCGGTCCGAGCGTCAGCAGCGCCAAGCCCGGCGACTGCGTCAAGGTGAGCGGTTCACGCGACGTCGAGATCGCCAAGTGCACTGACTCCAAAGCGAATTACCGCGTCCTGTCGACGTTCGACAACACCACCGACGTGAACCGCTGCAAGCAGACGCCGCAGACCACCAGTGCCGTGTCGGGCAAGAGCGGACGCCGCTGGAACAAGAAGCGGTACGTGCTCTGCCTCGGCCCGCTGGCCCGCACCGGCACCCCGCCGGTCGGGAAGTCCTGACCTCTCCGCCACCACCGTCCCCGGGGGACCTCTTGTCCGTTCCGCCGCCCCAGATGCCGTACGGCGCGCAGCCGCCCAACGACGGCAACCCGTACGCCACCGGTAACCCGTACGGCCAGCCGACTCCGCCACCCCCGCCGTCGGGCCCGCCCGGCTACGGCTACCCGGCCGCCCCGCCGCCGCCCGACCAGGCGTACGGCTACCCCCAGCAGTCCGCGCCCGGCTACGGCTACGGGTACCCGCAGCCCGGGCCGCAGGACGGGCCCACCTGCCGCTTCTGCGGCGGATTCCCGGCCGTGGACACCACCGTCCGCGGCCACCAGGGCCTGGTCCTGGCCTACCGGATGCTGCGGATGTCCGGCCCGTTCTGCCGCACCTGCGGGACGGCGACGGTGCGCGACATGTCCGCCCGCACCCTGGTCCAGGGCTGGTGGAGCCCGGTCTCGGTGCTGCTGGCCCCGATCACCCTGCTGCTGAACCTGATCCCCAACGGCCGGGTCAAGCAGCTGCCGTACCCCGTCCCGGGCAGCCACGGACCGCAGCTCGACCCCGGCGTCCCGCTGACCCGGCGGCCGCACATGCTGGCGCTGCTGCTGCCGCTGTCGCTGGTCCTGACGATCGTGCTGGCCGCCACCGGGGTGCTCGGCCCCAAGAAGGACGACCCGGTCACGCCGGTCTCGGTGCCCACGGTGACGGTGCCCCCGGTGACCACCTTCTCGCCGCCGCCGCTGCCGACGTACACCCCGCGGCCGGTGCCCACGCCGACGTTCACGCTCCCGCCGGTGGCCACCCCCAGCGCCACTCCGGACGGCATCGACGACGCCAAGATCGGCGACTGCCTGCGCAACGAGAACGGCACCGGCGCCACCCACGACGCCAGCCCGAAGATCACCATGCTGCCCTGCAGCGACTCCCGCGCCCAGTACAAGGTGGTCTGGAAGTACTTCGCCACCTCCGACGACAAGGTCTGCGAGAAGCAGCCGAAGTCGGACAGCACCTACACCCGCACCTACTCCAACCTGACGGCGCTGAGCTACGTGCTCTGCCTGCAGAGCGTCAACGGCTGACGGGCACCCGCCCGGAGGGGGCGGCTCCGGCCGCGGCCGGGGCCGCCCCCTCCGGCGTGCTCAGCCCTGCTGCGCCGCCCACCAGGCGCGCAGCGCGGCGACCGCCTCGTCGTGCTCCATCGGGCCGTGCTCCAGCCGGAGCTCGAGCATGTGCTTGTAGGCCCTGCCGACCTGCGGCCCGGGCTTGAGGTCGAGCAGCTCCATGATCTGGTTGCCGTCCAGCGCCGGGCGGACGGCGTCCAGCTCCTCCCGCGCCTTGAGCTCGGTGATCCGCTCCTCCAGGCCGTCGTAGGTGCGCGACAGCGCCGCCGCCTTCTTGCGGTTGCGGGTGGTGCAGTCGGAGCGGGTGAGCTTGTGCAGGCGCTCCAGGAGCGGGCCGGCGTCGGTGACGTAGCGGCGCACCGCGGAGTCCGTCCACTCGCCGCCGCCGTAGCCGTGGAAGCGCAGGTGCAGCTCGACCAGGCGCGAGACGTCCTCGGTGAGCTCCTTGGAGTACTTGAGCTCGCGCATCCGCTTGCGGGTCATCTTCGCGCCGACCACCTCGTGGTGGTGGAAGGAGACCCGGCCGTCCGACTCGAACCGGCGGGTGCGCGGCTTGCCGATGTCGTGCAGCAGTGCGGCCAGCCGCAGGGTGAGGTCCGGGCCCTCCTGCTCCAGGTCGACGGCCTGCTCCAGGACGGTCAGCGAGTGCTCGTAGACGTCCTTGTGCCGGTGGTGCTCGTCGCGCTCCAGCCGAAGCGCGGGCAGCTCGGGCAGCACGTGGTCGGCCAGGCCGGTGTCGACCAGCAGCCGCAGGCCCTTGACCGGGTGCTTGGCGAGCAGCAGCTTGTTCAGCTCGGCCTGGACCCGCTCGGCGGAGACGATGGCGATCCGCTCGGCCATCGCGGTCATCGCCGCGACGACCTCGGGGGCCGGGTCGAAGTCGAGCTGGGCGGCGAACCGGGCCGCGCGCATCATCCGCAGCGGGTCGTCGGAGAAGGACTCCTCGGGGGTGGCGGGGGTGCGCAGCACCCGGGCCTCCAGGTCCTCCAGGCCGTGGTGCGGGTCCACGAAGCCGCGGCCGGGCAGGTCGACCGCCATCGCGTTGACCGTGAAGTCCCGGCGGACCAGGTCCTCCTCGATGGTGTCGCCGTAGGTGACCTCGGGCTTGCGGGACGTCCGGTCGTACGCCTCGCAGCGGTAGGTGGTGATCTCGATCAGGAAGGAGCCCTGGGGGGTGTCCTTGCGGGCGCCCACGGTGCCGAAGGCGATGCCGACGTCCCAGACCGCGTCCGCCCAGCCCCTGACCAGCTTCAGCACCTGCTCCGGTCGGGCGTCCGTGGTGAAGTCCAGGTCGTTGCCGAGCCGGCCGAGCAGGGCGTCCCGCACCGAGCCGCCGACCAGGGCCAGCCGGTGACCGGCCGCCTGGAACCGGCGGGCGATCTCGTCGGCGACCGGCGACACCCGCAGCAGCTCTTGCAGCCCCATCGTCTGGGCCTCGCTCAGGCCTGGGACGGCCTGCACGGCGGTGCTGGAACGGTCGGTGCGCGCGGTGGACTCATTGGCAGTGGACACGGCTCACAAGGGTACGTGCCCCGGAAGGTCAACCGCCCGCGCGTTTTGGGCGTCTCACCCCAAGGCCCGCAACACTGCATCCCGGGCTGCATCGTTACCATGCCGGTGGACGGGTTCGGGCACCGGACTGGGGATGCGGTGTCGCGTGCCACCGCGACCGGCGGAGCAGAGCGCCGGAACCGGTCGGGCATCCGCGGCACCAACGCGGCGAAGAGCGTCAGGCGAAGAGCGTCATGCGAACAGCATCAGCAGCGAGCGATCGAGAACGGCGAGGGCGGAACGAGTGAGTGAGCCGGCACGGCACTCGGGCCTGGGGGCGCACCGACAGTCTGGACGGGCCGACGACCCCGCCGGGGGGCCCGGGCCCGGGACGCGCGCGCGCCGCGCGGCCCGTCGGCTCGCCGCCGCCTGCGGGGCCGCCCTGACCCTGTTCGCGGCGGCCGCCCCGGCCACCGCGCTGCCCGCGGGCGGCAACGTCCGGCCGGCCGCGGACAGCGGCGTCTCGGCCGAGTCCCCGGTGGTGATGACCATCGAGTCGATGACGCCGCAGGTGGCCGCCCCGAACGGCGTGGTCACCATCACCGGGCACGTCACCAACGCCGGCAAGGCGGCGCTCAAGGACGCCCACGCGGCCGTCCGCAAACCCAACTCGGGCAAGCCGCTGCAGCGGCGCAACGACCTGTCCCTGGTGGCCGGCCGGACCGTCCCGACCGGTCAGGACGGCGTGGAGCTGGACAGCCCGCAGTTCGCCCTGCCCCCGCTCGGCCCCGGTCAGAGCCAGCCGTACACCCTGGGCGTCGCGGTGAACGAGCTCGGGATGTCCGAGAGCGGCGTCTACGAGCTCGCGGTGGACGCCTGGGGCGCCACCGCGGACAACCCGCGCGAGCGCGCCCTGGGCATCGCCCGGACCTTCCTGCCGTACAACCCGGGCGGCGCCGCCGAGGCCCAGCCGACCAGGGTCACCACGCTCTGGCCGCTGGTGCACGCGCCCGTCCTGGCCGCGCAGACCTACGCCGAGAACGACCAGACCGTCCCGGTGCTGCGGGACGACAGCCTGGCCGCCGAGTTCGCCCCGGGCGGCCGGCTCTACGAGCTGGTGGACACCGGCGCCAAGCTGAACGGGCTGACCTGGGTGGTCGACCCGGACCTGCTGGACACCGCCTTCGCGATGACCAAGCCGTACCGGGTGCAGAAGCCGGGCGCCGACGGCAAGCCCGCCAAGGAGGACAACACCTTCCTCGGAACCGGCTCCGCGGCCGCCACGGCCTGGCTGGACAAGCTGCGGGCGGCCGTCGCCAAGCAGGGCTCCCAGGTGGTGTCACTGCCGTACGCCGACCCGGACCTCGCCTCGATCGCGCACAACGGCGCGGACCTGGCCGGCATGGGCACCGCCCTGGGCAAGGCGGCGACCGCCGGCCGGCTGACCGTCGAGGGCCGGCTGTCCGTGGACACCCGCTCGGACGTGGCCTGGCCGTACCAGGGCTACCTGGACCAGCAGATCGCCGGCGTCGCCCAGCAGTCCGGCAGCGGCCTGGTCCTGGTCAACGGCGCGAGCATGCCGGAGCCGGACTCGATGACCTACACGCCGTCCGCGGTGCGGCCGATCGGCAACGGGCAGAACGCGGTGGTCGCCGACGAGACGGTCTCCGGGCTGTTCCAGGGCGACCTCGGCACCCCGCAGGCGCAGACCCTGGCCGTCCAGCGCTTCCTCGCCGAGACCTACACGATCACCCACGAGCAGCCGCAGAACCAGCGCGGACTGCTGGTGATGCCGCCGCGCGACCTGACCGTGAACACCGCCAAGGCGCTGGCGAGCGCCCTGTCCGCGGCGTCCGACAAGTGGCTGGCGCCGGTCAAGCTGGACACCCTGGCCCAGGGCCCGGCGGACCAGAAGGCCACCACGGCCGTGCCCCCCGCCACCGACTACCCGACCCGGGCCCGTGCCTCGGAACTCCCCGCCGCAGCCCTGACCAGCACCGACGGGATCCAGCACAACCTGGACATGCTGATGCGGGTGCTCACCCTGCCGCAGCGGGTGCGCGGCCCCTTCAGCGCCGCGATGGTCCGCTCGCTGTCCACCGAGTGGCGCGCCGAGGCACCGTCCGGGGCGGCCTACCGCGCCGGCGTCGCCGTGTACCTGAACGAACTGATCGAGGCCGTCCGGGTGCCGCAGAAGAGCGCGGTCACCCTCTCCGGCGACACCGGCCTGCTGCAGGTCAGCGTCCGCAACGACCTCACCCAGCCGGTCACCAACCTCAAGCTGGTGCTCACCTCCACCCAGCCGAACCGGCTGAAGGTGAAGACCGAGGAGCAGCTGGTCATCCCCGCCTCGGCCAGCATCACCCTCCGCTTCCAGGCCGAGGCCCACAACAACGGGCCGGTCACCATGACCGCCCAGCTGTGGACCACCGGCCCCAACGCGGAGAAGTACGGCGACGAGCAGAACTTCCGGGTCGAGGTCACCTCGGTGACCAACGGGGTGCTCTACGTCTTCGCGGGCGCCGCCGTCCTGCTGCTGCTGGCCGCGCTGCGCTTCGTCCGCCAGCGCAAGCGGCGCGCCGGGCAGCCGCACGCCGACGGCGACCAGCCGGTGGAGGGCCCGGCGGCCGGCGCCGCCCGGGAGCCGGCCGGGGACGGGACCGCGGACGACGCCGCGGACGGTACCGGCGCCGGATCCGGAGCCGGGGGCCACCCGGAGGACGCCGCCGACCAGGACACCACCGGTGACGGGCCGGCGCGGACACCGCGCGGCAGCAGCGCGGATGGCCGGGATCGGGCCGCCAGTGATGAGAAGGTTGGTCCTTGATACCGCCGACCCCCCGCAACGCCGGGCCGGCCTCCCCCACGACAGCGAAGAGGTGACATGACCGGGCGCAGCGAGGAGCGGCCCCCGGGCCGCGGTGAGAGCCGGCCGGGTGCCGAGTCGCCGTCCGGCGACTGGTACGTGGCCGACACCTACGCCCAGGACCCGTACGCGGCCGACGCGTACGGCAACCCGCAGGACGGTCCTGACCCGTACGGCCTGCGGGCCGACCGGCCCGCCGCACCGCAGCCGCAGGCCACCGCGTACGACGTTCCGCCGCAGCTGCCGCCGCAGGGCGGCGGCTACCCGACGCCGGTGGCGCCGGCGCCGTTCACGGCCCCCGTGCCGCCCGTGCAGCCCGGCTGGGACACCCCTGCGCAGCCCGCCTGGCAGGAGCCGCACGCCCCGGCCGGCGGCGACCGCTGGGGTGCCGCCGAGCAGCCCCGGCCGCAGTGGGAGCCCGGCCCCGCGCACTCGGCCTGGGACAGCGAGACCACCGAGTACGTCGGCGTGGACGCGCTGTTCGGCGCGCCCCAGGCGCCGGCGGCCGCCCAGCCGCCGGCGCCCCAGCCCGCCCCGGCCCCGTCGGCGGCCCCGTCGGCCGGCCACGTGCCGCCCTTCGGCACGCCGCCGACCGCCCCCGCGCCGTACCCGCCGGCGGGCGGCTACCCGGGGCAGCAGCCGCCGCACGGCGGACCGGACGGTCACCGCCCCTTCGTGCCCCCGATCGAGTTCGACCCGCCGCTCTCCGAGGAGGAGGCCACCATGCAGGTGGCCGCCGTCGCGGTGCCGCCGGCGGTGGAGCCGCTGGCGGACATCGTCGCCGAGGAGCACGCCGCGCAGCAGGCGCAGACGACCGCTCCCGCCCCGGCGGCCGGCGGCGGCAAGGTCGCCAACCTGCTCAACTCCAGCGCGATCATGGCGGCGGGCACGCTGGTCTCCCGCGGCACCGGCTTCGTCCGCACCATGGTGATCACCGCGGCCATCGGCGTCGTCACGATGGGTGACTCGTACAACGCCGCGAACACCCTGCCGACCCTGCTGTACATCCTGATCGGCGGCGGCGCGCTGAACGCGGTCTTCGTGCCGCAGCTGGTGCGCAGCATGAAGAACGACGAGGACGGCGGCACCGCCTACGCCAACCGGCTGCTCACCCTGGTGATGGTCGGACTCGGCGGCGTGGCCTTCCTGGCCGTGCTCGGGGCGCCCCTCCTGGTGCAGCTGATCGCGCACCCGATGATGGAGAACGCGGCCCGCGCCGACACCACGGTGGCGCTGGCCCGGTACTGCCTGCCCACGATCTTCTTCATGGGCGTCCACGTCGTGATGGGCCAGATCCTGAACGCCCGCGGCCGGTTCGGCGCGATGATGTGGACCCCGGTCCTCAACAACGTCGTGGTGATCTTCACCTTCGGCGCCTACATCTGGGTGTACGGCGGCTTCGGCGGCACCCAGGTGACCCCCGAGACGATCTCCCCCGAGGGCGTCCGGCTGCTCGGCCTCGGCACCCTGCTCGGCCTCGTCGTCCAGTCCCTGGCGATGATCCCGTACCTGCGGGCCGCCGAGTTCCGCTTCCGGCCCCGCTTCGACTGGCGCGGCCACGGCCTGGGCAAGGCCGCCCGGCTGGCCAAGTGGACCTTCTTCTTCGTGCTCGCCAACCAGGCCGGCTACCTGGTGATCACCCAGCTGGCCACCGCCGCCGGAAGCGCCGCGGAGAAGAGCGGCCACGGCGGTGTCGGCCTCTCGGCCTTCTCCAACGCCCTGCTGATCTGGCAGCTCCCGCAGGCCGTCATCACCGTCTCGATCATGAGCGCGGTGCTCCCGCGGCTCTCCCGGGCGGCGGCCGACGAGGACGCCGGCGCCGTCCGCGACGACCTGTCGTACGGGCTGCGCACCACCGCGGTGGCGGTCGTCCCGGGCGCCTTCCTGTTCCTGTCGCTCGGCCCGGCGATCGGCCGCACGATCTACGCGGTCGGCGGCAGCACGACGGCCCTGGACGACGCGACCAACGTCGGCCTGATGCTCTCGGCCTTCGCGCTCGGGCTGATCCCGTACTCGGCCCAGTACGTGATGCTGCGCGGCTTCTACGCCTACGAGGACACCCGGACGCCGTTCTCCAACACCGTCTGGGTGGCGGTCTGCCAGGCCGGCTTCTCGCTCGTCTGCTGGTTCGCCCTGCCCGCCCAGTGGACCGTGATCGGCATGGCCTTCGGCTACGGCCTGGCCTACGCGGTCGGCGTCACGGTCGCGCTGCCGAAGCTGAAGAAGAAGATCGGCGGCCTGGACACCAAGCGGATCGGCAAGACCTACAGCCGGCTGGCCGCCGCCTGCGTGCCGGCCGCGGTGATCGGCCTCGGCGTCAGCCTGGCGGTGCAGCGGGTGCTCGGCGGCTGGTCGGGCAGCGTGCTCTCGGTGCTGCTGGCCGGCGGTCTCCAGATGGTGGTTTTTGTGTTCATCGCGAAACGCCTGCGGATCGAGGAACTCAACGCCATGCTCGGCATGGTCCGCGGCCGACTGGGCCGCTGACCGTCGCACCAACCGGCCGGACGAGCGGGCGCCCTGACCGGGCGTCAACCGGGGGCACCGCCCCCGCCGCCCGTCCGGCCGCCGTCGGTCCGCCCTCCGCACCCCGCCCCACCGGGCCCGCGAGATGGCGGCCCGGTGTCGGATCTGCACCACATCTCTCCACCATCGTGCAACCGAGCGGACCCCTCAGAGGTCGTACTCGGTGGAGAAGAGTGGGCACAATTGTCCTGGAGCACGGGGCCCCCAACCCGCGGGCTCCAGCGACTCTCTCAGGCCGGGGCGACACAAGGGGAGGCAGGACCACGGTGGCTGATGGCACCAAGGCGGTCGTCGACACGTCAGCAGCTGACGCGGCGGCGGACGAGGCCGCACTGGCCGCGGCGATCGACCGGCTCGCGGGCGGGAAGACCGCCCCGGCGGGCGCCGCCGACGCCCCCTCCCCGGACTCCCCCGCGGGCACCGACCGGGAGGCCGGCGACACGGCCCCGGACGACGCCCCGGACGACTCGGACGACGGGCCGGACAGCCCGGCCGCCCCCGCCGGGGAGGAGACCTCGGAGATCACCGCTCCGCTCTCCGTCCGGGAGATCGCCGCCGAACTGGCCGCCGGCACCCCCCGGAGCAAGCCCGCCCCCGCCGAACCGGCCGCCGCCCGGCGCCGCCCCACCGACCCGCAGCCCACCGTCGACCCGCGCGACACCGCCACCCTCCCCCGCACCCTCCCCGCGCCGCTGCGGCACAGCGGCGACATGATCGGCCACCGGTACCGGCTGGAGGAGTGCATCTCCCAGACCGAGACCTTCAGCAGCTGGCGCGCCGTCGACGAGAAGCTGCGCCGCGCCGTCGGCGTCCACCTGATGGCCTCCGGGCACCAGCGGGCGCGCAAGGTGCTGGCCGCCGCCAAGTCCGCGGCCCTGCTGGGCGACCCGCGCTTCGTGCAGGTCCTGGACGCCGTCCAGGAGGGCGAGCTGGTCTACGTCGTGCGGGAGTGGCTGCCGCACGCCTCCGACCTGGCCAAGCTGCTCGCCGACGGCCCGATGGAGCCGCACGAGGCGTACCAGATGGTCCGCCAGGTCACCGACGCCGTCGCGGCCGCCCACCGGCGCGGCCAGGCCCACCTGCGGCTCACCCCGCGCTGCGTGCTGCGCACCGACAGCGGCCAGTACCGGATCAACGGCATCGCCGTGGACGCCGCGCTGCGCGGGCTCCCCGCCGACGACGACACCGACGACGCCCAGCGCGCCGACACCCGTGCGATCGGCGCGCTGCTGTTCGCCGCGCTCACCCACCGCTGGCCCTACCCCGAGGACCGCTACGACCTCCAGGGGCTCCCCAAGGGCCTCCAGAACGTCGCGCCGGACCAGGTCCGGGCCGGCGTCCACAAGGGCCTGTCCGAGCTCGCCGCCAGGGCCCTGTTCGACCACCCGCCGCACCACGCCGCGCCGATCACCACCCCGGAGGAGCTGGCCCGGGCGATCTCGCTGATGCCCCGGATCCGTCAGCCCGAGCCGGAGCTGCCCGCCTACCCGGCCCCGCCCCGGCACAACACCCACTCCCTGCCCACCGCGCCCAACCCCTCCCGGGTCGCCGACCCGGCGGTCGCCCCGCTGCCGCCCTCCTCCCGGCCGACCGCCGCCCGCCGCACCCGGCGGCGGCTGCGCCGGGTGGTCAAGGCCACCGCCTGGACGGTCGCGCTGGGCGCCATCGGCCTCGCCTCGTGGCAGTTCGTCGACGCCATGCGCAACAACAACGGCGCCGTGGCCTCCCCGCTGCCCACCGCCAGCAGCGCCGCGCCGACGGCCCAGAAGGCGACGCACGCACCGACGCCGATCCCCGTCAAGGAAGCGATCTCCTACAACCCCCGGGGCGACTCCCCGGAGTCGACCTACCTGCTGCCGAAGGCCTTCGACGGCGACCCAACCACGGCCTGGTCGACCAAGCAGTACTTCGACCCCTTCGGTCCCAAGCCCCCGCTCAAGGACGGCACCGGCCTGCTCATCGACCTGGGCTCGCAGCAGTCGGTCAGCTCGGTGAGCGTCCAGTTCGTCGGCACCACCACGGCCGAGCTCCGGATCCCCGGTGCCCAGGCCGCCGCCAACCCGACCGGGGCCCAGCCCGAGGCCTTCACGGTGCTCGACAAGCAGTCCGGCACCACGGCCGACTTCACCCTGGGCAACCCGGCGAACACGCGTTATCTCTTGATCTGGCTGACCAGTCTGCCGAAGGATACGGAAGGCAAGTGGCGCGGGCAGATCGCCGAGGTCAAGGTCTTCGGCTGACCGCACGCCCGCGCAGCGCGACGACGGCAGGGGGCAAGGGGTGACAGTGGCGGACGACGACGCGGCGCTGCTCGCCCGGCACGTCGCCGGGGACCGGGAGGCCTTCGGCCTCCTGGTGAACCGCCACCGGGACCGCCTCTGGGCGGTCGCACTGCGCACCCTAGGCGACCGCGAGGAGGCCGCCGACGCCCTCCAGGACGCCCTGGTCTCCGCCTTCCGCGCCGCCCCCGGCTTCCAGGGGCGCTCGGCCGTCACCACCTGGCTGCACCGGATCGTGGTCAACGCCTGCCTGGACCGGGCCCGGCGCAGCGCCACCCGGCGCACCACCCCGCTCGACGAGGACCCGCAGCGCCTGGACACCCTGGTCGGCGCCTCGGAGCCGGCCGACTCGCCGGTGGTCCGGGCCGAGGTGCACCGCGAGGTGACCGCGGCGCTCGCCGAACTGCCCGCCGAGCAGCGGGCCGCGCTGGTCCTGGTCGACATGCAGGGCTACCCGGTGGCCGAGGCCGCCGAGCTGCTGGGCGTCCCGGTGGGCACTGTGAAGAGCCGCTGCGCGCGCGGCCGGGCCCGGCTGCTCCCGCTCGTCCGCCACCTGCGGGAGAACGCGGGCGGGCCGGACGTTTCACGTGAAACACCGGACGGTCCGAGCTCGGCCCCGCCACCCCGGCGCGGCGCCCCGGGGAACCCGACGGGCCCCCGCACCGTCACAGGGACAGGCCCCGGCACCGGCCGGACGATTCTGGAAGGGGACGCGAGCACGCGATGACGGCCCACCTCTCCTCCTCCGGGCCCGCCGGAGCCCACCCCGAGATCGACGAGCTCGCCGACCTCGCGGAAGGACTGGTCGAGTCCGCCGACGTCGCCGAGGCCCTGCAGCGGCACCTGGACGGCTGCGCCGAGTGCCGCGGGACGGTCGAGGCGCTGGGCGAGGTCCAGGCGCTGCTGGGTGCCGTCGAGGCCCCGCCGATGCCCGCCGACGTCGCCGCCCGGCTGGACGCCGCGCTGGCCGCCGCCGCCGACCCGGCACGGACAGCCCGGCCGGACGCCCACCGAGCCACCCCGGCGGCCCCTCCCGCGACGCCCCCCGCGGCACCGTCCGCCACGCCGTCCGCCACGCCATCCGCCGCGGCCCGGCCGGCGCCGCCCGCCCGGTCCGCCGCGCCCACCGGCCCGGGCCGGCCCCGGACCCGGCGCCGGCGGCGGGCCCGCCTGCTGCTCGGCGCGGCCGCCGCACTGGCCGCGATCGGCCTGGGCGCAGCCCTGTTGCTGCCCTCCGACCGGGCCGACCGGGGCCCGAGCGTCACCGCCGCGGGCCCCGCGACGACCGCCGCCCCGCAGAGCCCCCGCAGCGGCCACGCCGCGAGCGCCGGGCCGGTCTACCGGGAGGACCAGCTCGCCGCACAGGTCCAGCAGCTGCTGGCCGGCTCCGGCAGCGCCCCCGGCCTGCTCCCGAGCGGGCCGGGCAAGCCCTCCGCCGAGCTGCCCGCCGAGGGGCAGCAGGAGCTCCCCGCCCAGGGCTCCGGCTCCGCCTCCCCGTCCGGCTGCCCAGCCCCCGCGGCGGGCACCCCGCTGGCCACCGACCACGGCAGCTACGCGGGCGCCCCGGTGGATCTCCTGGTCTACCCGTCACCCGGTCGGCCCGGCTTCGCCGACGTCTACCTGCGCTCCCCCGACTGCGGCCCGGTCGTCCTGCAGCGCACCGTCCCGATCCGCTGACCCCGCTCCGCCCCGCTGCCACCGCGCCCGGTCACGGCCCCGGTCACGGCGCCTGCCCGCCCCGGCCCGGCAGCTGCCCGGCGGTTCCCATGCGATCGACGACCGGGGCGGCACGCCGCTCCCACAGTGCGGGCACCTGGTACTGATCCGCCTGGGAATGCGAGACACTGGTCAGTCGTTGTCCCGGGCGGCGGAGCAGGACCGCCCTCCCCGCACCTAGCGCGGGTCGCGATGCGAACCAGGAGATGCAGTGAGCGACGTCCGTAACGTGATCATCATCGGTTCCGGCCCGGCCGGCTACACGGCCGCGCTCTACACGGCCCGGGCCTCCCTCAAGCCGCTGGTCTTCGAGGGCGCCGTCACCGCCGGCGGCGCGCTGATGAACACCACCGAGGTCGAGAACTTCCCGGGCTTCCGGGACGGCATCATGGGCCCCGAGCTGATGGACAACATGCGGGCGCAGGCCGAGCGCTTCGGCGCCGAGCTGATCCCGGACGACATCGTCGCCGTCGACCTCACCGGTGACGTCAAGACCGTCACCGACTCCGAGGGCAACGTCCACAAGGCGCGCGCCGTGATCGTCACCACCGGCTCCCAGCACCGCAAGCTGGACCTGCCGAACGAGGACCGGCTCTCCGGGCGCGGCGTCTCCTGGTGCGCCACCTGCGACGGCTTCTTCTTCCGCGACCAGGACATCGCGGTGGTCGGCGGCGGCGACACCGCCCTGGAGGAGGCGACCTTCCTCTCCCGCTTCGCCAAGAGCGTCACGATCATCCACCGCCGGGACACCCTGCGCGCCTCCAAGGCGATGCAGGAGCGCGCCTTCGCCGACGAGAAGATCCGCTTCGAGTGGGACAGCGCGGTCGAGGCCATCCACGGCGACCCGAAGCTGACCGGCGTCACCCTGCGCGACACCACCACGGGCGAGACCCGCGAGCTGCCAGTCACCGGCCTGTTCATCGCGATCGGCCACGACCCGCGCACCGAGCTCTTCAAGGGCCAGCTGGACCTCGACGCCGAGGGCTACCTCAAGGTCGAGGCCCCCTCCACCCGGACCAACGTCCCGGGCGTCTTCGGCGCCGGCGACGTCGTGGACCACACCTACCGCCAGGCCATCACGGCCTCCGGCACCGGATGCTCCGCCGCCCTGGACGCCGAGCGCTACCTCGCCGCGCTGGACGACCTGGAGGCCAAGGCCGCCGCCGTCGCGGTCTGACCCCCTCGCCACCGACCGATCCCCCCGCGGGGGTGTTCCACGTGGAACACCCCCGCCCCGCCGGGCGGAAACAGAACGGGCCCACCCGTTGTTGACCCGGCAGCAGCCCCCCTCCGTCCGAACCCGAGGAGTTCCCGTGGCCGGCGCCACCACCACCGTCACCGACGCGACGTTCAAGGCCGACGTCCTGGACAGCGACAAGCCCGTCCTGGTCGACTTCTGGGCCACCTGGTGCGGCCCGTGCCGCCAGGTCGCCCCGATCCTCGACGAGATCGCGGCCGAGCACGGCGACAAGCTGACCATCGCCAAGCTGGACGTGGACGCCAACCAGGCGACCGCCGCCCAGTACGGCGTGATCTCGATCCCGACCCTGATCCTCTACAAGGGCGGCGAGCCGGTGAAGTCCATCACCGGTGCCCGTCCGAAGGCCGCGCTGCTGCGCGAGCTGGACGGCCTCATCTAGGTCCACCGGTCGACAACCGCACGACGGCGGGGCTCCCCGAGTGGGGAGCCCCGCCGTCGTCATTCCGGCCCCGCCGCTGTCGTACCGGCCCGTCCCGGCTCCGCCCCCGGGCCCGGTGAGGGCCCCGGGCGGCGTCAGAACGGTCGCAGTGCCGGCTCCTTGCGCGCTCCCCCGAGCAGGCGCTCCAGCGCCCCCTCCACGTCGCCCCTCCAGGAGACCGTGGAGCGCGCCTCCAGCCGCAGCCGCGGGTAGCGGTGGTGCGGCCGGACGGTCTTGAAGCCGACCGCGAGCAGGTGGTCGGCCGGCAACACGCAGCTGACCGGATCGGGCCCGGCCGAGCCGAAGGCCTCGATCGCCCGCACCCCGCGGCCCAGCAGGTCCTTGGCCACCGTCTGCACCAGCACCCGGCCGAGCCCCTGCCGCTGGTACCCCGGCAGCACCCGGCTGACCATCAGCTGAACGGCGTCCGGTGACACCGGACTGGTCGGGAAGGACTGCGACCGCGGGACGTAGGCGGGCGGCGCGTAGAGCACGAAGCCGGCCGGCTGGTCGTCCACGTAGACGATCCGGCCGCAGGACCCCCACTCCAGCAGGACCGCGGAGATCCAGCCCTCCTTCTCCGGCTCCGGCTTTCCGGACTCCACCGCCGCCCGCCCGCTGACCGGGTCCAGCTCCCAGAACACGCAGGAGCGGCAGGTGGTCGGCAGGTCGGCGAGGTTGTCCAGCGTCAGCGGAGCGATCCGGCGTCCCATGCCCCGCACCTCCTCCTCCACGTCACGGGTCGAGCATGCCTCCGGAAACGCCGACGGGTGCGTGTTTCACGTGAAACGGCGCTCACGTGGGACACGCACCCATCGGGTTTCCGTCCTCGGCCCGGCTCAGCCCTGCGACAGCCGCAGACCGTCCTCGCCCGGGGCCAGGCTGTCCAGGATCCGGTTGAGGTCGTCCACCGAACCGAACTCCAGCACCACCTTGCCCTTGCCCAGCTTCCCGCCGCGCTGCGACACCTCGACCTTCACCCGGGTCTCGAAGCGGTCCGAGAGCCGGCTCGCGAGGTCGTTGAAGGCCGGCGAGAGGATCCTGCCCGCCTTCGGCGCCTGGCGCTTCGGCTTCTCCTCCTGGGCCATCATCCGGACGATCTCCTCGGTGGTCCGCACCGAGAGTCCCTCCGCGTTGATCCGCTTGGCCAGCTCCTCCTGCCGCTCGCGGTCCGGCACGCCGAGCAGCGCCCGGGCGTGCCCGGCCGTCAGCACCCCGGCGGCGACCCGGCTCTGCACGGCCGGCGGGAGCTTCAGCAGCCGCAGCGTGTTGGAGACGTGGACGCGCGAGCGGCCGATCCGGTCGGCCAGCTCGTCGTGGGTGCAGGAGAAGTCCCGCAGCAGCTGGTCGTAGGCCGCGGCCTCCTCCAGCGGGTTCAGCTCGGCCCGGTGCAGGTTCTCCAGCAGGGCGTCCAGCAGCAGCTTGTCGTCCTCGGTGGCCCGGACGATCGCCGGGATCCGCTCCAGGCCCGCCTCCCGGGAGGCCCGCCAGCGGCGCTCGCCCATGATGAGCTCGAAGCGCTCGGCACCGACCTGGCGCACCACGACCGGCTGCAGCAGGCCGACCTCCCTGATGGAGGCGACCAGCTCGGCGAGCTTGTCCTCGTCGAAGACCTCACGCGGCTGGCGCGGGTTCGGACGGATCGCGTCCAGCGGCAGCTCGGCGAAGCGCGCCCCGGCGACCTCGGCCAGCTCGGCCTCACGGTCGGCCTGCTCCCGCAGGCTCTCCGCGGCGGCCTTGGCCGCCACCGTGCCCCGACCGGTCGGCAGCACCGGCACCGCGACCGGCGACACCGTGCCGGTGGCCGCCACCGGGGCCGGTACGGGCGCGGCCTCCACGGGCTGTGCCGTCCCGTTCGCCGCCGGCGTGACGGCCGGGATCAGCGCCCCGAGCCCCCGTCCCAGACCCCTGCGCGCACTCACCGATGACCCTCCGTCGTACCGTGCTGTGCCACCGGGGCTCCGTGCCCCGGCTGGCCGTCCCGCTGCTGGCCCACCAGTGTGCCGCCTCCGGCGCTCACCGCGCGCAGCGCGAGTTCGCGCGCCGCCTCCAGGTAGGAGAGCGCCCCGGTCGAACCCGGGTCGTAGGTGAGCACGGTCTGACCGTAGCTGGGCGCCTCGGAGATGCGCACCGAGCGCGGGATCGCCGTGCTCAGCACCTCCTGCTGGAAGTGGGTCCGGACCTCCTCGGCGACCTGGGCGGCCAGCCTCGTCCGGGCGTCGTACATGGTGAGCAGGATGGTCGAGACGTGCAGCGCCGGGTTGAGGTGGGCGCGCACCAGCTCGACGTTGCGCAGCAGCTGCCCCAGGCCCTCCAGCGCGTAGTACTCGCACTGGATCGGGATCAGCACCTCCTGGCCGGCCACCAGGGCGTTCACGGTCAGCAGGCCCAGCGAGGGCGGGCAGTCGATCAGGATGTAGTCGAGCGGCTGCTCGTAGGCGGCGATGGCGCGCTGCAGCCTGCTCTCCCGGGCCACCAGGGAGACCAGCTCGATCTCGGCGCCGGCCAGGTCGATGGTCGCGGGGACGCAGAACAGTCCCTCCACGTCCACCACCGGCTGGACCACGTCGGCCAGCGGCTTGCCCTCGACCAGGACGTCGTAGATGGACGGCACCTCGGCGTGGTGGTCGATGCCGAGGGCGGTGGAGGCGTTGCCCTGCGGGTCGAGGTCGACGACCAGGACGCGCAGTCCGTGCATGGCGAGCGAGGCGGCCATGTTGACGGTGGTGGTGGTCTTGCCCACCCCGCCCTTCTGGTTCGCGACCACGATCACCCGGGTGGCGGCGGGGCGGGGCAGGCCCTCACCCGCTCGGCCGATCGCCTGGACCGCAGCCTGGGCAGCCCGCGCGATGGGCGTGTCGTCGATCTGGTCGACGGTCTCCGAGTCCTGCATGGGGGTCAGTGTTTCACGTGAAACCGGAGCGGCAACAGTCGCCGCCCGGAAGAGGCCGAGGCCGCGGCGAAGCCGCAGATCGAGACTGTCGGATAGCAAGGATCGACGTTTCACGTGAAACACCATGCCCGCTATGTCGGAAATCTGACGTTGCGACACTCCGATGTCCTGCCGTCGACCCGCCGTCCCCCGCACGGTCACCGGAACGCCGACGGGCGGGCGCTCCCCCCTCCGGGGAAGTGCCCGCCCGTCGGCGGAGGTGTCGGGGCCCGGCCGGCTCAGCGGCCGCGGCGCCGCCCGCTCCGGCCGCGCTCGCCCGTCCGGGCCGCGCCCGCGGTCCGCCCGGCCCGGGCCGCCTTGGCCCGCCGGGTGGCGGCCTTCACCCCGCCGGGGCTCTCCCCCGCCTTGACCTGGACCACCCGGGTGGAGGTCTCCAGGGTGCCCTCGCCGACGGCGATGACGCTCCACTCGACCGCGCCCAGCTTGGTCAGCCCGGCCCGCGAGTCGGCCAGCTCCTGCTCCGCGCTGTCGCCCTTGAGCGCCAGCATCTGCCCGTGCGGACGCAGCAGCGGCAGCCCCCAGCCGGCCAGCCGGTCCAGCGGCGCCACGGCCCGGGCGGTCACCACGTCCACCGCGAGCTTGCCGACCATCTCCTCGGCGCGGCCGCGCAGCACGGTGACGTTCTCCAGGCCCAGCTCCCGGACGACCTCCTCCAGGAAGGTGGTCCGGCGCAGCAGCGGCTCCAGCAGCGTGACCGAGACGTCCGGCCGGGCCAGTGCCACCGGGATGCCCGGCAGGCCGGCGCCGGAGCCGACGTCGCAGAGGGTGGAGCCGGGCGGCAGCAGCTCGGCGAGCACCGCGCAGTTCAGGACGTGCCGGTCCCAGAGCCGGGGCACCTCGCGCGGCCCGATCAGCCCGCGGCGCACGCCCGCGGTCGCCAGCAGCTCCGTGTAGCGGACCGCGGCGTCGTAGCGGTCGCCGAAGACCTCCCGCGCGACGGCGGGCGCCTCGGCCAGCTCGGGCACGTCCGCCGCCCCGGCGTCCGGGCCCGTGGCGGCCGGATCCACGTCAGCCGCCCCCGGCCGGCCGTCGGCCGCGTTCTCCGTGTCCATCTCGACCTCTCCGATCCCCGGATCCACCGACCCGCTCTCCACACCGTTTCACGTGAAACATCTCGCGCCGGGCCCGGGCCCCGCGAAGGGACGACGACCCCGCCCGCACGAGGCGGACGGGGTCGCGTCCGGTGAACCCACCGGCCGCCTCGGCGGCCGGTCGTCGTGCCGCCGGCTCAGGCCGGGAGCACGACCACGCACCGCTGGGGCTCCTCGCCCTCGGACTCGCTGCGCAGACCCGCCGCCGCGACCGCGTCGTGGACGACCTTGCGCTCGAACGGCGTCATCGGCCGCAGCTTGACCTGCTCGCCCGTGCTCTTCGCCTGCTCGGCGGCCTGAGCGCCGATCGTGGCCAGCTCGGACCGCTTGCGGGCCCGGAAGCCGGCAATGTCCAGCATGAGGCGGCTGCGCTCGCCGGTCTCCCGGTGGACAGCCAACCGGGTCAGCTCCTGCAGCGCCTCCAGCACCTCGCCGTCCTGGCCGACCAGGCGCTGCAGCGCGCGGTCGTTGCCGTCACCGACGATGGAGACCAGGGCGCGGTCGCCCTCGACGTCCATGTCGATGTCACCGTCGAGGTCGGCGATGTCGAGCAGACCCTCCAGGTAGTCCGCCGCGATGTCGCCCTCCTGCTCCAGTCGGGCGATGAGGTTCTCGTCGGCGCTGGCGGCGGCCTCGGCCTCGACGGCGGAGGTGGTGCCTTCCGTCACTGATGGACTCCTTCGGAGATGGGCCCGGGTAGGTGGGCCGGGGACGAAGCTCTGCGTGCGGTCCGGGTCAGGACTTCTTCTTCGGCCGCTGGCCGCCACCGCGCTTCGGCTGCTGCCGGGCGCCCTGCTGGCGGCCGGCGGCCGGCTTGGCACCGCCGGACTTGGCCGTGCCCTGCTGGGCGGGCGCCGGCTCGGCGGCCGCGTCGGCCGGAACGGCGTCCGCGGGCTCCTCGGCCGGGGTGTCCTTGGTCAGGTCGGCGGCCGGCTGGTGGCCGCCCTGCTGGCGCTGCGCCTTGGTCTGCTTGCGGGGCTGCTGGCGGCGGGCCTGGGCGGACTCCTCCACCACCGCGGCCGCGGCCGAGGCGGCGCTCACGGCGGCCTTCGACGGGGGCAGCATGCCCCAGAGCGCGCCCTTGATCTCCGTGCCGTCCGGGTTGAGCCGGCCGGCCTTCTTCAGCCGCTCCTGGCGCTCGGCCCACGCCTTGCTGCCCGGGGTCGGGTTGTTGTGGATGACGATCAGCTGCTGGCCCATGGACCAGACGTTGGTGGTCAGCCAGTAGACCAGGACACCGACGGGGAAGTTGATGCCCATCACGGCGAACATGATCGGGAAGACGTACATCAGCATCTTCTGCTGCTGCATGAACGGCGTCTTCACCGTGAGGTCGACGTTCTTGGTCATCAGCTGGCGCTGGGTGATGAACTGCGACAGCGACATCAGGATGATCATCACCGCGGTGACGATCTTGACGCTGGTCTCCGTGCTGCCCAGGAAGGTCGCGGACAGCGGGGCGCCGAAGATGTGCGCCTTGCCGGCGCTCACCAGCAGGTCGCCGTGGATGACGCCGATCGGCTCGTTCTTCGCGACCTTGGCGAGCACACCGTAGAGGGCGGTGAAGAACGGCGCCTGGACGATGATGGGAAGGCAGCTGGAGAACGGGTTGGTACCCGCCTCCTTGTACAGCTTCATCATCTCTTCGGACTGGCGCTGCCGGTCGTTCTTGTAGCGCTCCTGGATGGCCTTCATCTTCGGCTGGATCGCCTGCATGGCCCGGGTCGCCTTGATCTGCTTCACGAAGAGCGGGATCAGGCAGATCCGGATGACGACCACCATCGAGGCGATGGCCAGACCCCAGGCCCAGCCACCGTCCGGGTCGAAGATGTGGCTGTACAGCGAGTGGAACTGGACGATGATCCAGGACACCGCTGTGTACAGGGGATTCAGGAAGGAGAAGGTCACCGGTCAGGCTCCTTGGACATGTGGATTGGCCCCTCGGGGCCAATGGTCGCCGGGCCCTCGGGGTCCGGACCGGCGGGGGTGGTGGTCACCGGCTGTCCGGTGGCGGACCGGCTGTTCAGCCAGTCTCGCAGCCGCCGGTGCCACACCGGATGCCTGCGCGGCGGGACGTGATCGACCCCACCGGGCGTCCACGGATTGCAACGCAGGATGCGCCAGGCGGTCAGACCGCCGCCCTTGACCGCCCCGTGCACCTTCACGGCCTCGTAGCCGTAGTGCGAGCAGGAGGGGTAGTAACGGCAGACCGGACCGAGCAGTGGGCTGATGGTCCACTGGTAGACCCTGATCAGACCCATCAGCAGGTACTTCATCGCCCTGCTCCCGTCGGCGCCGTCATGGCGGGCTCCGCCTTCAGCAACCGCTTCAGCGCCGCGTCCAGGTCACGTTCGAGGTCCTGGTACGAGGCGGTCGCGGCCTGGGGCAGCGCACGCACCACTATCAGGCTACCGGCGGGCAGCCTGATGAGACGATCACGAACGAGGTGCCGCAGCCGGCGCTTGACCAGGTTGCGGACGACCGCCGGGCCGACGGCCTTGCTCACGACGAAACCCGCACGCGCCGAAGGAGTCCCCTCGGCGACGTGCGGGCGGGAGTCGCTGGTCCGGTCGACCTGCCCCTTGGGGTCACCGTCTCTGCTGAGATGGACGACCAGAAGGGGCCGGCCGGCCCGGCGACCGCGTTTCACTGCGGTCGCGAAGTCCTGGCGCCGCCGCAGCCGATTCTCGGAGGGCAGCACAACAGACTCTGGTGCGGATCAGGCGGACAGGCTGGCGCGGCCCTTGCCACGGCGGGCGGCCAGGATGGCGCGGCCGGCGCGGGTACGCATACGCAGCCGGAAGCCGTGGGTCTTCGCGCGACGACGGTTGTTCGGCTGGAAGGTGCGCTTGCTCACTCGGGGGCTCCTGAGGTGAATCGTAGGATGACGGGGAATCGCTTGGCCGTCACCGTGCGTCCGCGTGATCTCCCCTGATTCGGAAATCCGGCCCCATCACCCCAGTTCGGCTGGGGTTCGGGGCAATCCACGGCGCCCGTGCTGCGCGCCTTATGGAGCGGGTGGACCCGCGGACATGCGGCAGCGGCCATCGACAACTCGACCTGGTTACGGTACGCGGGACGGGGCACGGGGGTCAAACCGGCCCCCGGGGCGCGGCCCGCTCCGACGCACCCCCGCCCCCCTTTGCCCACAGCCTGTGGACAACGACTTGATCCGGCTCTGTTCGCTGACTACCGTTGCAGGACTTGTCTGGTTTGTTCTTCCTGGGGTCGGTCCGCCGGAGACGGGCCCGCCGATCCACTGTCTCCTGATCCACCACCCCCCTGCTGGAGCCGCGGGGAACCGAGAAAGCGTGCACCAGTGGCTGATGTCAACAGCGACCTCGTCCCGGTCTGGGCGAGGGTCGTCGAGCGGCTGGTCAGCGACCCTGACGTCGGGGAGATGGACAAGCAGTGGGTGCAGCGCACCCAGCCGATGTGGATGATGCACGACACCGCCCTGCTGGCGACCCCGAACGAGCGGGCCAAGCAGGTGCTGGAGGGCCGGCTGCTGCCGCAGCTCACCGAGGCCCTCAGCCGCGAGCTCAGCCGTCCGGTCCGGATCGCCGTGATGGTCGACGCCAACGCCGTGCCGACCACCCCCGCGCCGCCCGCCCAGGCCCCGGCCGAGCCGTACCCCGGCCCGTCCGCGGAGGAAGAGGACGACGGCGGCTACGACGGCCAGGGCTACCAGCAGCCCTACGAGCAGGACTACGAGCGGCCCCGCTACGACACCGGCGGCTACGAGCAGCGCCCCGCGCCCTACGGCGGCCCGGGCCCCGGCCCGGCCTGGTCCGGCTACCCCGAGCAGGGCGGCTACCAGGAGCAGGGCGGCGGCTACCCCGAGCACGGGTACCAGGAGCAGCCGCCCGGTTACCGCCAGCCCGAGGAGCCGGCGGGCCGGCCCGCACCCCGCCCGCTGCCCGGCCCGCCCGCGACCACCCAGGGCGACCTGTTCGGCGGCGCCTACGGCCCCGGCCCGAACGAGCAGCCCCGGGCCGGCGCCGGTCGCCGGGGCCCGGGGGCCCGCCCGGCCGGCGGCCGCCCCGCGGAGAAGTCCGCGCCGGAGCGCGCCACCGAGCGCCCCGCCGTCCCCGGCGTGCCCGCCCCGCCCGGCGCTCCCCCGGCCGGCGGCTCGCGCAAGGACGAGCCGGCCGCCCGGCTGAACCCCAAGTACCTCTTCGACACCTTCGTGATCGGCGCGAGCAACCGCTTCGCGCACGCCGCGGCGGTGGCCGTCGCCGAGGCCCCGGCCAAGGCGTACAACCCGCTCTTCATCTACGGCGAGTCCGGGCTGGGCAAGACCCACCTGCTGCACGCCATCGGGCACTACTCGCGCAGCCTCTTCCCGGGGACCCGGGTGCGCTACGTGTCCTCGGAGGAGTTCACCAACGAGTTCATCAACTCGATCCGGGACGGCAAGGCGGACACCTTCCGCCGCCGCTACCGGGACATGGACATCCTGCTGGTGGACGACGTCCAGTTCCTGGCGAGCAAGGAGTCCACGCAGGAGGAGTTCTTCCACACCTTCAACACCCTGCACAACGCGAACAAGCAGATCGTCCTCTCCTCGGACCGGCCGCCCAAGCTGCTGACCACGCTGGAGGACCGGCTGCGCAACCGCTTCGAGTGGGGTCTGATCACCGACGTCACCCCGCCGGAGCTGGAGACCCGGATCGCGATCCTGCGCAAGAAGGCGATCCAGGAGCAACTCAACGCGCCGGCCGACGTGTTGGAGTTCATCGCGTCCCGGATCACCCGCAACATCCGGGAGTTGGAGGGCGCCCTGATCCGGGTCACCGCCTTCGCCAACCTCAACCGGGCGCCGGTGGACCTGGAGTTGGCCGGGATCGTCCTCAAGGACCTGATCCCGGGCGGGGACGAGGACGCCGGGCCGGAGATCACCGCGCAGGTCATCATGCAGCAGACCGCCGCGTACTTCGGACTCGGCGTGGACGACCTCTGCGGTTCCTCGCGCAGCCGGGTGCTGGTGACCGCGCGGCAGATCGCGATGTACCTGTGCCGGGAGCTGACCGACCTCTCGCTGCCGAAGATCGGTGCCCAGTTCGGCGGGCGCGACCACACCACGGTGATGCACGCCGACCGCAAGATCCGCTCGCTGATGGCCGAGCGCCGGTCGATCTACAACCAGGTCACCGAGCTGACCAACCGCATCAAGAGCTAGCCGGGGCCGGCCGCCCGGCCACCCCCGGGAAAGGGCGTCAGGAGCGATCCTGACGCCCTTTCCGCATATCCACAGGTGTGCGCCGGGCACCGGCTGGGCAGGGTTGTCCACGACGGACGCTCCACCAGTCCACAGCCAGCGCCGAACATCTGACCGGTGATTCGAAAACCGGGGCCGCGCAGGGCAGTTGTCCACAGGGTGGGAGCCGTCCCCGTGGTCCACAGGCCGGGGAGTCCGGAGTTATCCAGAATTCGTCCACAGCTCCGTCACCGCTACGCTCTTCCGCGCAGGTCAGGTGCCTGTGGACTTGTGCACAACGGTTATCCACAGGGTGTGGACAATTGACGGGCCGCCAGTGGGCCGTTCGGGTTATCCACCGGTTGTCCCCAGGGGCACCCCGGTTATCCCCAGGTTGTCCACAGCGCGGTCCACAGTTCGACAACCGTGGGGCTCCGTTCATACCCTGGTGTGAAAGGCGTCACGTGAAGTTGACCGAGGCCCGTGGATAACCGGGCCCGGATCTGGGGAAAGCCCTGGGGATAACCTGTGGATACCCAACGTGCCCTGTGGGTAACGCTCCGCTGTCCACAGCGGGCCCTGTCCGTCCACAGCCGCCGTCCACACGCACTGTGGACAAAAAACGGGCCTTGACCTGCGGAAACGGGGTTATCCACGGTTTCCACAGGCCCTACTACTACCACTACACATTTAGACCCATCGACTCGCTTGAAAGTGGGTGGGCCCCGAATCTGTGGACAACCGCGCCCCGACATCTGTTCGGGTTGCTTCCGCCCGTCTGCCCCGTCTGTCGGCGGAGTACGTCAGACTGTCCTCGGCGACTGGAAGCGGAGTGGCAGAGCTCGGCGGACAGCCAGACCGACGATCAAGATCAGACGAACCAGAGTGCGAGCGGGAGCGCTCGATCCAGGAGGCGGTTACCGGTGAAGTTCCGGGTGGAGCGTGACGTCCTCGCGGAGGCGGTGGCCTGGGCTGCCCGCAGCCTCCCGGCACGGCCGCCGGTGCCGGTGCTGGCCGGCCTGCTGCTGACGGCGCAGGACGGCAGCCTGGCGCTGTCCGGCTTCGACTACGAGGTCTCGGCCCGGGTCGAGCTGGAGGCGGACATCGAGGAGGCCGGCACCGTGCTGGTCTCCGGCCGCCTGCTGAACGACATCTCGCGGAACCTCCCCAACAGGCCTGTGGAGATCTCCACCGACGGCCAGCGGGTCAGCGTGGTCTGCGGCAGCTCGCGCTTCACCCTCCCCACCCTCCCGGTGGACGAGTACCCGGCACTGCCCCAGATGCCCACCGCCACCGGCACCGTCTCCGGCGACGTCTTCGCCTCCGCGGTCAGCCAGGCCGCGGTGGCCGCCGGCCGTGACGACACCCTCCCGGTGCTCACCGGTGTGCGGGTCGAGATCGAGGGCGACCGGATCACCCTGGCCGCCACCGACCGCTACCGCTTCGCGGTCCGCGAGCTGCTGTGGAAGCCCGAGCAGTCGGACATCTCCGCCGTCGCCCTGGTGCCGGCGAAGACCCTGCAGGACATCGCCAAGTCCCTGGGCAGCGGCGACAACGTCTCGATCGCGCTGTCCTCGGGCGGCGCGGGCGAGGGCCTGATCGGCTTCGAGGGCGCCGGCCGCCGGACCACCACCCGGCTGCTGGAGGGCGAGTTCCCCAAGTTCCGCAGCCTCTTCCCGACCGAGTTCAGCGCCGTCGCCGCGATCCAGACGCAGCCCTTCCTGGAGGCGCTCAAGCGCGTCTCGCTGGTCGCCGAGCGCAACACCCCGGTCCGGCTCAGCTTCGAGCAGGGCGTGCTGACCCTGGAGGCGGGCTCGGGCGACGACGCCCAGGCCACCGAGCGGATCGACGCCGACCTCGAGGGCGACGACATCTCGATCGCCTTCAACCCGGGCTACCTGGAGGAGGGCCTCAAGGCCATCGACTCCGCCTACGCCCAGCTCAGCTTCACCACCCCGACCAAGCCCGCCCTGCTCAGCGGCAAGGCCTCGGTGGACGCCGAGGAGGACCGGGCGTACCAGTACCTGATCATGCCGGTCCGCCTCTCCGGCTGACTCTGCGGCTGAGCCCGCCCGCGCGGGATCCACAGGCTGTGCACACCCGCTGTGCACAGCCTGTGGACGTCTCCCCCGGTCGGCCCGACCACCAGGAGCCGGCACCGCTCCACCGCGTAGGCTCGGGGCGTGCGGCAACGGCGCCGCCGGCAGGCACGTCACCACAGGTAAGGACTTGGTCATGGAGCTCGGCCTCATCGGTCTCGGCAAGATGGGCGGCAACATGCGCGAGCGGATCCGCCGCGCCGGCCACACCGTCATCGGCTACGACCGCAACCCGGACATCTCCGACGTCGAGAGCCTGCAGGAACTCGTCACCAAGCTCGAGGGCCCCCGGGTGGTCTGGGTGATGGTCCCGGCCGGCGCCGCCACCCAGGCGACCGTCGACGAGCTCGCCGAGCTGCTCTCCCCCGGCGACGTGGTCGTCGACGGCGGCAACTCCCGCTGGACCGACGACGTCAAGCACGCCGAGGCGCTGGCCGCCAAGGGCATCGGCTTCGTGGACTGCGGCGTCTCCGGCGGCGTCTGGGGCCTGGAGAACGGCTACGCCCTGATGTACGGCGGCGACGCCGAGCACGTGGCCAAGGTCCTGCCGGTCTTCGACGCGCTCAAGCCCGAGGGCGACTTCGGCTCGGTGCACGCGGGCGCGGTCGGCGCCGGCCACTTCGCCAAGATGGTCCACAACGGCATCGAGTACGCGATGATGCAGGCCTTCGCCGAGGGCTGGGAGCTGCTCGAGGCCGCCCCCGAGGTCACCGACGTGCGCGAGGTCTTCCGCAGCTGGCAGGAGGGCACCGTCATCCGCTCCTGGCTGCTGGACCTCGCCGTCCGCGCCCTGGACGAGGACGAGCACCTGGCCAAGCTGCGCGGCTGGGCCGCCGACTCCGGCGAGGGCCGCTGGACGGTCGAGGCCGCGATCGACCACGCGGTGCCGCTGCCGGCGATCACCGCCTCGCTGTTCGCGCGCTTCGCCTCCCGGCAGGACGACTCGCCGCAGATGAAGATGATCGCCGCGCTGCGCAACCAGTTCGGCGGCCACGCGGTCGAGTCCAAGTAAGCAGGAAACGCGCCGCCCGGGGGCCCTCCCCCGGGCGGGCACGTCCACAGAAGGCGAGCGCAGTCCACAGCCATGCACGTCGCGCACCTGTCGCTCGCCGACTTCCGGTCGTACACCCTGGCCGAGGTTCCCCTCGACCCGGGCGTGACGGCCTTCGTCGGTCCCAACGGCCAGGGCAAGACCAACCTGGTCGAGGCGATCGGCTACGTCGCCACCCTGGGCAGCCACCGGGTCGCCACCGACGCCCCGCTGATCCGGCTGGGCGCCGAGCGGGCGGTGATCCGCACCTCGGTGGTGGACCGCGGCCGCTCCACGCTGGTCGAGCTGGAGCTCGCCCCCGGCAAGGCCAACCGGGCCCGGATCAACCGCTCCGACAACGTCCGCCCGCGCGACGTGCTGGGCCTGCTGCGCACCGTGCTGTTCGCCCCCGAGGACCTCAGCCTCGTCAAGGGCGACCCGGGCGAGCGCCGCCGCTTCCTGGACGAGCTGCTGACCGCCCGGGCCCCCCGGCTGGCCGGGGTCCGGCAGGACTACGAGCGCGTGCTCAAGCAGCGCAACGCCCTGCTGAAGACCGCCGCGATGGCCCGCCGGGCCGGCGGCGGCAAGGGCGCCGACCTCTCCACCCTGGAGGTCTGGGACGGCCACCTGGCCAGGGCCGGAGCCGAGCTGACGGCCTTCCGGATCCAGCTGGTGGCC
Source organism: Kitasatospora sp. NPDC051705 (assembly GCF_044453265.1). Taxonomy (NCBI): domain Bacteria; kingdom Bacillati; phylum Actinomycetota; class Actinomycetes; order Kitasatosporales; family Streptomycetaceae; genus Kitasatospora; species Kitasatospora sp. NPDC051705. Next base: position 47,658 of record NZ_JBITCO010000006.1, on the reverse strand, counting down.
GCGCTGCAGCCGCTGGTGACGGCCGCCTACGGGCGGCTGGCGCCCGGCGGCGGGGAGACCGCGCTGGAGTACCGCAGCTCCTTCGAGGGCGAGCTGCCGACCAGCCGGGAGCAGGCCGAGGAACAGCTGCTGGGGGCGCTGCAGGCGGTCCGGAAGCAGGAGGTCGAGCGCGGGATCACCCTGGTCGGCCCGCACCGCGACGAGCTGGTGCTCAAGCTCGGCCCGCTGCCGGCCAAGGGCTACGCCAGCCACGGGGAGTCCTGGTCGTTCGCGCTGGCGCTGCGGCTGGCCTCGTACGAGCTGCTGCGCGCCGACGGCGGGGAGCCGGTGCTGATCCTGGACGACGTGTTCGCCGAGCTGGACGCCGCCCGCCGGGACCGGCTGGCCGAGCTGGTCGCCGACGGCGAGCAGGTGCTGGTCACCGCGGCGGTCGCCGAGGACGTGCCGAAGGCGCTGGCCGGTGCCCGGTTCGCGGTCGCCGACGGCGCCGTCCGCCGGATCGACGCCTAGGGCACCCGCCCGCCTGCCCGCCCGGCCGCCCGAACGCCCGCTCGTCCGGGCACCCGAGCGCCCGGCCCCCCTCCGCCCGGTCGGGCCGCCGCCCCCGTCCGTCCGGTTCCCACCCGTCACACCCGTCCCCCGGGCCCGCGCGCTCCCGTAGGCTGGACGGCTCATCGGCGCGCGACCGCGACCGTTGTCCACAGGCTGGGGAAAAGGAGATCGCCGTGAGCGAGTCCGCGGAGCAGCGGCCCGCCGGGCCCGGTGACGCGGCGCCCACCGGCGCCGACCTCGCCCGCTCGGCGCTGCGGGCGGCCCGGGCCAACGCCCGCCAGCGCGGCGAGCAGGTGCGGGAGAAGCGCGAGGCGAAGCGGTACGGCCTGCGCAGCGGCGCCCGCTCGGACGGCCGCGACCCCGTCCCGCTGGGTGCGGCACTGAACCGGCTGCTGACCGAGCGCGGCTGGGAGTCCTCGGCCGCGGTCGGCGGAGTGATGGGCCGCTGGCCGCAGATCGTCGGCCCGGACATCGCCGCGCACTGCCACCCCTCCTCCTTCGACGACACCGCCGCGGTCCTCACCGTGCAGTGCGACTCCACCGCATGGGCCACCCAACTACGGTGGCTGGCAAAGCAGTTGGTGGCCCGTCTGAACCACGAGCTGGGGCACGGCACGGTCCGCACCATCAAGGTCCTCGGCCCGGCGGCACCCGCTCGCGGCTACGGCCGGCTGCGGGCGCCGGGGAGCAAGGGGCCGGGCGACACCTGGGGCTGACCGGTGCCGGCCCGGCCCCGACCGGACCACGATCTTCCGGAACCCCTGACAGCCCTTCCAGGCGCTCTGGGCCCCCGGGGCGAGTATCGGGACATGTGCAGAGGGGATTCAGGGCGGCGTATCTGCCTTCAAGGGCTGCCAAACGCCCATCTCTGTCAGTCGTACCGGTAGACTGAGAGCCAAACACTGTTGCTAGTGGCAACCGAGTCGAAACGCCGTGGTCGCACGCTCGCCCGCACGGGGCGGGAATGCGGCCCGTGCTGTGCCAGAGAGGGCGCTTCGTGGCCGATTCCGGCAACCCCAGCCAGACCCCAGACCAGACCGACCAGGCTTCCTACACCGGTAGCAACATCCAGGTGCTGGAAGGCCTCGACGCCGTCCGCAAGCGCCCCGGCATGTACATCGGCTCCACCGGCGAGCGCGGCCTGCACCACCTGGTGCAGGAGGTCGTGGACAACTCCGTCGACGAGGCGATGGCGGGGTACGCCGACACCATCGACGTCACGATCATGCCCGACGGTGCGATCCGCGTCGTCGACAACGGCCGAGGCATCCCGGTGGACATCGTCCCCGGTCAGGACAAGCCCGCCGTCGAGGTCGTGCTCACGGTCCTGCACGCCGGCGGCAAGTTCGGCGGCGGCGGCTACGCGGTCTCCGGTGGTCTGCACGGCGTCGGCGTCTCCGTGGTGAACGCGCTGTCCACCCGGCTCTCCGTGGAGATCCACAAGGACGGCCACATCTGGACCCAGGACTACAAGATGGGCGCGCCGGTCGCCCCCCTGGTCAAGGGCGAGCAGACCGACCGGACGGGCACCACGGTGACCTTCTGGGCGGACGGCGACATCTTCGAGACCACCGTCTACTCCTTCGAGACGCTCTCCCGGCGCTTCCAGGAGATGGCCTTCCTCAACAAGGGCCTGTCGATCTCGCTGACCGACGAGCGCCCCGAGCACGTCGACGAGGACGGCAAGCCGCTCACCGTCACGTACAAGTACGACGGCGGCATCGCCGACTTCGTCGCCCACCTCAACTCCCGCAAGGGCGAGGTCGTCCACCCCTCGGTGATCGACTTCGAGGCCGAGGACAAGGACAAGGCGATCTCGGTGGAGGTCGCGATGCAGTGGAACTCCTCGTACACCGAGGGGGTCTACAGCTTCGCCAACACCATCCACACCCACGGCGGCGGCACCCACGAGGAGGGCTTCCGCGCCGCGCTGACCGGCCTGGTCAACCGCTACGCGCGGGACAAGAAGCTGCTCCGCGAGAAGGACGACAACCTCTCCGGCGAGGACATCCGCGAGGGCCTGACCGCGATCATCTCGGTCAAGCTCGGCGAGCCGCAGTTCGAGGGCCAGACCAAGGACAAGCTGGGCAACACCGAGGCCAAGACCTTCGTCCAGAAGGTCGTCCACGAGCAGCTCAACGACTGGCTGGACCGCAACCCCAACGAGGCCGCGGACATCATCCGCAAGTCCATCCAGGCCGCCACCGCGCGCGTCGCCGCCCGCAAGGCCCGCGACCTGACGCGCCGCAAGGGCCTGCTGGAGTCCGCCTCGCTGCCGGGCAAGCTCTCCGACTGCCAGTCCAAGGACCCGTCCGAGTGCGAGATCTTCATCGTCGAGGGTGACTCCGCCGGCGGCTCGGCCAAGCAGGGCCGCGACCCGCGCACCCAGGCCATCCTGCCGATCCGCGGCAAGATCCTGAACGTCGAGAAGGCCCGGATCGACAAGGTGCTGCAGAACACCGAGGTCCAGGCGCTGATCTCGGCCTTCGGCTGCGGCATCCAGGAGGACTACGACGACGCCAAGCTCCGCTATCACAAGATCGTCCTGATGGCGGACGCCGACGTCGACGGACAGCACATCCGCACCCTGCTGCTCACCCTGCTGTTCCGCTTCATGCGGCCGCTGGTCGAGTCCGGCTACGTGTACCTCGCCATGCCCCCGCTGTACAAGATCAAGTGGGGCAAGGACGACTTCGAGTACGCCTACTCCGACCGCGAGCGCGACGCGGTCATCGCGGCCGGCGTGGAGGCCGGGCGCCGGCTGCCCAAGGACGACGCGATCCAGCGCTTCAAGGGTCTCGGCGAGATGAACGCCGAGGAGCTCCGGGTCACCACCATGGACGCCGAGCACCGGCTGCTGCTCCAGGTCACCCTGGAGGACGCCGCCCGTGCCGACGAGCTGTTCTCCGTGCTGATGGGCGAGGACGTCGAGGCGCGCCGCTCCTTCATCCAGCGCAACGCCAAGGACGTCCGCTTCCTGGACGTGTGACGCCGCCCGACCCGGCAGCGAGCACGTACCAGTCCGCGTGAAAGGAAACTGACCACCAGTGGTCGACGACAACCGTCCCGACGGCGAACAGCCCGAGACCCCCCAGGCCGCCGAGGCCACCGCCCAGACGACGATGCGCATCGAGCCGGTCGAGCTCGAGACCGAGATGCAGCGGTCCTACCTCGACTACGCGATGAGCGTGATCGTCAGCCGGGCGCTCCCCGAGGTCCGCGACGGCCTCAAGCCGGTGCACCGACGCGTGCTCTACGCGATGTACGACGGCGGGTACCGCCCCGAGAAGGGCTACTACAAGTGCGCCCGCGTCGTCGGCGACGTGATGGGCAACTACCACCCGCACGGCGACACCTCGATCTACGACACCGTGGTCCGGCTGGCCCAGCCGTGGTCGCTGCGGATGCCGCTGGTCGACGGCAACGGCAACTTCGGCTCCCCGGGCAACGACCCGGCCGCGGCCATGCGCTACACCGAGTGCAAGATGATGCCGCTGGCCATGGAGATGATGCGCGACATCGACGAGGAGACCGTCGACTTCGCCGCCAACTACGACGGCCGCTCGCAGGAGCCCACCGTCCTGCCCGCGCGCATCCCCAACCTGCTGGTCAACGGTGCCACCGGCATCGCGGTCGGCATGGCCACCAACATCCCGCCGCACAACCTGCGCGAGGTCGCCTCCGGCGCGCTCTGGGCGCTGGAGCACCCGGACGCCTCCAACGAGGAGCTGCTCGAGGCGCTGATCGAGCGGATCAAGGGCCCCGACTTCCCCACCGGCGCGCTGATCGTCGGCCGCCGCGGGATCGACGACTACTGCCGCACCGGCCGCGGTTCGGTCACCATGCGCGCCGTGGTCGAGGTCGAGGAGATCCAGGGCCGCCAGTGCCTGGTCATCACCGAGCTGCCCTACCAGGTCAACCCGGACAACCTCGCGCTGAAGATCGCCGACCTGGTCAAGGACGGCAAGATCGCCGGCATCGCCGACGTCCGCGACGAGTCCTCGTCCCGCACCGGCACCCGCCTGGTGGTCGTGCTCAAGCGCGACGCCGTCGCCAAGGTCGTGCTGAACAACCTGTACAAGCACACCGAGCTGCAGACCAACTTCGGCGCCAACATGCTGGCCCTGGTCGACGGCGTGCCGCGCACGCTGGCGCTGGACGCCTTCATCCGGCACTGGGTCAACCACCAGGTCGAGGTCATCGTCCGGCGCACCACCTTCCGCCTGCGCAAGGCGGAGGAGCGCGCCCACATCCTGCGCGCCCTGCTGCGCGCCCTGGACGTGATCGACGAGGTCATCGCGCTGATCCGGGCCTCGGCGAGCGCCGACGCCGCCCGCACCGGCCTGATGGGCCTGCTGGGGATCGACGAGCTCCAGGCCAACGCCATCCTGGAGATGCAGCTGCGCCGCCTGGCCGCCCTGGAGCGCCAGCGGATCACCGACGAGCACGACGAGCTGCAGCGCAAGATCGACGAGTACAACGCGATCCTGGCCTCGCCGACCCGCCAGCGGGAGATCATCTCCGAGGAGCTCACCGCGATCGTCGAGAAGTACGGCGACGAGCGGCGCTCCACCCTCATCCCCTCCGACGGCGACCTCTCCATCGAGGACCTCATCGCCGAGGAGGACATCGTCGTCACGATCACCCGCGGCGGCTACGTCAAGCGGACCCGCTCCGACCTCTACCGCTCGCAGAAGCGCGGCGGCAAGGGCGTGCGCGGTGCCCAGCTGAAGCAGGACGACATCGTCGACCACTTCTTCGTGACGACGACCCACAACTGGATCCTCTTCTTCACCAACAAGGGCCGGGTCTACCGGGCCAAGGGCTACGAGCTGCCGGACGCCGGGCGCGACGCCCGCGGCCAGCACGTCGCCAACCTGCTGGCCTTCCAGCCGGAGGAGCACATCGCCCAGGTGATGGCCGTCCGGACGTACGAGGACAAGCCGTACCTGGTCCTCGCCACCCGGGCCGGCCTGGTGAAGAAGTCCCCGCTGAAGGACTACGACTCCCCGCGCTCCGGCGGCCTGATCGCGATCAACCTGCGCCAGGACGACGAGGGCCGGGACGACGAGCTGATCGGCGCCGAGCTGGTCTCCTCCGAGGACGACCTGCTGCTGGTCTCCAAGAAGGCCCAGTCGATCCGCTTCACCGCGACCGACGACGCCCTGCGGCCGACCGGCCGCGCCACCTCCGGCGTCAAGGGCATGGCCTTCCGCGAGGACGACGAGATGCTCTCGATGAACGTCGTCCGGCCGGGGACGTACGTCTTCACCGCGACCGACGGCGGGTACGCCAAGCGCACCGGCGTGGACGAGTACCGTGTCCAGGGACGCGGCGGCTACGGCACCAAGGCGGCGAAGATCGTCGAGGGCCGGGGCTCGCTGGTCGGGGCGCTCGTGGTCGACGACACCGACGAGATCATGGCGATCACCCTGTCGGGTGGGGTGATCCGCACCAGGGTTTCCGAAGTTCGTGAAACCGGACGTGACACCATGGGCGTCCAACTGATCAACCTCGGAAAGCGCGACGCGGTCGTGGGCATGGCCCGCAACGCGGAGGCCGAGGACGAGGAGACGGCGGAGGACGAGGTCGCGGACACCGCGTCCACCGAGACGGCCGAGGGTACGGAGACGGTGGCCGGCGGCGACGCCGAGGCCTGAACCGAACCGCGGACCGGCGCCGTCGCGTCCAGAGAGAGGACGCGGCGGCTCCGGTCGCCGACCAGTTCCGGGCAATCCCGCCGGGCGCTGGATGACGAGTGACGAAGCAGGGCGGTGCCGCCGCCCTGGTGGGAAGTGCGGGAGGACCAGGTGAGTGGAGCCACGGGTGCTGCGGGAGGACCCTCCGGCGGCCGTCCGGGCGCGCAGGGCGGGGGTGGGTACGGCGTGCCCCAGCCGCCGGCCGAGCACTCGGCCGCGTCCACCTCGCTGATGCCACCGGTGGGCGGAGCGGGCCAGGGCGGCGCGACCTACGGCGGTCAGACGCCCCCGCCGCCGAGCGCACCGGCGCCCGGCTCGGGCGGCTTCTCGCAGCCGACCACCTACGCCAAGGGGCAGCCGACCCCGGCCCGGGGCACCCGGACCGGCGGCACCACCCCGCCCGGCGGCACGCCCGTCCCGGGCGCCGCGCGCCGTCCGGCCGCGGCCCCCGCGGCCGCCGGTCCCGGCCTCGGCCGGACCCGCAAGGCCCGGCTGCGGGTGACCAAGGCCGACCCGTGGTCCGTGATGAAGGTCAGCTTCCTGCTGTCGCTGGCGGTCGGGATCATCATCATCGTGGCCGCGGCGGTGCTGTGGATGACGCTCGACTCGCTCGGCGTCTTCGACTCGCTGACCAAGACCCTGAAGGACGTCACCGGCTCGGACAGCACCGGCGGCCTGAACCTGATGGACTACGTGGGCTTCGGCAAGGTGATGACCTTCACCGCGCTGATCGCCGTGGTCGACGTCGTGCTGCTGACCGCGCTGTCCACGCTCTCGGCGTTCATCTACAACGCGGCGGCCGGCTTCACCGGCGGCATCGAGCTGACGCTGGCCGAGGAGGACTGACCCCGGGTCGGTTCCTGATCCGGGCTCAGCCCGCCGTCCACGGACGGAATGACCGGGCCCCGCAGGCTGTTCCAGCCTGTGGGGCCCGTCGGCATTTCGGGTGACAGCCGGCCGCCCGCGGCGTGCCGCCCGGAAACGGGCCGGCCGCGGTGGGTTTAGCTGGACGCCGCCCGGTCCAGGTCTGGGAGTGCCGCAGGCCGCCCCCCGGTCCGCCCGACCGGGCCGGAGGACGTTCCGCAGGACGGCTGGACGGAGGCGCACGTGGCGAAGCTCGCAGATCGACTGGTCGGGGCCGTGGAGGGGCTGCTGGGGGTGCCGGCACCGCTGCGGCTGCAGGTCTGGGACGGCAGCGCGGCCGGGCCGCCGGGAGCCCCCACCGTGGTCCTGCGCAACCGCCGGGCGCTGCGCCGGCTGCTCTGGCAGCCGGGCGAGCTGGGCCTGGCCCGGGCCTACGTCGCGGGGGACCTGGAGGTCGCCCCCGACTCCGACCTCTACGAGGTGCTCTCGGCCGTCGGCCGGTTCGGCGAGCTCCCGGAGATCCGCACGCTGCGGCTCGGCCCGGGCGAGGTGCTCGGCGAGCCGGGCCGGCGCGCCCTGACGGCCGTGCTGCGGGCCGGGGCGCTCGGCCCGGAGCCGACGCCGCCGCCGGAGGAGGTCCGCCGGGCCCGCGGACGGCTGCACAGCCGGGGCAGGGACCGCGCGGCCATCAGCCACCACTACGACGTCGGCAACGACTTCTACGGGCTCGTGCTGGGCCCCTCGATGGTCTACTCGTGCGCCTACTGGACGCCGGAGGCGAAGAGCCTGGAGGCCGCCCAGGAGGCCAAGCTCGACCTGGTCTGCCGCAAGCTCGGCCTGCGCCCCGGCATGCGCCTGCTGGACGTGGGCTGCGGCTGGGGCTCGCTGCTGCTGCACGCGGCCCGGCACTACGGCGTCACCGCCGTCGGCGTCTCCATCTCCCGGGAACAGGTCGCGCTGGCCCGCCACCGGGTCGAGGAGGCCGGTCTGGCCGACCGGGTGGAGGTCCGGCTCCAGGACTACCGGGAGGTCCCCGACCGCCCCTTCGACGCGATCTCCAGCATCGGGATGGCCGAGCACGTCGGCTCCGTGCAGTACCGGGCCTACGCCGAGGGCCTGTACCGGCTGCTGGTGCCCGGCGGCCGGCTGCTCAACCACCAGATCGCCCGCCGCCCCGACCACCCCGGCGAGCCCTACCGCCCCAGTCCCTTCATCGACCGCTACGTCTTCCCCGACGGCGAGCTCTCCCCGGTCGGTTCCACCGTGGCCCGGCTGGAGGAGGCCGGCTTCGAGGTCCGGGACGTCGAGTCGCTGCGCGAGCACTACGGGCTGACCCTGCGCGAGTGGGTGGCCAACCTGGAGGCCCGCTGGACGGAGGCGGTCGGACTGGTCGGCCGCGGCCGGGCCCGGGTCTGGCGGCTGTACATGGCCGCCAGCGCGCTCGCCTTCGAGCAGAACCGGATCGGGGTCAACCAGGTCCTCGCCGTCCGCAGCACCGACGCGGGCGCGGCCGGACTCCCGCCGACCCGCGGGGAGTGGCTGCTGGGCCGCCCGGCCGTCGGGGCGTCGCCGCTGGTCGGGGGAGTCCGCGCGGCGGCCCCCGCCGACCCGGATTTGGGGGATCGGCCATCGGTCCGCTAATCTTTCAGTGCGGCAAGGGCCTATAGCTCAGACGGTTAGAGCGCTTCCCTGATAAGGAAGAGGCCACAGGTTCAAGTCCTGTTAGGCCCACCACCGCGAAGGGTCCGGAGCCATGTGCTCCGGGCCCTTCGGCGTTCCGCGCGGACGCCGGCCGGAGCCGGGGGTTCGACCGGATGTCACCGCCGGCCGGTTGTTCCGGTAACCTTTGCCGCGTGGCAGGGGCCTATAGCTCAGACGGTTAGAGCGCTTCCCTGATAAGGAAGAGGCCACAGGTTCAAGTCCTGTTAGGCCCACCTCCACGAGGGGCCCGGAGTGCAGCACTCCGGGCCCCTCGGCGTTTCCCCGGCCCGGCCCGGTCCGGGCGGCCCGACCGGTACGACAGGAGGTGCGGCGTCAATCCTCGGCCCGGACCCCCGGGTTGGCCGCAGCGGTGGCTGGTCACGATTGGGACACCGGTGTGTATCATCGGCCGCAAGGGCGGTCCGGCACCCGACAGCCCGTTTGCGCTCGAAACACATCTGGACTCGTCGGCCCGGTCACTCCGGCCGGAGCACCGGCTCCTGAGTCCGCCAACGCAAGAAGGACGAGGTCCCGCGGTGAAGAAGCTTCTCCTGGTCGCCCTGGTCGCCCTCGGCGGCTTCTTTGTCTACCGTCAGGTCCAGGCGGACCGCGCCGAGCAGGACCTGTGGACCGAGGCCACCGACCCGGTTCCGGCCGGTCGCTGAGCCCGGACGATCTGACGATCGACGATCTCCGGAGGCGCACGACCGCGCCTCCCGGGCCGGCCGGCCCGGTCACCCGACCGGATCGGCCGCGCCCCAGGCACCGCCCGGACACCGCCTCGGCGGCTGGTCCGGTCGGCCCGGGGGGACGGCGCTGGGAAACGCGCCGGAACCCGGTACGCTAGTGCCCGTCGGCACCCGCGGTGCCTGACGAGGGGCATTAGCTCAGTTGGTAGAGCGCTGCCTTTGCAAGGCAGATGTCAGGAGTTCGAGTCTCCTATGCTCCACAGTTCCACGCAGTCGTGACGCAGATCGGCCGCTGACCTGAATCCGGGTCAGCGGCCGATCTGCGTTCCGGCGGGCCCCGCCGGTCGGGCGGGGCCGTTGCGGCGGTCAGTGGTGCTTGCGCGGGTCGTGCGGCTTGGGGCGGTCGTCCTCGGCGGGCCGGCCGGGCGGCGGGCCGGGTTCGGCGTCCCCGGTGCCGTTGCCGTTGCCGGCAGCCGGCGGGGTGACCGCCGGGCCGTTCGCGGCGTCCGCGGCGGTGACCCCGGCCGGGCCCGCGCCGCCCGCCGCGTGGGCGCCGGCCGGCCGGCCGGCCGCCCCGGTCGGGGGCTCCACCAGCCACTCCGGGTTGCTGTGCCGGCGCCACCACTGCCACGCCAGCACGCCGCTGCCGACCGCCACCGCGCCGGCCACGGCGAGCCCGGTGGCGCAGCGGTTGCGGTGCCGGCGCCGGGCGTTGCGGGCGGCGAGGTCGCTGATCTCGGCCGAGGTGACGTTGCCCTGCAGGGCGGTGAAGGCGGCGGCGCCGCGGGTCTGCGCCTCCTGGGCGACCGGGACGACGACGGCCCGGGCGTCCTCGACGGCCTGGGCGACCCTGGGGCCGACCGTGGAGCGGGCCTGGTCGGCGGCGTGGGCGGCGGACAGCCGGGCCGCCAGAGCGGCCTCCTGGGCCCGGTGGAGGGCCTTCAGGGTGCTCTTCTGGGCCTCCGGCGGCAGGCTGGCGAAGAGGTGACCGAACTGCGGCGCGAGGTGCCGGTCGTACTGGACGCGGAGGCCCTGGGCGGCCTGGGCGGCCTTCGGCCCGAGGGCGTCCATGGCGGGGCCCAGGCGTTGCCTCGCGCCGTCCGCGAACTGCGCGGCGGTGTCCCGGGTCTTGGTGGCCGTCTCACGAGCCGAGTCCGAAAAGGTCACGAGTCTCTCCTCCTGGGTGGCGTCCTTTACGCACATATCCACCTGAATGCTGATCATGCATCCTGATTTGTCCACCGGCACTCCGGAGTGGGCCGTCTGCGGGGCCCGGGTACCGGCCCTCGGGGCGCCCGGGGCGCGAAGCCCCGGCAGTAGGCTGACGGCCTCGCTGGTAGCGCACGGGAAGGGGAACGCCGATGCTCCCGGACGATCGGACACCGGAGGCCGCGACGGGCTGCTGCTACCGGCACCCGGGGACGGCCACCGGCGTCCGCTGCACCCGCTGCGACCGGCCGATCTGCCCGGAGTGCATGGTGCCCGCCGCGGTGGGCTTCCAGTGCCCCGGGTGCGTCGGGGACGGGCACCGGGGGGCGCGCCGGGCGACCACCCGGTTCGGCGGGGCCCCGGGCGCGGGCGACGCACTGGTCACCAGGGTGCTGGTCGGGATCAACGCGGTGGTCTTCGTCCTGGCCGCCTACGTCCTCGCGCCGCGGCTCGGGCAGGTCTGGGAGCTGTACAGCGTCGGGCGGGGCGTCGCCGGCGGGCCGGAGGGCGTGGCCGCCGGCCCGGACCAGTGGTACCGCCTGCTGACCGCCGCCTTCCTGCACCTCCAGTGGTGGCACGTCGGCCTGAACATGCTGGTGCTGCTCCGGCTCGGCCCCGAGCTGGAGGAGGCGCTCGGCCGGCTGCGCTTCCTGGCCCTCTACCTGCTCTCCGGACTCGGCGGCAGCGCCCTGGCCTTCCTGGTGTCGGGCGACGGCCTGCGGACGGTGGGCGCCTCCGGCGCGATCTTCGGCCTGATCGGCGCCACGGTGGTGATGCGGCTGCGCGACCGGGGACCGCTGGCCTGGGTGGTGGCCTTCCTGGTGTTCAACCTGGTGATCACCTTCGCCCGGTCGGACGTGATCGACTGGCGGGCGCACCTCGGCGGCCTCTTCGTGGGCGGCCTGACGGCGGCCGGGCTGATGTACGCGCCGCGCGAGCGGCGCGGCCCGCTCCAGGCGCTGACCGTGCTGGGGGCGGTGGCCGTGGTGGCGGCGATGGTGATGATCGGGATGGCCCGCTACGGCGCGTGACGCCGCCGGGGGGTTGTCCACAGCGGGTGCGGGGTTGTGCACAGGCTGTTCCGCGCCCCCGTGGTGAACTGCTGTTCTACGCGTGTCCTGCTGTGCGGTTCCCCCGGACCGGGGGAGTTGTGCACAGCTGTGGACAGTCCGCGGACACCTGGTTATCCACAGGCTGGGGAGACTTTTCCCCACTGTGGATAACCATGTGGATAAGCGCGACAACCCGATTGTCGGGATAGCGCATCGGATGGGCGTCCGGGCCCGGACACGCCTGACCGCCGCCCCGGGTCACGCGGTCCGGAGCGGCGGGAGGGGAGGCCCGGTGCGGGCCTCAGGACGAGCGGGAGGTCACTTCCACTGGGTGGAGACGCCGAACCCCGCGGCGATGAACCCGAAGCCCACCAGGATGTTCCAGTTCCGCCAGCTCTCGATCGGGTAGCTGCCGCTGGTCACGTAGTAGGTGACGATCCACACCAGGCCGATCAGGAACAGTGCCAGCATCAGCGGCGCGACCCAACTACGGCCCGAACTGATCTTCACCGCGGCGGCCGTGGTCGGCGGGGTGTAGTCGGACTTCTTGCGGAGTCGAGACTTCGGCACGAGGAGCTCTCCTGTCGATGCGCTGTGAGACCGCGCAGAGGTGCAGCGGGGGTTCGAGTCGGCGGTGGTGGGCTGTGGGGAACGCTACGGGGACCGTTCCCGCAGTCGCCACCGGCGTCCGTTAGCGTAGTGGCTCGGCGGGTCTTAAGGAGATAAGGGTACGGTGCCTAATTTGTCGATTCCCCCTCGGCCGACCGCCACCCGCCGCTCCCGCACCCGAATTGTCGGACGTGCCCTGACCTGCGCCGTCTTCGCGCTCGCCGGACTGCTCTTCTACATCAGCGCGCAGACCGCCCGCGGCACCGACCTGCGGACCGACAACTCGCTGCTCAGCCTCGGCGACGTGATACGCCAGCGCAGCGCGCAGAACCAGCAGGCCCAGGCCCAGCTCAGCGACCTCCAGGCCCGCGCCCAGGAGCTCACCGGCCAGCAGGGCCGCAACCCCGCCGACGCCGCCCGGATGGACGGCCTGCGGCTCGGCGCGGCCCTGGAACCGCTGCAGGGCGGCGGCCTGACCGTCACCCTCAACGACGCCCCGCCGAACGCCACCGCGCGGATCCCGAACGTCCCGGAGCCCGGCGTCAACGACCTGGTCATCCACCAGCAGGACATCCAGGCGGTGGTCAACGCGCTGTGGCGGGGCGGCGCCGAGGGCGTCCAGGTGATGGACCAGCGGCTGGTCGCCACCAGCGCCGTCCGCTGCGTCGGCAACACCCTGCTGCTCCAGGGCCGGGTCTACTCGCCGCCCTACGTGGTCCGGGCGGTGGGCCGGACCGACGCCCTGCGGGCGGCCGTGGACACCGATCCGACGATCCGCAACTACCTGCAGTACGTCCAGGCGTACGGGCTCGGCTGGAAGGTCCAGGAGAGCGGCGACCTGACCCTTCCCGGCTACACCGGCACCACCGAGCTGCGATCGGCCGGCGGACAGCAGTGACGGGACCGGCCTCCCGGCCGTTGATCCCGGGTCTACTCTTGACCCCAGTCCGCTACGTCGAGGGAGCACCATGTACGGCTGGATCTGGCGTCATCTCCCGGGGAACACCCTGGTCCGGGCCGTCATCTCGCTGCTCCTCGTCGTCGGGATCGTCTACCTCCTCTTCACCTACGTCTTCCCGTGGGCGGAACCGTTGCTCCCCTTCGGTGACGTCACAGTGGACGGCGGCGACGGTGCCGCGGCCGGCTGAACCGACGGCCCGGCCCCTCCACCCAGTCGACCCCGCCCCGCATCCCACGGAGACCACGCGAGAATGACCACCCAGCCGACCCCGCCCCGCATCCTGGTCGTCGACAACTACGACAGTTTCGTCTTCAACCTGGTCCAGTACCTGTACCAGCTCGGCGCCACCTGCGAGGTGGTGCGCAACGACGAGGTGACCGTCGGGCACGCCGTCCGCCGGTCCGGTGACGAAGGCTTCGACGGGGTGCTGCTCTCCCCCGGCCCGGGCGCGCCCGAGGAGGCCGGGGTCTGCATCGAGATGGTGCACCACTGCGCGGGGATCGGGCTGCCGGTCTTCGGCGTCTGCCTGGGCCTGCAGTCGATCGCGGTGGCGTACGGCGCGGTGGTCGGCCGGGCGCCGGAGCTGCTGCACGGCAAGACCTCGCTGGTCGAGCACGAGGACGGCGGAGTGTTCGCCGGACTGCCCTCGCCGCTGACCGCCACCCGCTACCACTCGCTGGCGGTCGACCCGGACACCGTGCCGGACGACCTGCTGGCCGTCACCGCGCGCACCGGGAGCGGTGTGATCATGGGCCTCCGCCACCGTGAACTGCCCGTCGAGGGCGTGCAGTTCCACCCCGAGTCGGTGCTCACCGAGGGCGGGCACCGGATGCTCGCGAACTGGCTGGCCGAGTGCGGTCACCCGCAGGCCGTGGACCGGTCGGCCGGGCTCGCCCCGGTGATCGGCCGGGGCTGAGCGGCGTGACCACGCTGCGTCCGGAGGGGCGTTACCAGCCGGAGGCGGGCCCGTACGACGGGGCGCAGCAGTACGGCGAGGTGCAGCAGCAGTACGGCGGTGCCCAGTTCGGCGGTGCCCCGTACGGGGACGGGTCGTACGGGGGCGGCGCCGGCGCCGAGCCGCACCGTCAGGAGCCGTACCGGCAGGGCCCGGGCGCTCCCGAGGACGCCTGGGGCGTCTACGAGCAGGCCGCGCAGCCCGGGGCGTCCGGCCCGGAGTACCCGTGGCTGCCCGACCAGACCCTCCAGCTGCGGCTGCCGGCCTTCGAGGCCGGGCCGGCCGCCGAGCCCGCCCCGCCGACCGGCGGCCGGGCCGAGCGCCGGCGGGCCGCGCAGGGCCGCACCTCGGTGCGCTCCGGCAACGGGCGGCGCCGGGCGAACGGCCGCGCGGCCGGGCGGGCGCGCCCCAAGGAGTCCAAGGCCGTGGTGGCCGCGCGCATGGTGGGCGAGCTGTGCATCACGCTCGGCGTCGTGATGCTGCTGTTCGTCTCCTACCAGCTGTGGTGGACCAACGTGCAGGCCGACGCGGCCGCCAGCGGCGCCCGCAACCAGCTGGAGCAGCAGTTCGACGCCGCGCAGGCGCCGGCTCCCGGCCAGCCGGCCCCGGACCCGGCCAAGCCGGAGGTGTTCGAGCCCGGCAAGGGCTTCGCCATCATCTACCTGCCCAAGCTGGGCCTGAAGTTCCCGATCGCCGAGGGCACCTCCAAGTCGGCGGTGCTCGACAAGGGCCTGGTCGGCCACTACACGGGCACCGGCATGCCGGCCGACAAGTCGGGCAACTTCGCGCTGGCCGCGCACCGCAACACCCACGGCGAGCCGTTCCGGTACATCAACCAGCTCGCCAAGGGCGACAAGGTCGTGGTGGAGACCGCCACCTCGTACTACACCTACGAGATCACCGGCGGCATCCCGGAGACCTCCCCGAGCAACGTGAGCGTGATCAAGCCGGTGCCCAACGGCGCCGGGTACGCGGGCCCCGGCCGGTACATCACGCTGACCACCTGCACCCCGGAGTTCACCTCGAAGTTCCGCCTCATCGTCTTTGGCAAGATGACCGAGGAACGGCCGCGCAGTCAGGGCAAGCCGGCCGCGATCGGCGGGTAGTCGCCCGGCCGCCCGGCACGGATGGGGAGCAGCGCAGATGACGGACGAGACGGCGCAGTCGGCCGAGCCGGTGCAGGAGGCCTTCCCGCCGCCCGGGGAGGGCCCGGAGCCGGCCCGGCGCGGCCCGGGCCGGGCACTGGCCGCGCTCGGCGTCTTCGGCGAGCTGCTGATCACCCTGGGGCTGGTGCTGGGCCTGTTCGTGGCCTACTCGCTGTGGTGGACCAACGTGGAGGCCGACCGCACCGCGGCCGCGGCCGCCGACCGGCTGCGCGGCGCCTGGGCCGCGGGCCCGACCGCCGCCCCCGCACCGGCGTCGCCCGGTGCGACGCCGGCGCCCGGCGCCGCGCCCGCCGCGCCGTACGCGGCCGGCGACGCGCTCGGCTTCCTGCACGTCCCGGCGATGGGCCGGGACTACCAGGTGCTGATCAGGATGGGCACCGGCGGCGACGTCCTGGCCGAGGGCGTGGCCGGGGTGTACGAGCAGCCCTACCGCGCCGCGATGCCCTGGGACCCGAGCGGCAACTTCGCGCTGGCCGCCCACCGGGACGGCCACGGCGCCAAGTTCCACGACCTGGACGCCGTCCACAGGGGCGACGCGGTCGTCGTGGAGACCAGGGACAAGTGGTACGTCTACAAGGTCGACAACACCCTGCCGGAGACCTCCAAGTACGACACCGGCATCGTCGCGCCCGTCCCGGTCGGCTCCGGTTACACCGGGCCCGGCCGGTACATCACGCTGACCACCTGCACGCCGGTGTACACCTCGCGCTACCGGATGGCGGTGTGGGGGAGCCTGGTGCGGGTGGACGACGTGGACGCCAAGCGGACGCCGCCGCCGGAGCTGCGCCACTCCTGACGGCCGGTCGGCGGGCCCGGCGGCCCGCCCGGGGCCGGTGCCCGGAACGCCCGAGGGCCCGTCGCGGTGATCGCGACGGGCCCTCGGCGTACTGCTCGGGACAACCAGGCCTCAGAGGAACGGGAACCAGGGCTTAGTTGTTGGGCTGCCCTTTGGTGTTGGTGGGTGAGGGGAGGGGGTCGCCCCCTTTGGTCGGCTCCGCCGGCCTGGTGACCAGGGCGACCTGGCTGTTCGGGTCCAGCTGGGTGCCGGCCGGCGGGTTGCTGCCCATGACCAGCGCGTTCGGGTCGGACGGGCCGGTGACGGTGTAGCCCAGGCCGGCCTTGCCGAGCGCGGCGATGGCGTCCGACAGCTTGACGTTCTGCAGCGGCGGGACGGTGGCCTTGTCCGGGGCCTTGTAGATCGTCAGCGTGATCTTCGAGTTCGCCGGGGCCTTGCTGTTCGCCGGGATCGACTGCGACGCGACCGTGTTGATCTTGGTCGGGTCGTTGGTCTGGGTGGTCTTCGAGGCGTCCACCTGGAAGCCGGCCTGCTCCAGCTGGGCCTGGGCGGCCTCCTTCGGCTGGCCCACCACGCCAGGGACGGCGACCTTGCTCTTGCCCTGCGACACGGTCAGCTTGACCGGGGCGGTCGGGTCGCCGGCCGCGTTGCCCGCCGGGTCCTGGGCGGTGACCGTCTCCTGCGGAGCGGTGTCGTCGTCCTTGTACTCGGTGGTGACGTTGGTGAAGCCGGCGTCGGCGAGCGCCTTCGTCGCCTGGTCCTTGGTCTTGCCGACCACGCTCGGCACGTTCGACTTGGTCGGGCCCGAGGAGAGCTGCACCGTGATGGTGCTGTTCTCCGCCACCTGCGCCGCGGCGGCCGGGCTCTGGCTGCAGACCTGGTCCTTCTTGACGTTGCTGTCCGGGCAGGCGACCTTGTCGCCCTCGGCCACCACGAGCTTGGGACCGGCCGCGGCGGCGGCCGTCTTGGCGTCCGCCAGGCTCTTGCCGACCAGGCTCGGCACGGCGACCTTCGGCGACTCCTTCTTGGCGCCGTCGTTGCCGTTGAACATCGCCTGGGCCACGAAGAAGGTGCCGACCAGGACCAGCACGGCGGCGACCGCCAGCACGATCCAGGAGGTGTTGTTCTTCTTCGGCGGCTCCTCGCCGCGCCGGCCGCCCTCGCGGCCGTAGCCGTCGTCGTGGCCGCCGCCGGACGGGCCGCCGGCGTAGGTCTGGCCGTAGCCGTCGTCCTGGTAGCCCCCGGGCTGCCCGTAGCCGGCCTGCGGGGCGGCCTGCGGCAGGACGGTGGTCGGGCCGCCGCCGGGCTGCTGCGGCAGCACGTTGGTCTGGCCGTACGGGTCGTGCTGCTGCGGGTAGCCGTTCTGGTCGTAGCCGTAGCCGGCGGCGCCCATGCCGTAGGCGGCGGCCTGCTGCGCGGCGGCCACCGGCAGGCCGTCGAGGAAGCGCTCGATGTCGTCGCGCATCTCGTCGGCGGTCTGGTAGCGGTAGTCGCGCTCCTTGGCGAGTGCCTTCAGCACGATCGCGTCGATCTCCGGGCGCACCTCGGGATCGAAGACGGACGGCGGCTGCGCCTCCTCCCGGACGTGCTGGTAGGCCACCGCGACCGGGGAGTCGCCGACGAACGGCGGCCGGACGGTCAGCAGCTCGTACAGCAGGCAGCCGGTGGAGTAGAGGTCGGAGCGGGCGTCGACCTGCTCGCCCTTGGCCTGCTCCGGGGAGAGGTACTGGGCGGTGCCGATGACGGCCGAGGTCTGGGTCATGGTCATCCCGGCGTCGCCCATCGCGCGGGCGATGCCGAAGTCCATGACCTTGACGTTGCCCTGCCGGGTCAGCATCACGTTGGCCGGCTTGATGTCCCGGTGCACGATGCCGGCGCGGTGCGAGTACTCCAGCGCCTGCAGGATGCCGATCGTCATCTCCAGCGCGCGCTCGGGCAGCAGCCTGCGGCCGGAGTGCAGCAGCTCGCGCAGCGTGGACCCCTCGACGTACTCCATCACGATGTACGGGATGGAGATGCCGTCGATGTAGTCCTCGCCGGTGTCGTACACGGCGACGATCGCGGGGTGGTTCAGGGACGCCGCGGACTGGGCCTCGCGGCGGAAGCGGGCCTGGAACGACGGATCCCGGGCCATGTCGGCCCGGAGCGTCTTCACTGCGACGGAACGGCCGAGCCGGGTGTCATGGCCGAGGTACACCTCGGCCATGCCGCCGCGCCCGAGGACGCCGCCGAGCTCGTACCTGCCGCCGAGGCGACGAGGCTCTTCCATAGTTCCGACCCTCTCCCTCACCCGCCGGTGAGGTTGTGACGTAGGTGTCCCCGCACGCTCTGGGTGACGCCGCGCGGGACTCGACCGGTTCTCCGGCCGGGCCGTGCGCGGCCTCGCGGGCGGCAACGGGCACACCCGCTGCTGGCGGATACGCTACCGGTCGGACCACGGAGGACCGGAGTCAGCCGTCGGCCGATATCAGACCGGTATCCGGACGGGGGTGCCGATCGTGACATTCCACTCACCGCAGCCGCGCCCTACTTGCCGAGTGCGGCCTGCATCACCGCCTTGGCGATCGGGGCGGCCAGCCGGCCGCCGCTGATGCCGTCGCGGTTGTTGGAGCCGTCCTCGACCACGACCGCGACCGCGACCGACTGGCCGTCGGAGGTCTTGGCCCAGGACGTGAACCAGGCGAAGGGCAGTCCGGCGTTGTCCTCGCCGTGCTGCGCGGTGCCGGTCTTGCCGCCGACCTGCAGGCCCGGGATCTTGGCGTTCTTGCCGGTGCCGTTCTCCACCACGGAGACCATCAGGTCCTGCATCTTCTGCGCGGTGGCCGGGCTCATCGGCTGGGAGAACTGCTTCTCGGTGTGCTTGGAGATGGTGGTCAGCGAGGCCGAGCGCTCCTGGTCGACCAGGTAGGGCTGCATCAGGCTGCCGTTGTTGGCGATCGCGGCGGAGACCATGGCCATCTGCAGCGGGGTGGCGCGGGTGTCGTGCTGGCCGATCGAGTCCTGCGCGGTGCCGTCCAGGCTGGCGCTGTCCGGGAAGATGCTCTTCTCGGAGCGGACCGGGGTGTCGATCGTGCTGTTGAAGCCGAACTTCTCGGCCTGCGCCCGCATCTTCTCCTTGCCGAGGTCGGCGCCGATCTTGGCGAAGACCGTGTTGCAGGACTGGTCCATGCCGGACTTGACGGTGGCGTTCTCGCAGCGCTCGTTGGGGCTCTCGTTCTTCAGCTGGGTGCTGGTGCCCGGCAGGATGTACGGCTCCGGCGTCGTCGTGGCGTCGTCGACGTTCTGGTAGAGGCCGTTCTCGAACGCGGCGGTCGCGGTGACCAGCTTGAAGGTCGAGCCGGGCGGATAGGTCTCCTTCAGCGCCCGGTTGAGCATCGGCTTGTTCGGGTCGGCGTTGAGGTCCGTCCAGGCCTTGGAGTCGGTGCCCTCGCTGCCGGCGATGGTGCTCGGGTCGTAGGAGGGGGTGGAGACCAGCGCCAGGATCGCGCCGGTCTTCGGGTCGATCGCGACGACCGCACCCTTCTTGTCGCCGAGGCCGTCGAAGGCGGCCTTCTGGACCTTGGCGTTGATCGTGGTGAGGACGTCCCCGCCGCGCTTCTGCTCGCCGGTCAGCATGTCCAGGGTGTTGCGGAAGAACAGCCGGTCGTCGCTGCCGGAGAGGATGCCGTCCTCCAGGTTCTCCAGCTGGCTGGAGCCGAAGACCTGGGAGGAGTACCCGGTGACCGGGGCGTACATCGGGCCGTCGACCCAGGAGCGCTTGTACTTGTAGCGCAGGCCGTTGACGAAGTCGGACTTGGTGACCGGCTGCCCGCCGACGATGATGTTGCCGCGCGGGTGGGCGTAGCGGTCGTACTGCTGGCGCTTGTTGTTCTTGTTGCCGGCCCAGGCGTCGGCCTGGACGCCCTGCACCCAGTTGGTGCGGACCATCAGGGCCAGGATCAGGACGAGGCAGAAGATCGAGACCCGGCGGATCGGCTTGTTCATCGGACGGGTCCTCCCTGGCCCTCGGTGGCGGGGGCCGGTTCGGCCCCGGGTCGGCGGGCGCTGTCGCTGATCTTCAGCAGGATGGCGACCAGTGCCCAGTTGGCGACCACGGACGAGCCGCCCTGGGCGAGGAACGGCATGGTCATACCGGTCAGCGGGATCAGCCCGGTGACACCGCCGGCGACGACGAAGACCTGCAGGGCCATCGCCGAGGAGAGGCCGACCGCGAACAGCTTGCCGAACGGGTCGCGGGCGGCGACCGCGGTGCGCAGACCGCGCTGCACCAGCAGCCCGTACAGCAGGAAGATCGCCATCAGGCCGGTCAGTCCGAGCTCCTCGCCGAACGAGCCCAGGATGAAGTCGCTCTTGGCGGCGAAGTTGATCAGCCAGGAGCGGCCCTGGCCCAGGCCCGAGCCGGTCACCCCGCCGGAGCCGAGCGCCATCAGCGACTGGCCGATCTGCTCGGTGGCGCCCTTCGGCGGGTGCGGGGCGAAGGCGGCCATCGGGTCGAGCCAGGCGTTGATGCGGACCTTCACGTGGTCGGCGGTCGAGGCGACGGCGACCGCGCCGCCGATCGACATCAGCAGACCGAACAGGATCCAGCTGGTCCGCTCGGTGGCGACGTAGAGCATCACCACGAACAGGCCGAAGAACAGGAAGGACGTGCCGAGGTCGTTCTCGAAGATCAGGATCAGCAGGCTGAGCAGCCAGATGACGACGATCGGGCCGAGGTCGCGGCCGCGCGGCAGGTACAGCCCCATGAAGCGGCGGCTGGCCAGCGCCAGGGCGTCCCGCTTGACCATCAGGTAGCCGGAGAAGAACACCGTCAGGACGATCTTGGCGAACTCGCCGGGCTGGATGGAGAAGCTGCCCACCCGGATCCAGATCTTGGCGCCGAAGTCCTCCGCCCGGGCCGGGAAGAAGGCCGGCGCGGCGAGCAGCACCAGCGCCGCCACCATCGAGATGTAGGTGTAGCGCTGCAGGACCCGGTGGTCCTTCAGGAACACCATCACGCCGATGAACAGCGTGATCCCCAGTCCCGACCACATCAGCTGGTTCTGGGCCGCCGGGTAGTTGCCGCTGAGCAGCTTGCCGGCCTTGTCGAGGCGCCAGATCATCACCACGCCGAGCCCGTTCAGCAGCGTGGCGATCGGCAGCATCAGCGGGTCGGCGTACGGCGCGAAGCGGCGCACCAGCAGGTGCGCCACCAGGGCCAGCGCGCCCATGCCGAGCCCGTAGCCGAGCATGCCGGCGGGCAGCGCGGAGTCCATCGCGAGGCCGACGTTGGCGTACGCGAGGATCGGCAGGACGACGGCGAAGGCCAGCAGGGCCAGCTCGGTGTTGCGCCGGTTCGGCGCGCCCTGCGGGGAGATGGTGGTGTTGCCCCGGCGTCGGGGCGCGGCGGGTTCGGCCGCCGCGCGACGCCGGCCGGTCCGGCCGGGGTCGCCGCTCAGGTCGTAGGTGCTCACGTGGTGACCGCCCCCTGACGGCCGGCGGTCCCGCAGGGGGCGGGCCTATGTCGGATCACGGACGTCACGGCTTCGGGCAGGACTCGGCCCGGCCGCGCTCCTCGTCGGTCAGCCCGGGCAGGTCGCCCGGCGAACCGGCGGCCGGCGCGGTGGCGCTCGGCGAGGGGGCGGGCGTGCTCGGGGCGGGCGTGCTCGTGGTGGGCGCGGGCGTGGGCGAGGCGCTGGGGACGGCGGCGGCCGGTCCGCGGCTCTTCTCGCCCGGGGTGGGTGTGCTCGCCAGGAACGCGGCGTGGGTGGCCTGCGTCGCCGGGGTGCCCTGCGCGGGCGGGGCGGCCTGGGCCGCCTGGGCGACCTTCTGGCAGAGCTGGGACCAGCCGTCGAGCTCCTGGACGGTGGCGTTGGCGTCGTTCAGGCTGCCGACCGAGATGGTCTTGCTGAGGTGCGCCCGCTGGTCCTGCGGCAGGAACTTCAGCTTGACGTTGCTGAACGAGGAGTGGACGGAGGACAGGCTCAGGCCGGCCAGGTTCTGGTTGACGCCCTGGTAGACCGCGACGTGGTCGCCGTCCTCGCCGACGTAGTACTGGTCCTGGGTCCACTGGTAACCGAGGAACCCGGCACCGCCGAGCAGGCCGAGGGTGACCAGGACGGCCACCGAGACGGTCAGGCCCTTGCGCTTGCGCCGGCTCGGACGCGGCTCGTCGAACTCCTCGGTGCCGTACACCGACGGCTCGGCCGGGTAGCCGTACTCGCCCTCGTAGCCCTCGGCGGGGCCGAAGCCGCCCTGGCCGCCGTACTCGCCCTCGTAGCCCTCGGCCGGGCCGAAGGTGCCCTGCGGGTTGCGGCCGAGGCCGGCCGCGCGGCCGGCCGGGGTGTCGGCGATCGAGCGGTCGGCCGCGGCCGAGGACGGCGGGGTGTCGGCGACCGCGCCGACCACCACCGGGACGTCGTTGAACTGGCCGCTCATGGTGTCCGTGGCGCCGACGTCGATGACGTCGGCCACGATGCAGGTGATGTTGTCCGGACCGCCGCCGCGCAGCGCGAGCTGGATCAGCTCCTGCACGGTCTGCTCGGGCGAGTAGAAGCTGCCGAGGGTGTCCTGGAGGGTCTGGTGGCTGACCGGGCCGGAGAGGCCGTCGGAGCAGATCAGGTACCGGTCGCCGGCCCGGACCTCGCGGATCGACAGGTCGGGCTCGACCTGGCCGCGGCCGTCGAGCGCCCGCATCAGCAGCGAGCGCTGCGGGTGGGTCTCGGCCTCCTCCGGGGTGATCCGGCCCTCGTCGACCAGGCGCTGCACCCAGGTGTGGTCCTGGGTGATCTGCACCAGCGAACCGTCGCGCAGCAGGTAGGCGCGGGAGTCGCCGACGTGCACCATGCCCATCCGCTGGCCCGTCCAGAGCATGGCGGTCAGCGTGCAGCCCATGCCCTCCAGCTGGGGGTCGTCCTCGACCATCTGCCGGAGCCGGTCGTTGGCGCCCTGGACGGCGTCGCCCAGCAGGGTCAGCAGGTCGGCGCCCGGCACGTCCTCGTCCAGCCGGACGATCGAGCCGAGCACCTCGGAGGACGCGACCTCGCCGGCCGCGGCGCCGCCCATGCCGTCGGCCACGGCCAGCAGCCGCGGCCCGGCGTAGCCGGAGTCCTCGTTCCCCTCCCGGATCAGTCCCTTGTGGGAGCCGGCGGCGAAGCGCAGCACCAGGGTCATGCGACCTGTGCCCCCCTCTGGGTCATGGACGGGATGCTGTCCCTCATGCGCTACTACTTCCGCAGTTCGATGACGGTCCTGCCGATACGGATCGGCATGCCCGGCTGGAGCGGGGTGGGCGCGGTCAGGCGCTGCCGGTCCAGATAGGTGCCGTTGGTGGAGCCTAGATCCTCGACCGTCCACTGCCCAGTCTGATCCGGATAGATCCTGGCATGCCGGGAGGACGCGTAGTCGTCGTCCAGCACGATGGTCGAGTCGTGCGCGCGGCCCAGGGTGATCGTCTGGCCCTGCAGCGCGACGGTGGTCCCGGCCAGCGAGCCCTGCACGACCACGAGCTGGGTCGGGGCGCCGCGGCGGCGCCCGCCGCCCTGGGTCTGGCCCGCCGCGGGGGCGGGCGCGGTCTGGGCGGGCGCGGGGCGGCCCCCGGGGGCGCCGGTGGCCACGGTGGTGGCCGCGGAGCCGTTCGCGGCCGCGTTGGCGCCGCGGCGCGAGGACCGGGGGTTCACCTTGGTCCCGAACAGGTCGCTGCGGATCACCTGGATCGCGACGATGACGAACAGCCACAGCACGGCCAGGAAGCCCAGCCGCATGACCGTGAGGGTCAGTTCTGACATGGCCGGCCCGCCCGTCGGTGAGTGAGGCGCGCGAACAACTCGGACACTACCCTTCGACCTGTCGGTAGACGATGGTGGTGGAGCCCACGACGATGCGGGAGCCGTCGCGGAGCGTAGCGCGCTGGGTGTGCTGCCCGTCCACCACGATGCCGTTGGTGGATCCCAGGTCGAGGACCATCGAAGGGGTGCCGGGGCGGATCTCGGCGTGCTTCCGGGAGACCCCGGGGTCGTCGATCCGCACGTCCGCCTCGGTCGAGCGGCCGAGGACGCAGGCCGCGCCGGAGATCTGGTGGCGGGCGCCGTTCACCTCGATCCAGCGGCGGACCGAGGCGCCGTGGCCGGCACCCGGGAAGGCCCGGACGTTGCCGCCGGAGGTCGCGGGCGGGCCCGGGGGCATCGCCGGGGGCGCGGCGGGCGGCGGGGGCGTGCCGTACTGGCCGGCGCCCTGCTGCTGCCACGGTGCGCCCTGGGCCGGTGCGGCCGGCTGGCGGTCGTAGCCGGGCTGCTGCTGCTGGGGGGAGTACTGCTGGGGTTCCTCGGCTGCCAGGGTGCGGCTGCGCACCCGGTACAGCCCGGTGTCCAGGTCGTCGGCCTTCTCCAGGTTCACCTGGAGCGGGCCCATGAAGGTGTACCGCTGGGCCTCGGCGTACTCGCGGACCATGCCGGCCAGCTCGGTGCCCAGCTGCCCGGAGTAGGGGCTGAGCCGCTCGTGGTCGTGCGGGCTCAGCTCGACGATGAAGTCGTTCGGCACGACGGTGCGGTCGCGGTTCCAGATGCTCGCGTTGTTGTCGCACTCGCGCTGCAGCGCACCGGCGATCTCCACGGGCTGGACCTCGGACTTGAACACCTTGGCGAAGGTGCCGTTGACGAGACCCTCGAGTCGCTGCTCGAACTTCTTCAGCACTCCCATGGGGCACCCCCTTCCAGGGTTCGTTCGCCTGCCTGCCGACCGGATCCCCCCGGGGAGTCGGTCGCGCCTACTTGCGGTACTTCCGTACTGATCGTATCCACGCCGGGCCCTTCCGTACGGTTCCCGGACAGCGTGGTGCCCGGGGGTGGGCTCGGACACACAGGGTGACGCATGTCGGGTACGGCACGCCAGATGTGCCCGCCCGGGCGGCCCCGCACCCCTCGCTCACCCGTTCGTCGCGCATCCGTTCGGATGCGGTCGGTTCCGCGCGGGAACGGATTCGGAGCGGCCCCCCGGGTCGTGCTACTGTTTTCCACGTCGGAAGGGCCGCCCGAAAGGGAGGCCGGTCCAAGGAAACGCGAAGTACTCATGGTACCGAGCGGTTCGGAAGATCGGTCGGCAACGAGGACGACACCCATGCGCGGGTGGCGGAATAGGCAGACGCGCTGGATTCAGGTTCCAGTGCCCGAAAGGGCGTGGGGGTTCAACTCCCCCCTCGCGCACAACGGAACACCGCGAGGTGTTCGGCAGCATCGACGAAAAGGTCGGTACCGTGATCACGGTACCGACCTTTTCGCTGTGCCCGGACGGACGGGCGCACCACCCGGGCCGCGCCCGCCCGGGGGCGGTCAGGCGGGGGCCGCGCGGACCCGGAAGTCGCGGGCGGTGGCGCGGATGGCGGCCTCCACCTCGGCGCCGGTCGCCCCCCGGAACCGGAACCGCCCGCCGACGTGCTCGTAGTAGGCGTCCGCCGCGGGCAGCACCTCCCCGGCGGCGAGCAGCGACTCCGCGTACGGGCCCGGCACCCGGCCCGTCATCGGGGTGACGGCGGTGATCCGGCAGGGCCGCTCCGCGGGCGCGGGGACCAGCAGCCAGCCGCCGACCGCCCCGGAGGCCGGCCGGCCCTTGGCCGGCTGCTCCCCCAGCTGCAGGGCGAACGCCGCCTCCATCAGGTCGTAGCCGTGCAGGTCGCGCCAGACGAACGGGATCTCCGCGCCGCCGACCCGGGCGCCGACCTCCAGGAAGGAGCAGTGCGGGGTGCCGTCCGGGCCGGTGCCGACGAACACCTCCAGGTGGAAGACGGTCGGGGCGGCGGTCAGCGCGGCGAGGAAGCGCGGGGCCGCGGCCTCCACGGCGGCCAGGACGGCCGGGTCGGTCTCCTCGACGGAGCCCAGGTAGGAGCCGTCCCGGAAGCCCAGGCAGGTGTTGACGTAGCGGGAGGCGCGCCAGACGTCGAGGCGGCCGTCCCGGAACAGGCCGTCGACGTGGTAGATCGGGTCGGTCCGCCGGACCTGCACCAGCAGCGGCGCCTCGTCGCCCCAGCGCACCCCGGCGAGGTCCGCCGGGCCGTGCACGATCCGCACGCCCGCGCTCGAACTGCCCCGTACGGGCTTCAGCACGAGCGGCCAGCCGTGCCGCGCCGCGAACCGCTCCACGTCCGCGGCGGCGGACACCGCGGCGAACGCGGGCACGGGGAGCCCGGCGTCCCGGACCCGCCGGCACATCTCCAGCTTGTCGCGGAAGGGCAGCAGGTCCTGCGGGGTGGCGCCGGCCAGGCCCCACTCCGCGCGCAACTGCGCGGCGATCAGCAGGTCGTCCTCCTTGAGCGCGACCACGGCCTGCGGGGCGCCGTGGCGCCGGGTCAGTTCCCAGACCGCCTCGCGCACCTCGACCAGGTCGTCGGTGGCGGCCACCAGCACGACGCCGGCCGCGGCGGCGGGCACACCGGCCGCGCCCACCTCGGTGGTCACGTAACTGACGGCGTGGGTCGCGTGATCGAGGTAGTCGTCGTAGTGTGCGTACGCGTCCCGCCAGCGGTGGATGACCACCACGTGCCGGCGCGCTCCCGCGTCCTCGTTCCTCGTAGTCGGCATGAGAACGTCCTCCAGGACGACTTGGTCATGGCCCGATCAAGCTATCCTCCGGGAAGGCGGGAGGCAATGATTCATTTCCCCCGTTAACGCCAGGCCGCTGATCTGGCAGAGTTGGGCCGGGGAATGGCCGAAACACCGTGGGGAGGGGTGTCGTTGAGCGGCTTCGAGGTGAATGGCGCGACAACGGTCCGGCTTTTCGGATTTCACCACGCCGGGGGGTCCGGCACGTTGTTCCACGGCTGGCAGGACCGGCTGCCCGCGGGCTGGGAGGTGCGGGCGCTGGACGCGCCGGGGCACGGCAGCCTGATGGGACGCGAACTGATCGACGAACTCGACCGGCTGGTGGGCTACTTCCTCGACCAGGTGCGCCCCGGGGGCGACGTTCCGTACGCGTTCTTCGGGCACAGCATGGGGGGCATCGTCGCGTACGAACTGGCCCGCCGGCTGGTCGGGGAGGGCGCCGTGCCGCCGGTCTGGCTCGGGATCTCCGCCTGCCGGGCCCCGCGCTCCGCGCCTCCGGTCGTCCTGCGGCACACCCTGAGCGAGGCTCAGCTGCGCCGGCACGTGCGCGAACTCGGCGGCACGCCGGAGCAGTTGCTGGACGACCCGAGGCTCTGGGAGATCTTCGGCCCGATCATCCGGGCCGACCTGCGACTGGTGGAGCAGTGGCGGCCCGCGCACGCGGAGCCGCTGCCGGTGCCGCTCACGGTGTTCCGCGGCCGCGACGACGCGCTCGCGACCCCGGGCCGGGTCGCCGCCTGGGAGGCGGAGTCCACCGCGTTCCGCGGGCTGCGCACGCTCGACGGGGACCACTTCTACTTCGGCGCCGACCCGGCACCGCTGCTGCGGCACCTCGTCGAGGACGTCCGGTCGGCGCGCACGGCGCTGCCGCACCCCGCCCGGTGACACCGACGGCCGCCGCGGCGGACGGGGCCGACGGGGCCGTCGCCTGCCGGGTCTGGTGGGCCCGCACCGCGGACCACCGACCGGGGCTGGAGGCGCTGCTCGCGCCGGCCGAGGCGGTGCGGCGCGACCTGTACGCGGCCGAGGCCGACCGGCGCCGGTTCACCGTGGCGGCCGCGCTGCTGCGGCTGGCCGCCGCGGAGTTCTCGGGCACCGGCCCGCGGGAGGTCGAGGTGCTGCGCGACTGCCCGGACTGCCCGCTGCCGCACGGACGGCCCCGGATCACCGGCCCGCTGGACGCGTCGGTCTCCTACGCGGGGGACGTCGTGCTGGTCGCGGTGACCGCGGGGGCGGTCGTCGGCGTGGACGCCGAGGCCCCGGCGGCCTCGCCCCGGCGGCAGTCGGCGGCCCTGCGGCGGGCCCTGGGCGAGCGGGAGTCGGCCGAGCTGGGGCGCGTCCCGGAGGCGGAGCGGGACGGCTGGCTGCTGCGGCGGTGGACGTACAAGGAGGCGGTCCTGAAGGCCACCGGCGAGGGGCTCCGGGTGCCGCCGACCGCGGTCGGGGTGAGCGAGGAGTCGGGGACCGCCCGGCTGACCGCCTACCCGGGCCGCCCGCCGGGCGGCGGCCGGACCGTCCTGCTGCCGCTCGGGATACCGACCGGCGCCATGCCCCCCGGGGGCACGGCTTCGGCGGCGTTCCTGCTGGACCGGGACGCACCGGTCCGGCAGGCGCCGGGGAGATACGGCCGGGAGCTCTTCGACACCGACGGGGGCCCCGGGTGACGACGGAGAGGAATGCACGTGACGGAACAAGGCAGGCCGCGGCTGACCATCGTCGGGAGCGGGGGGCAGCCCTACCGGGAGTACTGCTACCAGTCCCTCGCCGGCGACTACGCGTTGTCGGCGGTCCTCCCCGCTGAGCCGACCTGGCAGCGCGAATACCTCACCGACCACCGGGTGGTCGACTGCACCGACCCGGACGCGATCGCCGCGGCGCTGGCCGAACTGGCCCCGGAGCAGGGGCCGTCCGGGGTGTTCACCTGGGACGAGCTGGTCCTCGAGGCGACGGCGCTGGCCTGTGAGAAGCTCGGGCTGCCGCACATGTCGTCCGCGGCCGTCGCGCGGTGCCGGGACAAGTACGCGACGAGGTCGCTGATGGCCGGGGCCGGACTGCCGTCGGCGGCGCACCGGCTGGTGTCCTCCGCCGACGAGGCGGTCGCCGCGGCGGAGGAGTTCGGCTTCCCCGTGGTGGTGAAGCCCCGCTCGCTGGCCGGCAGCATCGGGGTGGTCAGGGCCGAGGACGCGGCCGCCGTGCGCGCCGCGTTCGAGCTGGCCACCGGGGCGGCGTACGCCACCCTGCCGGCCGGTGAGGGCATCCTCGTCGAGGAGTACCTGGACGGCCCCGAGATCAGCGTGGACAGCGTGGTCTTCGAGGGCGTGGTGCACTGCGTCCACGTGGCGCAGAAGCGGCTCGGCTTCCCCCCGTACTTCGAGGAGGTGGGCCACCTCGTCACCGCCGCCACCCCGGACGCCCTGCCGCAGGAGGTCGCCGAACTCGTCCGGGCCGCGCACCGCACCCTGGGCGTGGACTACGGCGTCACCCACGCCGAGGTCAGGCTGACCACGGCCGGGCCCCGGCTGGTCGAGCTGAACGCCCGGCTCGGCGGGGACCTGATACCCCTGATCAGCCGGATGGCCACCGGGATCGACCTGGTGAAGGCCGCCGCCGAGATCGCGCTCGGGCACGACCCGGAGCCGGTCACCCGCGGCGGCGGCGGGGGCGGCACGGCGGAGGTCCGCTTCGTCTACCCGCCGCACGACTGCACGGTGCGGTCCGTCGACCTGACGGCCGCGGGGAGCGTGCCGGGCATCGTCCACACGGCCGCGCTCGCCGGGCCCGGTACGCAGCTGCTGCTGCCCCCGAAGAACCCGATCCCGCGGCTCGCGGCGCTGATCGCGGTGGCGGGGGACGAGGCCGGCACCGGGCGGGCGCTCGACCTCGCGCAGGAGCGGGTCGTCGCCGACGTCGAGCCGCTGACCGGCTGACCGGCGGTCGGCCCCGGGCCGCCGGGCCCGGGGCCGACCCGTCGCGCCCTACGCGTCCGCGGGCCCGGCCTTGACGATCCGGGCGACGAAGAAGCCCTCGAAGAGGTCGCTCGGGGCCACCCGGACCGCGTGCTTGAGGCGCTCGTCGAACTTCGTGCCGCGCCAGGAGGTGACCCCGGGCAGGAACGACGGCTCGGAGAACCCGAGCGGCTCCAGCGTCAGGTCGGAGCGGCGCTGCAGGATCTTGCTGACCGGGAACTCGTCCTCCTCCGGGCTGAGCGTGCAGGTGGAGTACACCATCACGCCGCCCGGCTTCAGCAGGGTGTAGGCCGCGCTGAGCATCTTCAGCTGGAGGAACTTGTACTTCTCGATGCGCTCCTCGGACCAGTAGCGCAACGTGATCGGCTTGCGCATGTCGACCCGGCCCTCGCCCGAGCACTGCACGTCGAGCAGGATCCGGTCGAAGGACTCGGCCGGCAGCTCCTTGTCGATGTACTGGGCCTGGTGCGTGGTCAGCTCGCCGTAGTTGACGCCGTAGGTCTTGGCCAGCTCGCCGAGCTTGCGGGCGCGCGGCGCGGCGGCGTCGTTCAGCCAGAGGTCGCAGTCGTTGCCCACCCGGGCGGCGAGGTGGAAGGCCTTGCCGCCGGGCGCGGACGCCACGTCCAGAATGCTGTCCCCGGGGCGCGGGTCGAGTGCCACCGGGGGAATGAGGCTGGACGCGTTCTGCAGATAGACGCGGCCTTCGTGGGCGAGTTCGAGAATGTCCTCGAATCCGTCGCTCTCGGGCCACAGGAAAGTGTGGTCGCACCATTCGACGGGAAATGCGCTGGGCGCCTTCTCGCGGACTATGTCGAGGGTTTCCCGGTATTTCGCCTCGTCGAGGAGGCGGTTGACCCGGATCGACGTCGGGCGGGCGCCCCGGAACACGTCCTTGACCTGGTTCGGGCGGATCCGGAGCACCTCGGCCATGCGCTGCTCGAACTGGCGGATGGTTCGCGCGTTGGACACGACTGGGCTCCTCTCGCCGTGACCAACGGGGCCGGCGGCTGTGTCTGGGGGCAAGTCCCTACATTTTGGCAGCAAGGGGCCGGGCCGTCCAATAACCGCAGGTGGGCCGACCGGGCACCGCACGGGCCGTGGCACGGCGACGGCCCCCGGGACGGTGTCCAGGGGGCCGACCGGTCGGCCGGCGGCGTCCGGGGCGGTCCGTGGGGACCGTCCGGACGCCGCCGGCCGTGCCGCCGCGCGGTGCGCCGGCGAATGCCTCAGGGCGTTTCGAACGTCAGCAGGACGCGCTTGCGGGTCTCGTCGTGCAGCTCGTCGATCCGCGCCTCGTCGGTGACGTGGAAAAAGGCGTCGTAGGTGTACATCCAGCCCTCGCGGGTGGCCTTCGACTCGCCCCGGCCCGGCACCCGCTGGCCCGCCTGCAGATAACTCTGCTCGAAATCGAATTCGGGCTGCGCGTGCACCCAGTCGAGACCGGTGAATTCCTTGAAGATGCCCGACTCGACCGCGTTGACGAAGACGCCGAGGAGGAAGCCCTCCTTGACCCGCGCGTACTTGCGCGGCAGCGGCTCGCCCATCTGCAGCTTGCGGCCCATCTCCCGGACGTCGGCGTCGAGCCAGGCGATCAGGGTCTTGGCGACGCTGCCGCCGCCGATCCGCGGGTTGATCTCGATGATGGAGACGTTCTCGCCGTCCCACTTGAGCTCGATGTGGACGAAGGTGTCGTCGACCCCGAGCTCGCGCAGCGCCTCCTCGAGGATGTCGCGGATGCGCGCCTCCTCCTCGGCGGAGACGAAGGGGGTGGGGCAGACGTTGGCGGTCTCCAGGCGGAAGCCGTCCTGCTCGGCCCAGAGCAGCTTCTCCTGGATCAGCAGCGGGACGAGGTCGCCGTTCTGGACGAAGGCCTCGAAGGACAGCTCCCGGCCGGCGCCGATGAAGGACTCCAGGAGGACCTCGTTGCGCGGGTCCCAGACCCGGGTGCCGTCGTCGAACGGACCGTGCGGGTGGTCGGCGCGCAGGCTCTCGAAGGTCTCGGCCAGCTCGTCGTAGGCACGCGCCGGGTCCTTCACGATGTCCACGAAGGCGCTCGCGGTGCCCCAGATCGGCTTGATGACGAACGGCGTGCCGAGGCGCTCGACCGCGGCGGCGACGTTCTCGGGCGTGAGGTCCGCGGCGGCGAACACCTCGGTGTGCAGCGGGAGCTGCTCGGCGAGCACCTCGCGCAGCCGGGGCTTGATGCGGCAGTTGAGCTGCCCCTGGAAGCCGGGGAAGTCCATGCCGAGGCGGCGCGCGGCGCCCAGCTGCACCGGCCAGATCTTGTCGTTGATGATCGAGAACCGGTCGAGCCTGCCCTGGAAGGGGGTGAGGGCCTCCACGACCGCGTCCTCGGAGAAGACGTCGGGGCAGATGACCACCTCGTCGGCGCACTCCTCGTAGACGGAGGCGAACTCCTCGGTGGCGAGGAACAGGACGGGGACGCCGTGCTCGCGCAGACTTCGCGCCCGATTACGCAACTCCGGCCAGAGTTCCATTCCCGGAATGGACACCTCGACGAAATACCCGGTAAGGGACGGGGAGTTGAGTTCATCCGATGCATTCACGCGAGTCAGGCTAACACCGGGCAGCAGGTGCGACAAGGCTCTGCCGGAGCCCAAGTTGTCCGCATACTATTGGGCCTGAACTGTTTCTTTGGGAACATGACAAACTGGACAATCGTGACCCTTGTGGCGATCACGGATTATTTCCCGCGAGTTGCCCCCGGCGCCCGCCGGCCGGTCCGGACGCGGATTTCGATTTCCCGGCGGGGGTTCGACGAAATCCGGAGGGACCTGCGGTACGGTCGGAGGTTGCTTGCGGGTCCTTACCTGCCCTCATAGGATAACGATTCAGGTCATATAAAAATGATGGGTGGTGGGTTGTGACCGAGTCAAAAGCTGCGGGCGCCGACAGCACCGCGGCCATTTCGGCCAGGGGCTTGAAAAAGAGGTTCGGGGACTTCGAGGCGGTCCGGGGCGTCGATTTCACCGTGCCGAGGGGCGAGGCCTTCGGGTTCCTCGGCCCCAACGGCGCCGGGAAGTCCTCGACCATGCGGATGATCTCCTGCATGTCCCCGCGGACCGGGGGCGACCTGAGGGTGCTCGGCATGGACCCCGACACGCACGGCCCGGCGATCCGCTCCCGCATCGGGATCGTGCCGCAGGCCGACAACCTCGACAGCGAGCTGACCGTCCGGCAGAACCTGCAGACGTACGGCCGGTACTTCGGGCTGTCCCGGGCGCACGTGCGGCGCAAGGCCGTCGAGCTGATGGAGTTCGCCCAGCTCTCCGACCGGGCCGACGACGCGGTGGAGCCGCTCTCCGGGGGCATGAAGCGCCGGCTCACCATCGCCCGGGGCCTGGTCAACGACCCCGAGGTGGTCCTGCTCGACGAGCCGACCACCGGACTCGACCCGCAGGCCCGGCACCTGCTCTGGGACCGGCTCTTCCGGCTCAAGCAGAGCGGCGTCACGCTGATCCTCACCACGCACTACATGGACGAGGCCGAGCAGCTCTGCGACCGCCTGGTGGTGATGGACGCGGGCCGGATCGTCGCCGAGGGCTCGCCGGCCGCACTGATCGAGCAGTACTCCACCCGCGAGGTCCTGGAACTGCGGTTCCGGCCCGGCACCCCCGGCCAGTACGTGGGCCAGGTCGACAGCCTGGTGGAGCGGGTCGAGGTGCTCCCCGACCGGCTGCTGCTGTACACGAAGAACGCCGAGGACACCGCGGCCCGGGTGGCCGAACGCGGCGTCGACCCGCTCTCCACCCTGGTGCGGCGCTCCACCCTGGAGGACGTCTTCCTGCGCCTGACCGGCCGAATGCTGGTGGACTGACATGGCCCTCGACACGCACACGCGACAGGAGGCCCGTGCCACCGGCGCGGTGGTCGGGCCCTGGCGGGCGATGGGCCTGCGCATCGAGGGCCAGTGGGCCTGGTACCGGCGCTACTGGCGGGCCAACCTCTACTCCTCCGGGCTCCAGCCGGTGCTCTTCCTCGGGGCGATGGGCCTCGGCTTCGGCTCCCAGGTCAAGGCCGGCTCGATCCCGGACGGCATCACCTACCTGCAGTACATCGCCCCCGCGCTGCTGGTCAGCGGCGTCATCGCGACGGCGGTGAACGAGTCGGGGCACCCCGTCCTGTCCGGCTTCAAGTGGAAGCGGGACTACGTGGCGATCAGCGCGACCCCGATCACGCCGGAGCAGCTCTTCGGCGGACAGCTCCTCTGGATCGTCATCAGGCTGGCGGTCTCGGCGGGGATCTACGGGGTCGCCGCGCTGTTCTTCGGGGCGTGGACCGGGCCCGGCGTCCTGCTCGCGCTGCCGCTCGCGGTGCTCATCGGGGCGGCCTGCGCGGCACCGGTCATGGCGTTCGCCGCCACCACCCGGGGCGAGGGGCACGCCTTCGTCGCGCTGAACCGCTTCGTGGTGCTGCCGATGACGCTGTTCGCCGGCACGTTCTTCCCGGTCGACCGGCTGCCCGCCGTGGTGCAGCCGCTGGTCTGGCTCTCCCCCGTCTGGCACGGCAACGAGCTGGTCCGGGGCGTCACGCTGGACGGCCTCGCGCCGCTGCCCGCACTGGGGCACGCGCTGTTCCTGCTCGCCATGCTGGTCGCCGGCGTGTACGTCGGCCGCCGGCGCTTCCGCCGCAGGCTGGTGATCTGACGTGGAGAAGCAGATGACTCCCGACGCGCCCGCGGCGCCGGCGGCACCGGCCCCGTCGGGGCCCACCGCCGGCCGCATCGCCGCGCAGGCCCGGCACGGCGGCGGCCCGCTGCTGCGGATCCTGCCGGCCGGCAGCTACTCCGGGCTCGCGCACCGCCTGGTGGAGCGCACCGCGCTGGTCTACTCCCGGGCCTGGCTGGTCCTGGTCTCCGGCGTCTTCGAGCCGCTGTTCTACCTGCTGGCCTTCCAGGTCGGCTTCAGCTCGCTGATCGACGGCGTGACCGGGCCGGACGGCCGCCCGATGACCTACGTGGCCTTCGTCGCGCCGGCGCTGCTGGTGTCCTCCGCGATGAACGGTGCGGTCTACGAGACGCTCAGCATCTTCTACAAGCTGCGCTTCGACCGGCTCTACGACATGATGCTGGCCACCCCGATGGGGGCGCTGGACGTCGCCATCGGCGAGATCTCCTGGGCGGTGCTGCGCAGCGGCCTGTACGCCACGGCGTTCCTCGGCGTGATGGCGGCGATGGGCCTGGCGACCTCGCCCTGGGCGCTGATGCTGATCCCCACCGCGCTGCTGATCGCGACGGCGTTCGCGGCCCTGGGCATGGTGTGCGCGACGCTGCTGAGGTCGTCCTCGCAGTTCGACTACATCCACGTCGTGGTGATGCCGATGTTCCTGTTCTCCACGACCTTCTACCCGATGTCGGTGTACCCGCCGGTGCTGCGGTTCCTGGTGGAGCTCTCGCCGCTGTACCACGGCATCGAGCTGGCCCGCGGGTTCTCGGTCGGCGCGCTCGACCCCTCGATGATCGGGCACGCCTGCTACCTCGCGGCGCTCGCCGCGGTGGGCCTGTACGGCGCCTCGCGCCGGATCGGCAAGCTGCTGCTGAGCTGACCGGAGGGCGTACGGCGACGGGGCGGGCGGTCGGGACGAGGAGTCCCGGCCGCCCGCCCCGCGTTTCCCGCGGAAGCGGGCCCGTCGAGCGGGCCGGCCGAACCGGCCCGCTGAACGGGCCGGCTGACCGGGTCGGCTAAATGGTGGGGGCCAATTCGTACCACTTGACCGGCGGCTGGTCGGCCTGCACCGGGAGCAGGAACCGGTGGAGTTCTATGTCGGCCAGGACGTAACGCTGGAAGCCGTCCCGGAAACGGTGCCGGATCGCCTCGGAGCGCTGCTTGTAGTCGTTCTTGGTCAGTAGACGGAGAACGGCCGCCTCCGGCTGGAGCATGAACACGAATTGACCCTCGACCCCGTTCATGTACCGCGAGTGGTCGTGCGGGTAGATCGGCGCGAAGACGCTGATGAAGCATTCCTCGCCCTCGAGGACGAGGAACCACTTCGGGTCGGTGGCGGTTTCCGGGTCCAGTCCGGCCGGGGCGGCGTCCGTGAGATTCCTGTGCAGGAATTCGACGAAGTTCCGGAAGACCTGCTGGAGGTCCTCGAAGGATTCACCGAAAACCCGGGTGGGGAACGCGTACACGTACCCGTCGATGACGTCGTGGTCCTGCACCCGGATGAACTGGCGCAGGGTCGGCAGCGACGCCTTCATGTTGTCCTCGAACGAGAGGGCCTCGTCGTAGGACGGCGGCCCCCAGAGGACCGACTTCTGGGCGAAGGGGCAGAAGGTCTGCATCTGGATGGGACGGATGAGTTCCGTCGTCACCGCGCGCGACGGGTCGAACTCCGTCTCCCGGGACCGGCCGTCCAGGGTGCGGGTGTGCTCCAGGTGCCCGTTCAGGTGGGCCCCCAGGTCGTCGTGCGAGTCGAAGCCGGCGAACGCCGCCCGCAGCACCCCCGGGATCAGGCCGTGCAGGGCGACGACCCGGGGGTCGCTGCCCTGCCGGGCCTCGGAGCGGTAGAACGCCATCGTGTAGTGCACCGGCTCGACCGCCGCGGCCACCAGGGCCGCGACCTGCTCCGGCTCCTGCCGACCGGCGCGCCACAGGGACGCGTCGGTCAGGTCGGCCGGCATCGCGGCGTCGTTGCAGGCCTGCTGCATGGAGACGCCGTAGGCGTTGGCGAGCGCGAGCGCGGCCACCACGATCTCGACCAGGGGCCCCTTGGCCGCGGCCGGGTCGGCGCCCCCGGCGGCGAGCCGCCCGAGCGCGTCGACCTCGGCGGCCAGGTGCGCGTCGGTCGGGAGGGGGGCCCAGTAGTGGCCCCTCTCCTCGACCAGGCGGTGCACCGCGTCCTGGAGCCGGGTCACGTGCAGTTTCACTTCTGGTTCCCCCTTGCTGTGCTGTGCCGTGCGGTGGTGCGTCGCAGCCGGTCAGACCGTGCCGTCGACCGGGGCCTTGCGGACCAGGAACGGGCCGATGGCCAGGTAGTCGATCTCGGTCCCCAGGAAGGTGTTCACCGCGTCGGCCGGGGAGCAGATGATCGGCTCCTGGTCGTTGAACGAGGTGTTGAGGACCATCGGGACCCCGGTCAGGGCCCGGAACTCGCTGATGATGCCGTGGAAGCGCGGGTTCACGTCGGCCCGGACGGCCTGGATGCGGCAGGTGTTGTCGACGTGCAGCACCGCGCCCATCCGGTCGTGCTTGTCGGCCTTCGCCGGGTACGCCATCAGCATGTAGTCGGCGGCGGTGGTCTCCTTGGCGATCTCGAACCACTCCGGCACCTCCTCGCTGAGCACGCTGGGCGCCAGCGGACGGAAGTACTCGCGGTGCTTGACCTTGTGGTTGAGGTCGTCGCGCATCTCGCGGCGGCGCGGGTCGCCGATGATGCTGCGGTTGCCCAGGGCGCGGGGGCCGAGCTCCATCGAGCCCTGGAACAGGCCGATGACGTTGCCCTCGCTGAGCAGCTTGGCGACGTCCTTCTCGAAGTCCGCGGCGCGCACGACCTCCAGGCCCTCGCGGGAGGCGAGCTCGGCCTCGATCTCGGCGTCGGTGTAGGACGGCCCCCAGTAGGCGTGGCGCATCTCGGGGGCGCGCTCCTGGCCGAGCACGTCGTTCCACACGTGCAGGGCGGCGCCGAGCGAGAGGCCGCCGTCGTGCGCGGCGGGCTGCACGTACAGCTCGTCGAACGGGCCCTGCTCGAAGGCGACCTGGTTGGTGACGCAGTTCAGCGCGACGCCGCCGGCCAGGCAGAGCCGGCTCGACCCGGTCAGCGCGTGCAGGT
This sequence comes from Kitasatospora sp. NPDC051705, assembly GCF_044453265.1. NCBI lineage: Bacteria > Bacillati > Actinomycetota > Actinomycetes > Kitasatosporales > Streptomycetaceae > Kitasatospora > Kitasatospora sp. NPDC051705. The sequence goes on along the minus strand of NZ_JBITCO010000006.1, from coordinate 10,077 downwards.
GGCGGGCCATGTGCAGGACCAGCTCGTTGGTCTTCTCCTGCAGCGCGGCCGCGATGTCGTGGTGGACGTCCTGCAGCTCGTCGTCCCGCTCGCGCGGGGCGACGCCGAGGACGGACTCCAGGCCCGAGGTGTCGGCCGACGGCGGGTAGTACAGGATGTCGCTGAACTTCAGCAGGTCCTGGCGCATGTCGAAGCCGCCGTCCTCGGTGGTCCAGGCGAGCCGGTCGAAGGCCGCGGCGAAGCGCTGCGGGTCGCCGTAGGCCGCGAGGCCCATCACCTTGGCCGCGTCGTAGACGCCGAAGCCGAGGAAGACCGAGACCAGCTCCCACAGGTAGCCGATGGAGGCCGGGTAGCGGACGCTCTGCACGCAGTCCAGCTTGGCGCCCTTGCCGTGGTAGAGCCGGGTCGAGTAGGCGTCGTCGCCGAGCGCGTCGACGACCAGCACCGCGGCGTCCTGGAACGCCGACGCGAAGTAGGTGGACGCGCCGTGGGCGGTGTGGTGGGCCACCCAGTGGAACTCGCCGACGAAGCCCAGCTCGGCGAACTTCTTGGGGATGTTGGGCAGCGTGGCGAGGAACAGCGACTGCTTCTCGACGCTGTCCCACGGCGAGGGCAGGCCGCCGTCCAGGACGGCCCGGATCTCGTCGGGGTCGGCCGCGCAGGTCACGTGGTCGACGTCCGCCATGGTGATGCCGGCGCGCTCCAGGCAGAAGCCGATGGCGTTCATCGGGAGCTCGTCCGGGTTGTCGGCGCGGGCCTCCTTGCCGTGCTTGACGCGGTTGAAGCGCTCCTCCTCCGCGGCGGCGACGACCGCGCCGTCCTTGAGGAGACAGGCCGAGGACTCGTGGTAGACCGAGTTGATGCCGAGGATGTACATGTGGGGCTCCCTTGGTGTGGTGTCAGATCAGCGGCTGGTAGGCGAGGTTGGGGAAGTAGTCCTCCCTGGTGCCCTCGCGCCGGACGTCCCAGGTGGCGCAGTGCAGGGAGCCGCCGTACTCGAAAACGTTGCGGAACGGGATGGGGAAGACCTCGAAGCCGAGCTTGTCGAGGAGGTCCTGGAGCGGCTTCTCCTGCTCCTCGCAGATGACCTTGGTCGGCGAGATGCTCAGCACGTTCATCGACAGCCACTTGGACGACTGGCAGTACAGCGGCATCTCGTCGTTGCCGAGCACCGGCTGCGGGACGTCGACCAGCTCCCAGTCGTTGTCCAGGAACATCTTCTCCTCGCCCTCGCGCAGCGGCCGCTCCGGGTTGGTGAGGATCAGGCCCGGGCGCACCGGCACGAAGGTGCAGTCGATGTGCGAGGGGAAGAAGTCGAGCGGGAAGTGCACCGGGTGCACCCGGAAGCCGCGCGGCTCCAGATGTCGCTTGAGCCAGTGGATGCCCGCGCGGTTGGTGGTCATCGACTCCTGGACCAGGATGTCCCGGCCGAAGCGGCTCATGTCGGCCGCGTCGAAGACGACCTCGTCCTGGTTGATGCAGAACTCGAAGGAGTGCATCTCCTCGTGCCGCTTCTCCAGCGGCCAGTCCCAGAACTCCTCGCGGTACATGCCGTCGGCCATCGACGGCTTGGGGGCCGTCGTCCACTCGACGCGGGGGTCGGCGTTCCAGTACTCGTAGACCAGCTTGCGGTAGGGCTGGTACTCGAAGTACCGGGCCCGGCGCGACATGGTGGCCTCGATGATCTCGTTGCCCATGGTGATCATGACGTCGCGCGGGCAGACGGCGCAGTACTGGTTCTCCACCTCGAAGTCCGGGGTGCGGACCGGGGCCGAGAAGTCGTGCAGCTCGGGCCGGCGCACCGTGACGCCCTGGGACTCCAGCAGCGAGGCGAGCCCGGCCAGCTCCTCGTTGGCCAGGTCGACGGCCTCCTTGGACTTGGGGCCGGTGGGGAAGGGGGTGCCGGGGGCGTTGCGGACGGAGGGGCGGCTGCCGGGCTCGGTGGGCTCGAAGTTGGCGTTGTCGGCGGAGCCGACGACCATCTCCTGCAGCGGGTCCCACTCGTTCCAGGAGTTGACAACACTTGAGGTCTGCACGGATCTGCTTCCTATCTCTCGGAGTGTGCGGGCTCTACGCGGTCGGTCAGTCGTACGCCTTGGAGAAGAGGTCGACCACGTACGGGCCGAACTCGACGGCCTCGTAGCGGGGCGGGTTGTCCGCGTCGCAGCAGACGGCGAGCGGCTCGATCAGGGCGTCGTACCGCGGTTCGAAGAAGAAGGGGACCGAGTAGCGGTCCACCGTGCCCGGCAGCGTCACCCGGTGCCAGGTGGCGCGGTACCGGTCGTTGGTCCAACGCTGCATCATCTGGCCGATGTTGACCAGGAAGGTGCCGGGGATGTGCGGTGCGGAGATCCACTGGCCCTCCGGGTTGCGCACCTCCAGGCCGCCGACCTCGTCCTGCTGGAGGACGGCCAGGAACCCGTAGTCGACGTGGGCGCCGAAGCCGTGCTCCACCTCGTCCATCGGGAGCGCCTCGGGGGCGGCCCGGCCGACGGTCTCGTTGTACGGCGGGTAGTGGACCATCCGCAGGTCGCTCAACTCCACGCCGTGGTACGGCGCGAAGTGGTGCTCGTCCAGGCCGAGGCTGAGCGCCATGCCCGCCGCGATCCGCCCGCTCAGCCCGTACAGCTGGTCCCAGGCGCGCATCACGGTGGTGCGGAACTCGGGCAGGGCCGGCGGCCACTGGCCGGGGTCGTCGAGCGGGTGGGCGTCGGCGCTGCGGGCCGCCGCGGCCTTCGCGATGGTGTCGGCGTTCCGGCCGGAGCGGGGCTGCAGGTCCAGGCACTCGTGCCAGTCCGTCTTGCCGCCGGTGACCTCGCCGCCGAGCGGCACGTAGCCGCGGAACTGTTCGGTGATGCCGAGCCGGATCCGCATCTTCTCCTCCAGCGGGAGGGCGAAGAACTTCTGCGCGGCGTCGAACAGTTCACGGCTGTCGGCCTCGGCGATCCCGTGGTCCCTGACGTAGAAGAAGCCGACGTCGAGGCAGGCCGCACCGATCTGCTCCACGGTCTCCCGCAGCGCGGCCGGGTCCGGGTCGGGGGTCACCAGCGGGGCGATGCTGATGACCGGGACCTCCTTGAAGGCCGCTCCGCTGCTGTGTTCGCTCAACGCTCCGCTCCGTTCTCGTTCTGCGCGTCCCCGGCGTCCCGGCCGGGATCGGTCACGTCCATGCGCTCCGGCAGCCCGTCGACCCGCTGCCCCGGGTCGGCCACCAGGGCCCGCAGCAGGGCGACGAAGTGGTCGCCGTGGCCGCGGACGGTGGCCTCGTCGAAGAGGTCCGTGCGGTAGTCGAAGTCGAGCCGCACGCCGCCCTCGTGCTCCAGCCCGTCCAGCCGGAAGTCGACCAGGGCGAACCGGGTCGGCACCGGGCGGTACTCGGCCGTCAGCCCGTCGAACTCCGGGCACGGGGCGGAGCGGTCCATGTTGAAGACCGTGCGCAGCGGCAGCGGGAAGGCGTCCGGGGCCGCGCCCAGCGCCTCGCGCAGCCGGGCGAACGGCACCTCCTGGTGCTCGAAGGAGGCCAGCACCTCCTCCCGGGTGCGGCGGAGGTGGTCGGCGAGCGTCGCACCGGGGGCCAGCGTGCTGCGGACCGGGAGGAAGTGGGCGCAGTAGCCGACCACCGACTCGCTGCCCTTGAAGGCCCGGTTGGCCTGCGGCGTGCCGATCACGACGTCGCCCTGGCCGGTCAGGCGGTGGGTGAGCAGGCCGTACGCGGCGAGGAGGGTCATGAACAGGCTGGCCTTGTGGGCCCGGCCGACCTTCTTCAGCGCCTCGCAGAGCTCGGGCTCCAGGGTCATGGTGATCCGGGCGCCCTGGTGGGTGGGCACCGCGGGGCGCTCGCGGTCGGCGGGCAGCACGGTGTCCGGGAGGCCGTCCGCGAACCGCTCCAGCCAGTACTGCTGGTGCTCGGCGAGCTCGGGGCGGCGGCGCTGCTGCCAGGCCGTGAAGTCGCGGTGCTGGGACGGGCGCGCCAGACCGTGCGGGGTGCCCCGGCGCTCGGCGGTGTACAGCGCCGCGAGCTCCTCGGTCAGGACCGACACCGACCAGCCGTCCGAGACGACGTGGTGGGTGAGCAGCGTCAGCTCGTGCAGGTCGTCGGCGAGCCGGAGCACGGTGATCCGCGCCAGCGGGCCCGCGGCGAGGTCGAAGGGCACGGCCATCGCGGCGTGCCACCAGTCGGCGACCGCCTCGTCGGTGCGGCCGGCGGCGGCCGCGGTGAGGTCGACGACCTCGACCGGCACCACGGTGCCCGGCCGGACCTCGGCCGCCCCGCCCTCGGGGAACACGGTGCGCAGCGCCTCGTGGCGGGCCGTCAGCGTGCTCACCGCGCGGCGCAACGCGTCGACGTCGAGGGGGCCGCGCAGCCGGATCGACTCGGGGACCGCCCAGGACGGCGCGCCGGCGGCACCGGCCCGCTCCAGGGCGAGCAGCTCGCGCTGCTCCTCGCCGAGCGGTGCGGCGGTGGTCGTGGTGCCGGGGGCGGGCGGCAGGAACTCGCCGTCGCGCATGGCCGCGATCGACTCCTTGACCGCGGTGATGATGCCCTCGATGTCCTCGTCCGTGTGCGCGGTGGACAGGAAGCAGGTCCGGCCCTCCCACAGGTAGATGCCGCGGGTCAGCAGGTGGAAGTGGAAGACCTCGATGTCCAGCGGCTGGTAGGCGTAGCTGGCGTTTCCCTTCCAGGCGAACCGGAAGACCGAGGCGAAGTGCAGCACCCGGATGGGCACCTCCCCGGCCTCGAAGAAGGCGTTCAGGGTTTCGGCCAGGTAGGTCGTGCGGGCGCTCAGCCGCTCCTGCAGCGCCGGGCCCTGCTCGCGCAGGTGCAGCAGGATCGCCCGGGTGCTGGCCATGGCCAGCGGGTGCATCTCGAAGGTGGAGCCGATGTAGGTCTTCTCGCTGTCCGGGTCGGGGCCCGGGCCGTCGGCCCACACGCCGCCGTCGACCTGGTCCAGGAACTCGGCCCGGCCCGCCACCACGCTGACCGGGAGACCGCCGCCGACGACCTTGCCGTAGGCCGCGAGGTCGGCCCGGACCCCGAAGTGGGCCTGTGCGCCGCCGGGGTGCACCCGGAAGCCGGTGATCACCTCGTCGAAGATCAGCGGAACGCCGAGGCGGGTGGTCAGGGCGCGCAGCTCCCGGAGGAACTCGGCCGGCTGCAGGGTGGGGTTGCGGCTCTGCACCGGCTCCACCAGCACACCGGCCAGCTCGTCGGCGTGCTCCTCGATGGCCTTGAGGGAGGAGGCGGCGCCGTAGGTGAGGATCAGCGGGTCCTGGGCGGCCTGCGGGGAGATGCCGGGGGCCATCGGCACCGAGTGCGAGGGGTCGTTCAGCACGTCCGGCAGGGCGAGCACCCGGTCGTCCTGACCGTGGTACGAGCCGGAGAACATCACGAACCGGGACCGGCCGGTCTTGGCCTGCGCCATCCGCAGCGCGCCGCGCACCGCGTCGGTGCCGGTCACCGCGAAGAACAGCCGCTCCATGCCGGTCATCTCGCAGATCAGCTGCGCGACCTCGTCGGAGAGCGCCGAGATGGGGCCGGTCTGCAGGGCGAGCTCCAGCTGGGCGGCGACCGCCCCGGTGACGAACTCCGGGTCGTGCCCGCAGAGCAGGACGCCTACGCCCATGGCGACGTCGATGTACTCGTTGCCGTCGACGTCCCAGAAGTGGGCGCCGCTGGCCCGCTCGCCGATGACCGGGTAGGAGACCGACCGGGTCTCCGGGCGCACCGAGCGCATCCGGGTGTCGGCGCGCAGCGCGCGGTAGTCGACGGCCCGGGCCAGCGAGCCGGCCGTGCGCTTCTTGTAGGTCTCCAGCAGGTCGTCGAGGTGCTGCTGCTGGCGGGCGGTCAGCTCGCGGGGCGGGGCGCCGGCGGAGGCCGGGCGCTTCGCGGCGGGCGCGGCGGGGCGCACGGCGGGCAGGGCCGGACGCGCGGTGGGCACCGGCGCGGCCGGGGTGACGGCCGCGGCGGCCGGGGCGGCGCCGTGCTGGGCGAGGACCTCCAGCTGCCGGGACATCACCTCCAGCTGGGCGGCCATCAGCGCGCCGATCGAGCCCTGGTCGCCGACGGAGCCCTGGACGGTGAGCGGCCGGGCGGCCGGAGGGGTCACCGGGGCGGCCTGGGCCTCCACGGGTGCCGGGACGGCGACGGCGGCCGGGGCCGGCCGGTCGCCGGGCACCGGGTGCCCGGCCGGGAGCTCGGCGTCCAGGTGGGCGGCGAGGGCCTCCGGGGTGTCCAGGTCGTCGAAGAGCCGCCCGACGGTCAGCGTGATGCCGTACAGGTCGGTGACGTCCTGGATGATCCGCACCATCAGCAGCGAGTCGGCGCCGAGGTCGACCAGGCTGGCCCCGGGCTCGACGTCCTGCAGGGCCAACTCCAGGCCCGCGCCGACCCGCTCCCGCAGGTCGGCCAGGATCAGCTCCCGCCGCCCGGCCGCGGCGGCCGCGGTGGCCGGGGCGGCCTGGGCGGGGACCTGCGCCAGGGGGGTGGTGTGCTGGGGCACGGTGGTTTCTTCTCTCTGCGTGAACCAGTGGGGGCTGCGCTGGAAGGGGTAGGTCGGGGCCGGGACCCGCCTGCGGGCGTACTCCGCGTCGAAGGCGGCCCAGTCGACGTCCACCCCGGCGGTGTGCAGTTCGGCGACGCTGTGCAGCAGCTGCTTCCAGTCGTCGCGGCCCTCCCACAGGGAGGACAGCCAGCGCACCGCGGGGCCGGTCCAGCTCTGCCGGCCGAGCAGTTGGAGCACCGGCTGCGGGCCGATCTCCAGCACCGCGCCGCACTCCTCGCCGGCGAGCACCGCCATGCCGTCGGAGAACCGGACCGGCTCGCGCATGTGGCGGCGCCAGTAGGCGGCGTCCACCGCGTCGATCGGCGTCCCGGTGACGTTGGAGATCATCCGGATCCGGGGGGCGGTGTAGGCGACGGTGGCGGCCAGCGCCTCGAACTCGGCCAGCGCGGGCTCGATCATCGGCGAGTGCGGGGCGTGCGGGATCCGCAGCGGCCGCCCGTCCAGGCCGCGCTCCTTGAGCTCGGCCAGCGCCCGGGAGACGTCGTCGGCGACCCCGGCGATCAGGGTCTCGCGGGGGCCGTTCATCCCCGCCGTGCTCACCCGGCCGGCGAGCCCCGCGAGGACCGGCGCGACCTCCTCGGGCGAGGCGAAGACGGCGGCGGTCGCCCCGCCGGTGGTGGTGGCCTCGATCAGCCGGGCCCGGCCGGCGACCAGCCGCAGGCCGTCCTCCAGGGAGAAGAAGCCCGCGACGCAGGCGGCCGCGTACTCGCCGGTGCTGTGCCCGAGGACCACCCGGGGCTCGACGCCCCAGGACCGCCACAGCTCGGCCAGGGCGTACTCCAGCGCGAAGATGGCCGGCTGGGCGTGCGAGGTCCGGTCGAGCAGTCCCGTGCCCGGGCCGTCCGGGGCCGGGTACAGCACGTCGAGCAGCGGGGCGTCCAGCAGGCCCTGCTCGCGCAGGATCGCGTCGCAGCGCTCCAGGGTCCGGCGGAAGCCGGGGTGGGTCTCGAACAGCTTCCGGCCCATGCCGGGGTACTGGGATCCCTGGCCGGTGAAGAGGAAGGCGACGGCGGGCCGGCCGGTGGCGTGCCCGACCGAGACCCGGGCGCGGCGGCCCTCGGCGAACGCGGACAGCAGCTCGGCGGCGGCGGTCCCGTCGGCGGCGGACAGCGCGAGCCGGTGGGCGAAGGCCGTCCGCCCGGTGCCCGCGGTGAACGCGGTGTCGGCGAGCTCCGCCGCGGACCGGCCGCGCAGCGACGCGGCGTAGCGGCCGGCGAGCTCGCGCAGCGCCTCGGGGCTGCGGGCGGACAGCGGCAGCACGTGGTGCGGCCGGTCCGGGGCGCCCGTGGTCTCCGGGTTGTCCGGGTTGTCCGTGGCTCCGGGGGTGTCCGAGCCGGTCGGCGCGGCCTCCAGGACGATGTGGGCGTTGGTGCCGCTGAAGCCGAAGGAGCTGACGCCGGCCGCCCGGGTGCCCTCGGGCCAAGCCCGGACCTCGGTCGGCACCTCGACGGGCAGCCGGTCCCACGCGATGTGCGGGCTGGGCCGGTCGAAGTTGAGGTTCGGCGGGACCTCGCCGTGCCGCAGCACCTGCACGGCCTTGATCAGGCCGGCCACGCCGGCGGCGGCCTCCAGGTGCCCGATGTTGGTCTTGGCGGCGCCGATCAGCAGCGGACCGGCCGTGCCGCGGTCCCGGAAGACCGTGCCGAGGGCGTCCACCTCGATCGGGTCGCCGAGCTGGGTGCCGGTGCCGTGCGCCTCGACGTAGCCGACCTCGTGCGGCGCGAGCCCGGCGTCCGCCAGCGCCTGCCGGATGACCTCCTGCTGGGCCGTCCCGCTGGGCGCGGTCAGGCCGTTGGTGCGGCCGTCCTGGTTGACGGCCGTGCCCCGGATCACCGCGTGGACGGTGTCCCCGTCGGCGAGCGCGTCGTCGAGCCGCTTGAGGACGACCACGCCGCCGCCCTCGCCGCGGGCGTAGCCGTCCGCGCGGGCGTCGAAGGTCTTGCAGCGGCCGTCGGCGGCGAGGGCCGAGCCCTTGCAGAAGGCGATGAAGGCGTCCGGGGACAGCATCAGGCTGACGCCGCCGGCCAGGGCCAGGTCGGACTCGCCGGTGCGCAGGCTCTGCACCGCCAGGTGCACGGCCACCAGCGCCGACGAACAGGCGGTGTCCAGCGCCAGGTTGGGGCCGCGCAGGCCCAGGTGGTAGGAGAGCCGGCCGCTGGCCACGCTCAGCGCGGTGCCGGTGACGTCGTGCATCTCCACCGACTCCGCGCCGCGGACCTGCATCTGCTGCAGGTACTCGGCCTCCGAGATGCCGACGAACACGCCGGTGCGCGAGCCGGTGAGCGAGCGTGGGTCGCGTCCGGAGTCCTCCAGCGCCTCCCAGGCCACCTCCAGCAGCAGCCGCTGCTGCGGGTCGAGGCGCTTGGCCTCGCGCGGCGAGATCCCGAAGAAGGTCGCGTCGAACCCGGCGACGTCGTCGAGGAAGCCGCCCCGGCGGCAGTACATCCGGTCCTCGGCCGCGGGGTCGGGGTCGTAGTGGGCGTCCACGTCCCAGCGGTCGGCGGGGATGTCGCGGATCGCCTCGCCGCCGGAGCGCAGCAGCTCCCAGTAGGCGTCCGGGTCGGGGGCGGAGGGCAGGCGGCAGCCCATGCCGATGACGGCGATCGGCTGGGCCCGGTCGCGCTCCAGCTCCTTGACCCGGGTCTTCAGGGTCCGGATGGCGGTGAGGGCCTTCCGCAGCCTGAGCGCGTCGGGGCTGTCATGTCGGTCGGTCACGGCGTGGTGTCCTCGTCGTCGTTCAGCAGGAGGTCGAGCTCGCGGTCGACGCTGGCGCGCAGGTCGTCCAGCTCGAACTCGTCCGGGGTGTCGGACTCGGGGTCGGATCCGGTGGCGGTCTCCAGGCCGAGCTCCCGGACCAGGTGGGCCTGGAGCTGCTCGACCGTGGGGTGGTTGAAGGCGATGGTGGAACCGAGCACCACGTCCAGGTCGCGCTGCAGGCGGTTGCTGAACTCGACCACCATCAGCGAGTCCATGCCCAGTTCGGAGAAGGCGGTGTGCCCGTCGACCCGGTACCCGGAGGGCAGTTCGAGCAGCGCGGTGAGCTGCTGCTCCAGGTACTGGCGGAGCAGCCCGTCGCGTTCGGCGGCCGGGGCCTGCGCCAGCCGGGTGCGCCACGGTTCGGCCGCGGCGGGCGGGGCCGCGGCGTCGGCCCGCGGCCGGGCCGGGCGGAGCGTGGGCATGACGCCGATCTGGGCGACCGGCGCCCCGAGCAGCGCGGTGAGCGCCGCCAGGCCCTGCTCGACCGGGATCATCGCCACGCCGCTGCGGGTCATCCGGTCCGCCAGGTCCGCGGCCATGCCGACCTCGGCCCAGGGGCCCCAGTTGACGGCGAGTCCGGGCAGTCCGAGGGAGCGGCGGCGGGCCATCAGGCCGTCCAGGTAGGCGTTGGCGGCCGCGTAGTTGCCCTGGCCGCCGTCCTCCAGCAGGGCGGCGACGGAGGAGAAGGCGGTGAAGAAGTCGAGGTGGATGCCGCGTTCGCGGGTGATGCGGTCGAGGGCGTGGGCGCCGTCGACCT
>NZ_JBITCO010000005.1:306544-335568 GCF_044453265.1 Kitasatospora sp. NPDC051705 | reverse complement strand
AGGTGCCCCCACCGCATGGACTCCCTCCTCGGCGCCGCCGATGCACGCACCCCAACGACGCCCGCTGATCCGACGTGATCCGAAAGACACGCCCTGGCCACGCCCCAGTTCACCCCGATTCCCAGGAGTACCGAGAAGTGAGCGCCGAAGAGATCACCGTCGTCCACGTGATGCGGCACGGTGAGGTGCACAACCCGGAGGGCGTCCTGTACGGCCGCCTGCCGGACTACCACCTGTCCGAACTGGGCCGGCGGATGGCCGACCGGGTGGCCGAGGACCTGGCCGGCCGGGACATCACCCACGTGGTGGCCTCCCCGCTGGAGCGGGCCCAGGAGACCGCCGAGCCGATCGCGAAGGCGCACGGCCTGGAGGTCGCGGCGGACGCGCGGCTGATCGAGGCGGAGAACGTCTTCGAGGGCAAGACCTTCGGGGTGGGCGACGGCTCACTGCGCAACCCGGGCTACTGGAAGTACCTCACCAACCCGTTCAAGCCCTCCTGGGGCGAGCCCTACCTCGACCAGGTGGTGCGGATGATGGGCGCGCTCGGCGCCGCCCGGGACGCCGCGCGCGGGCACGAGGCGGTCTGCGTCAGCCACCAGCTGCCGATCTGGATCCTCCGCTCCTTCGTCGAGCGCCGCCGGCTCTGGCACGACCCGCGCAACCGGCAGTGCTCGCTGGCCTCGCTGACCAGCTTCACCTTCGAGGGCGACAGGATCGTCTCGGTCGGCTACCGCGAGCCGGCCCGCGACCTGCTGCCCGCGCACCTGGTGGGCAAGGGCCGCAAGGGCGACAAGCCGGTCGGCAAGAGCTTCGGCGCCTGAGCGGGCCCGGGCCCCGCGCGCCCCGCTCACGCCCCGCACGGACGGCGCGTAAGCGGTGCGTAAGTATGGGGTCGGACCGCCCGGCGCACGCCGGGCGGTCCGGTCCAGTCGCAGGTCAGGAGGGGTGCGACGCGCAAGGCAGGACCCCCCCGAACCCTCCCGGGACTCCATGCGAAACTTTTCACATGTCTGCCATGGCGCGCCCCCGTCCCCGTGTCGCCGCAGCCGCCGCCGCCACCGCCGCCGCCGCTGCGCTCGCCCTCACCGGCTGCTCCTCCTCGGGCTCGTCCAGCAGCGGTGAGAGCCAGCTGGGCTTCGTCACCGTCAAGGGCACCAACGTCTCCAAGGCCGAGGCCGGCCACCGCCAGGAGGCTCCGGACATCTCCGGCGAGACGCTGGACGGCGCCCAGGTGAAGCTCTCCGACTACCGGGGCAAGGTCGTGGTGCTGAACGTCTGGGGCTCCTGGTGCGGGCCGTGCCGGGGCGAGGCGGACGACCTGCAGCGGGTCTCGGAGAAGTACAAGGACCAGGGCGTCCAGTTCCTCGGCGTCAACACCCGGGACACCGAGAAGGCCAACGCCGTCCGGTTCGAGCAGGAGAAGGGCGTCACCTACCCGAGCATCTTCGACCCGGCCGGCACCCAGCTGCTGAAGTTCCCCAAGGGCAGCCTGAACCCGCAGTCCATCCCGACCACCCTCATCGTCGACCGCGACGGCAAGCTGGCGGCCCGGGCCGTCGGCGGCACGGTGGAGGACGCGCTGGAGTCGATCCTGCAGCCGGTGGTCGCGGAGCAGAAGCAGTGAGTGCCGCGCTCCAGCTGGCCGGCGCGCACCTGGCCGACACCACCACGACCGTCCAGAGCGGGGCGCTGCTGGTGGCCGCCCCGGTCGCGCTGGCGGCCGGGCTGGCGTCGTTCTTCTCGCCCTGCGTGCTGCCGCTGGTGCCCGGCTACCTCTCGTACGTGACCGGGTTCTCCGCCGCCGACCTCGCGGACGCCCGCGGCTCGCGGCGCGGCCGGATGCTGCTCGGCGTGGTGCTGTTCATCCTGGGCTTCACCGCGGTGTTCGTCTCCACCGGGGCGCTCTTCGGCTACTTCGGCCAGGAGCTGCAGGACTACAAGCGGACGATCAGCATCGTGCTGGGCTCGCTCACCGTGGTGATGGGCCTGGCCTTCATGGGCCTGGTGCCCGGGCTGAGCATGCGCGAGGTCCGCTCGCACCGCCGCCCGGCGGTCGGCCTGCTCGGCGCGCCGATGCTCGGCGTGGTCTTCGGCGTCGGCTGGACCCCGTGCATGGGCCCGACCCTCACCGCGGTGCAGAACCTCGCGCTCAACCAGGCCGACGCCCAGCGTGGCGCGCTGCTCACCACCTTCTACTGCCTCGGGCTGGGCGTACCGTTCATCCTGGCCGCCGTCGCCTTCCGCCGGGCGCTGGGCGCCTTCGGGTGGGTCAAACGGCACTACCCGCTCGTCATGCGGATCGGCGGCGGCATGCTCGTCGCGGTCGGTCTGCTGCTCGTCACCGGTGTCTGGGACTCGATGATGAGCGAACTGCAGACCTGGACCGCCGACTTCCGGATCGGAATCTGACCGTGAGCAACACCACGACCGAGACCGAGCCGCCCCAGGCTCCGGACGACGCGGCCGCCGAGCGGCTCAGCACCGCGCCGGTCGAGTCCGACGGACCGGCCGGCATGGGGGCGTTCGGCTGGGCGCGCTGGATGTGGCGCCAGCTGACCTCGATGCGGGTCGCCCTGATCCTGCTCTTCCTGCTCTCGCTGGCCGCCATCCCCGGCTCGCTGATCCCGCAGTACCAGAACGGCCAGGGCCAGCTGAAGGTCGAGGCCTGGAAGGCGCAGCACGCCACCGTCGCGCCCGTCTACGAGAAGCTCCAGCTGTTCGACGTCTACAGCTCGGTCTGGTTCTCGGCGATCTACATCCTGCTGTTCGTCTCGCTGGCCGGCTGCATCGTCCCGCGCACCTGGCAGTTCGTCGGCGTGCTGCGGGCCCAGCCGCCGGCCGCGCCGCGCAACCTGACCCGGATGCCGGTGCACGCGGCCTGGCGCACCGCGGCCGACCCCGACGCGGTGAACGCCGCCGCCCACCGGCTGCTGCGCAAGCGCGGCTTCCGCGCCAACCTGGCCGGCGGCTCGGTGGCCGCCGAGAAGGGCTACCTGCGCGAGGTCGGCAACCTGCTCTTCCACATGTCGCTGTTCGCCCTGCTCGGCGGTTTCGCCTGGGCCAGCCTGGCCTCCGGCACCGGCGGCAAGCTGATGGTCGAGGGCGAGGGGTACTCCAACACGATCACCCAGCTCGACGACTTCAACGGCACCCGCTTCTACGGCAACGAGGACCTCGACCCCTTCTACCTGAAGCTGGACGGCTTCACCGCCAAGTTCCAGGACAAGGGCGACCAGATCGGCGCCGCCCGGCAGTTCACCGCGAACGTCGAGTACTCGACGGGCAGCGACGCGTCGAAGCGCAGCAAGGGCACCATCGAGGTCAACCACCCGCTGGAGATCGGCGGCAGCAAGGTCTTCCTGATCGGGCACGGCTACGCGCCCGTCATCACCGTCCGCAACGGCAAGGGCGAGGTCGTCTACCAGGGCGCCACGCCGTTCCTCCCGCAGGACGGCAACCTGACCTCCACGGGCGTCGTGAAGGTCTCGGACTACGGCACCGGGCCCGACGGCAGCAGGACCCAGCTGGGCTTCTCCGGCTTCTTCCTGCCGACCGCCCCGCTGAGCTTCGAGGGCACCGGGCCGGTGTCCCTGTTCCCCGGCGACGCGGCCCCCGAGCTGGTGCTGAACGCCTTCGCCGGCGACCTCGGCACCGACTCCGGCCTGCCGCAGAACATCTACCAGCTGAACACCCGCAAGCTGACCCAGCTGACGCAGGACGACCAGCCCGCCAAGGCCCGGCTCAAGCCCGGCCAGGCCTGGGAGCTGCCGAACGGCTACGGCAGCGTCACCTTCGACGGCTACAAGCAGTGGGCCAGCTTCAACGTCTCGCACCGCCCGGGCAACTCGATCGCCCTGGCCGGTGCGGTGCTGGCGATCCTCGGTCTGATCGGCTCGCTGTTCGTGCAGCGCCGCCGGATCTGGGTCCGGGCGGTCGCCCTGCCCGGCGGCGGCACCCAGGTGGAGCTGGCCGGACTGGCCCGCAGCGAGTCGGCGAAGATCGCCGAGGAGCTGGCCGAACTCGCGGTGGACCTCCAGGACGACGCCCCGGCGTCGGAGGACGAGGACGGTACCGCACCCGGGGAGCCGGGTCCCGGAGGCCCGGGACCGGAGACCGCCACGGCCCCGGAAGCACCCCCGCAACCCGCAGCCCCTGCCGACCAGAACTCCAAGGAGTAGACGGTGCATCTCGCCTCGGGGGTCGACCCACAGCTGGCCGACCTCTCCAACAAGCTGATCTATTCGGCCATGGTGGTCTACACGCTCGCCATGTTCGCCCACATGATCGAGTGGACCTTCGGCAGCAAGGGCGCCGTCGCCGTCCGCTCGACGGAGCAGTCGGGCAGCCTGGCCGAGACCGTCGCCGCGGCGGACGCCAAGGGCACGAAGAAGGTGACCGTCACCGTCGCCAAGGCCGGCGGCGGCACCGCCACGCTCACCCGCACCGCCGTGGCGGGCGCGGGCGCGACGGTGGTCACCAGCGGGCGCGGCGCGGACGAGGAGGACGGCCCGGGCGCGGCCGGCACCAGCGACCGGGCCGACCTGGCCGGCCGGATCGCGGTCTCGCTGACCGTCCTCGGCGCGCTGCTGCACGCGGGCGGCATCGTCACCCGCGGCCTGTCGGTGTCCCGCTGGCCGTGGGGCAACATGTACGAGTTCTCCTGCGCCTTCGCCTTCGCCATGACGGCGGCGTACCTGGTGCTGCTGGCCGCGCGGAAGAACGTCCGCTGGCTGGGCCTGCCGGTCGTCCTCGCCGGGCTGCTGACGCTCGGCATCGCCACCACGGTGCTGTACACGGACTCCGAGCAGCTCGTCCCGGCGCTGCACTCGCCGTGGCTGGCGATCCACGTCTCCACCGCGATCTTCTGCGGCGGCGCCTTCTACGCGGCGTTCATCGCCACGCTGCTGTACCTCGGCAAGGACGCCTTCGACAAGCGGATGGCGGCCGGCCTGACCAGCGGCCCGCTGGGCACCCCGGCGTCGGTCTGGCGCCGCCTGCCGGCCGCGTCGACCTTCGACAAGCTGTCCTACCGGATCAACGCCCTGGTCTTCCCGCTGTGGACGTTCACCATCATCGCGGGTGCGATCTGGGCCGAGGCGGCCTGGGGCAAGTACTGGGAGTGGGACCCGAAGGAGACCTGGTCGTTCATCACCTGGGTCGCCTACGCCTGCTACCTGCACGCCCGGGCGACGGCCGGCTGGAAGGGCCGCAAGGCGGCCTACCTGGCGCTGGCGGCCTTCGCCTGCTGGCTCTTCAACTACTACGGCGTGAACATCTTCGTCACCGGCAAGCACTCGTACGCGGGGATCTGACCGGGGCACAGTCACCCACCGGCCCGGCTCTCCGCAGAAGGTGGCCGGGCCGAGGTGCGACAGGGGTAGTTCGTGCCGGCCGTCGGTGCCGGCACGGGGAGGAACGAGGAGGAAATCGCGCAATGGAGTGCGACGAGGTCATGCTGACCGTCCGAATCACCGCCGCCGAGCGCATGCTGCTCCGCCGGCTCGCCCAGGGACACCGCAGCGACGTGTCCGAGGTGGTGGCCGACGGCCTGCTGGACATCATCCCCGTGCTCAGCGCGCCGGGGGACGCCTACCGGCTGCTGGGGGCCCTCGCCACGCCGGCGCCGTGTGCGCTGACGGTCTGGCTGCCGACCCCGCTGGCCGACCTGCTGGTGCCCGGCGCGGCGCGGATCGCGCAGGTCACCGAGGTCCGGATCGATTCGGCCAGCGCGGCGCTGGGCGCGGCGCTGCGGCTCTGGCTGGCCCAGGACCCGGTCCGGCTGGCGGCCAACCTGAGCGTGATGCACGCCGGGCGGCCGTCGGCCCTGGTCGCCGCCTGACCGGCCGCCGGCGCGCGGGGCGCCGGCCGGGGCCGGACGGGCGTTGACCGTGTCCGGCCGGGGCCGGACACGGCTCAGCTGGCCAGCGGCAGTCGGGGGCCGCCCAGGACGGGCTCGGCGGGGCGGTCCTCGAAGGGCTCCCGCCGGGTGGGCACCGTCGGGCGCCCCGCCGGGCGGTCGGCCGGCCCGTCGGTGGGGCCGTCGGCGGGCCCGTCGATCGGCTCGGTGAGCAGCCGGCAGTCGGCGGCCGTGCGCCCGTCCTGGACCAGCAGCACCCGGACGGGCAGCCGGCGCCCGTCCGGCGCCTGCTCGTGGACGGCCCGGACGAGGCAGGGCCGGTCCAGCTCGATGTAGTGGTCGAAGGAGCTGACGAACTCGACCGGCACCACCGGTTCGGGGTGGCGGAGCCGCTGGGCGGCCTGCCGGGCGGCCTCCAGCATCAGCATCCCGGGCACGTGGTCCAGCGCGTGGTCGAAGAGCACCGGGTGCCGGGCGTCGGTGCGCAGCAGCCAGGTGTCGGGGCGCAGGGTGGGGCTCAGCACGACGTCCCCGGGGTGCGCGCGGCCGACCAGCTCGGGCGCGGTGGGCGCGGGCGGTGCGGGCGGCACGGCGCCCCGCGGCCCCGGGCCGCGCAGCCGTGCGTACGAGGCGGGGGAGACGACCCGCAGCTGCCCGGTGCCGTGGCCGACCGGACGGCCGGCGCGGGTGACCTCGGTGTGCACCCGCAGCGAGACGAGCCGCCCGTGCCGCATCCGGACGTCCTCGCAGCGGACCGCCAGCATCAGCGAGGCGGGTTCGTCGGTGACGGCGATGGTGCGCAGCCCGTCCGGGGCGAGGGCGTAGGAGAGGTCCTCCATGACGAACTGGTGGTCGCGCGGCACCCCGAATCCGGCGTGGCCGATCAGCAGTCCGGCCTGCCGAATCGTTTCGGCCAGCAGCAGCGGGTCGTGGTAGCGGTCACCGGGCAGCCGGTAGAAGCCGTGCAGCCGGGGCCACTGGGCGCCGAGGAGGAAGTCGTACGGGCCGGTGGCCTGCCAGCCGGTCAGGAACACCTCCGACACCGAGGTGCGGTGCACCAGGTGGCGGGAGACGGTCCGCTCGTGGAAGTCGTAGCCGGGACCGGGGTGGGCGTACGGACCGTGGAAGTCCGGCTCTACGATCAATGGCATGACGGGCCCTACTCCAGGGTGTCGGTCGAGCGGCCGGTACGGACGCTAGGCAAAACATACAGACCACCCGGTTTCTCTTCTGCGTCTGGGGTGGCTCCTGCCGCGCAGCCCGGCACAACCACGCTACCCGGCCCCTGGACTGGGGTAATGCCCGCCCGGGGGACGGCAGACCTTGGACGGGGGTCCTCCCCGCTGGACGGCGGGGTCGGTCAAGGGGCTAGATTAGATACCAACCATGCGGTTTCGGTCAGTGCCGTCCGCATGCGAGGCGTCGCCCCCCACCGGCGGCGCGCTGACAGCAGCCGGGCGGGGAGGGAACGCGCCCGGCCGAGTCCGGAGGGGCCCAGTGGTCAAGCAGGAACGCGCGGGGCGGACCAGGCAGGCGGTGCTGCTCGCCGCTGCGGACAGTTTCGCGAGCGTCGGGTTCGAAGCCGCCAGCCTGGTCGACATCAGCCGGCGGGCCGGGGTCAGCAAGGGCGCCCTCTACTTCCACTTCGTCTCCAAGCAGGCCCTCGCCGACGGCGTCCGCGCCGCGGCCGGGCGCGAGATCGGGTCGGCCGCGCTGCGCGCCCTGCGCACCGGCGATCCGGCGCTCCAGGGCCTGATCGACTTCTCGCACGAACTCGCCCGGCTGCTGCGCGAGGACGTCCTGGTCCGGGCCGGCGTGCGGCTCGGCCGGCAGGGCCCGCCGCGGGCCGGCACCCCGGACGACCTGCCCGGTACGGACGCCACCTGGCGCAGCCTCACGGCCGTCGTCCGGCGCCTGCTGGACCGCGCCGCCGAGGGCGGCGAGCTGCGTCCCGGTCTGGACCGGCGGGCCGCCGCCGAACTGCTCACCGCGGTCGCGGCCGGCCAGGTGCTGCTCGCCGCAGAGGAGCCGGACCGGCCGTGCTCGGAGGCCGTGGGGCGGCTCTGGGCGGCGGCGCTGCCGGCCCTGGTGGCGGCGGAGCGCTGCGGCGGCTACCGGCTCTGAGCCGCCGCCGGCAGCCGTGCCGTCCGGCGCGCCGTCGGGCGGGCGGGAGGCCGGGCCGTGAGGCCCGGGACCGGGCCGTCGATCCGTCAGGAGGGCACGCGCTCGGCGACGCTCAGCCGGGCCAGCGCGTGCGGCTGCACCAGGCCGGGCAGCACCAGCGTCCACAGGTCGGCCATCCGCTGGATCAGGTCCCGGCGGTCGGTCAGCACCTGGGAGCTCAGCTGGATCCCGGTGACGGCCCCGGTGATCACTCCGGCGGCCGCCGCGAGGTCCACGCCCGGGTGCAGGTCGCCGGCGTCGCGGGCGCGTTCCAGCAGCCCGCGGGCGACGTCCGACCAGCCCTGGTAGGCCGCGATCTGCGGCTGGGTGAAGCTGCCGTGCTCGATCGTCAGCCGGATGCTGCCACGCACCAGCGGGTCGTCCTGGAGGGCGTGGGCGAAGGCGTACCCGAGGTCGATCAGGGTCTGCACCGGGCTGTCCGAGGACGGCTGCCAGGTGGCGAGCCAGGCGCCCTGACCCTCGATGACGGCGAGTGCCAGCTCCTCCTTGGAACGGAAGTGGAAGTACAGCGCACCCTTGGTGACGCCGGCGCGATCCAGGATCTCGGACATGGTGGCGGCGGCGTAGCCCCGCTCGTCGAAGACCTCGGCCGCCGCGAGGAGTACCGCCTGGCGGGTCGCCAGCGCGCGGGCCTGCCTGGCCATCGCAGCCTCCCTGGATAGTTCTGGTAGCTCGGCAGCGGCCGATCCTATGGGGGCCGGCGGGGCGGCGGGCCGCATACCGTCCAGTAGGTATTCTACCGAGCCCGTTCGGGGCGGAACCGACCCCCGGTGGCACGGCACCGGAGGCCGCCGGAAAGGGGTGACGGCCGGCCACCCGGGTGGGGTGACCGGCCGTCGGCGGTGCCGTGGGCCGTCAGGCGGCCTGCTGCCAGCTGACCGGCGAGTAGTAGGCCGGGCGGCGGTCCAGCCGCTGCCAGGTGGCGATCGGCTCGACCAGGGCGGCCGCGCCGGCCTGCTGCGCGGCGGCGGCGCGCGCCATCAGCACGGCGGTGAGGGCGGCCAGCTCCTCGTCGGAGAGGGAGCCGCGGACGATGCGGACGAGGGGTTCGGCGGAAGCGGTCATTTTCTGGTTTCTCCCCCGGTGTCTGTGGTGTGGTGTCGCTCGGACGTGCGTGCTGCGGGACCGCGCTCGGCGCGGACGCTACATCGGCGGGTTGCCGTGCTTGCGGCTCGGCAGGTCGGCGTGCTTCGTGCGGAGCATGGCCAGGGCGGAGGCGACCACCTGGCGGGTCTCGGCGGGGTCGATGACGTCGTCCACGAGGCCGCGCTCGGCCGCGTAGTACGGGTGCATCAGCTCGCTCTTGTACTCCTTGATCTTCTGGGCCCGCATGGCGTCCGGGTCCTCGGCGCCGTTGATGTCGCGGCGGAAGATCACGTTGGCGGCGCCCTCGGCGCCCATGACGGCGATCTCGTTGGTCGGCCAGGCGTAGGAGAGGTCGGCGCCGATGGAGCGGGAGTCCATCACGATGTACGCGCCGCCGTAGGCCTTGCGCAGGATCAGCTGGATGCGCGGCACGGTGGCGTTGCAGTACGCGTACAGCAGCTTGGCGCCGTGCCGGATGATGCCGTCGTGCTCCTGGTCGACACCGGGCAGGAAGCCCGGCACGTCGAGCATGGTGACCAGCGGGATGTTGAAGGCGTCGCACATCTGGACGAAGCGCGCGGCCTTCTCGCTGGCGTTGATGTCGAGCACGCCGGCCAGCGACTGCGGCTGGTTTGCGATGATGCCGGTGACGTGGCCGTCGACCCGCGCCAGCACGCACAGCACGTTGGTGGCCCAGCGCTCGTGGACCTCGAGGTACTCGCCGTGGTCGACGATCTCCTCGATGACCTTGCGCATGTCGTACGGGCGGTTGCCGTCGGCCGGCACCAGGTCGAGCAGGGACTCGTTGCGGCGGTCGACCGGGTCGTCGTTGAGGACGGTCGGCGGCATCTCGCGGTTGTTCTGCGGCAGCAGCGACAGGAGGTAGCGGACCTCCTCGATGCAGGACTGCTCGTCGTCGTAGACGAAGTGCGAGACGCCGGAGACGCCCGCGTGGACGTCGGCGCCGCCGAGGCCGTTCTGGCTGATCTTCTCGCCGGTCACCGCCTGGACGACGTCCGGGCCGGTGATGAACATCTGCGAGGTCTCGCGGACCATGAACACGAAGTCGGTCAGCGCGGGGGAGTACGCGGCGCCGCCGGCGCACGGGCCGAGCATCACCGAGATCTGCGGGATGACGCCCGAGGCGCGGGTGTTGCGCTGGAAGATGCCGCCGTAGCCGGCGAGGGCGGTGACGCCCTCCTGGATGCGGGCGCCGGCGCCGTCGTTGAGCGAGACCAGCGGCGCACCGGCCGCGATGGCCATGTCCATGATCTTGTGGATCTTCTGCGCGTGGGCCTCGCCCAGCGCGCCGCCGAAGATCCGGAAGTCGTGCGCGTAGGTGAAGACGGTCCGGCCGTGCACGGTGCCCCAGCCGACGATGACGCCGTCGGTGTGCGGCTTCTTCGCCTCCAGGCCGAAGCCCTGGGCGCGGTGCCGGCGCAGCGGCTCGACCTCGCGGAAGGAGCCCTCGTCCAGCAGCAGCTCGATGCGCTCGCGGGCGGTCAGTTTGCCCTTCGCGTGCTGGGCCTCGGTGGCCTTCTCGCTGGGGCCGCGACGCACCTTCTCGCGGAGCTCGTGCAGCTCGGCGACGCGCCCGCGGGCGTCGGCCGGGACCTCGGGGACCTCGCCGCCCACCGGCGCCTCATGCACAACCGTCATCTCGAACCACTCCAAGGGTGAGGGAACTGTCCGACAGCCAACGTCTGCTGTGCCCCCGGCTGCGAATCACTTTCTTCACTTATGACTGTACGAGGGGCCGTGCGTTGGTTTCGGCGTCGATTCCGTACAAGGTCGGGTCCGTTTAGATGTCAGGCCTGCACAGAAGCGGCGGGGGCGAAGCCGGAGCGCTCGGTGTCCGTTCGAATACCGGGGGTTGTCGGGCAGATGATGGTCCGATGATCTGAGCGTGAAGAAAAGCGCAGGTCAGGGCCGTCGCTCAGTAATGTAGGGCGGCCGACTTGGGCCTCGCTCAAGCTCCGCTCAAGTCGGGTGCGGAGGCGGCCCCGATCCGTGCTAGGGGGCTCCCGGTCGTAGGGAAGCGCCAAAAACACTCCAGCCCACCCGGAACGTTCCGGGTGGGCTGTCCGAGGTAGCGGCCGGGCCTGCGCGATCAGCTCCTGCGGCCGTCGCCGGGCTCGTCGTCGTTGCGCAGCTCCTGCTCGCGGCGGCGGAGATCGGCCTCCCAGCGCTTCAGCATCTCCTCGTGCTCCTTGTCGCTCTTCTTCAACGAGGCGAGGAAATCGGGGTCGTCGTCCGGGGCGAGCGGCCGGCCGCCGCGCGGGGCCGACCGCTCGGGGCCGCCCGCATCCCCGTCGTACGGCCCCGCGAGCAGCGGACGGCGCTGCTTCCCGGCCACCAGCCAGGCGATCGGGCCGACCGGCGGGAACAGCAGCACCACCAGCACCCAGACCGGCTTGGGGAGGTGCTTCACCCCGTCCTCGGGCGTGGTCAGGCAGTCGATGAAGGCCCACACCCAGAGTGCGAGCGGAAGGACGATGGTCAGAAGAATCCTCAGCACGGTGGCTGTCTCCCCCGGCGGCGGTGGCGACGGGCGCCTTCCCGGGGCCCTTGACGGAGCCAGGCTATCCGGTGGCGGATACTGACAGGCATGGCATACGACGATCTCCGCTCCTTCCTCCGGGCACTCGACCGCGAAGGGGACCTCAAGCGCATCAAGGCAGAGGTGGACCCGCACCTGGAGATCGGCGAGATCGTCGACCGGGTCCAGAAGGCGAAGGGCCCCGCGCTGCTCTTCGAGAACGTCAAGGGCTCCTCGATGCCCCTCGCGATGAACGTCTTCGGCACCGAGCGGCGCCTCGCCAAGGCCCTCGGCCTCAAGGGCCCCGACGACATCTCCGAGAAGATCGCCGGACTGCTCAAGCCCGAACTCCCGCAGGGCTTCACCGGCTTCCGGGACGCCTTCGGCAAGCTCGCCTCGATGGCGCACGTGCCGCCCCGCAACGTGAAGGACGCCCCGGTCCAGGAGGTCGTGCTCACCGGCGACGACGTCGACCTGGACGCGCTGCCCGCCCTCTTCACCTGGCCGCAGGACGGCGGGTCCTTCTTCAACCTCGGGCTCACCCACACCAAGGACCCGGACAGCGGCGTCCGCAACCTGGGCCTCTACCGGCTCCAGCGGCACGACCGGCGCACCATCGGCATGCACTGGCAGATCCACAAGGACAGCCACAACCACGCCGCGAAGGCCGCGAAGCGGGGCGAACGGCTGCCCGTCGCGATCGCCTTCGGCTGCCCGCCGGCCGTCACCTACGCGGCCACCGCGCCGCTGCCCGGGGACATCGACGAGTACCTGTTCGCCGGGTTCGTCGCCGGCGAGCGGGTGCGGATGGTCGACTGCAAGACGGTCCCGCTGCAGGTCCCGGCCGACGCCGAGGTGGTCCTGGAGGGCTGGCTGGAGCCCGGCGAGATGCTCCCCGAGGGCCCGTTCGGCGACCACACCGGCTTCTACACCCCGCAGGAGCCGTTCCCGGCCCTGACGATCGACTGCGTGACGATGCGCCGCCGGCCGCTCCTGCAGTCCATCGTGGTCGGCCGCCCGCCGACCGAGGACGGCCCGCTGGGCAAGTTCACCGAGCGCTTCTTCCTGCCGCTGCTGAAGATCATCATCCCGGACATCGTCGACTACGACCTGCCCGAGGCCGGCGGCTTCCACAACTGCGTGATCGTCTCGATCGACAAGAAGTACCCCAAGCACGCCCAGAAGACGATGCACGCCATCTGGGGCGCCCACATGATGTCGCTGACCAAGCTGATCATCGTGGTGGACTCCGACTGCGACGTGCACGACTACCAGGAGGTCGCCTGGCGGGCCTTCGGCAACGTCGACTACAGCCGCGACCTCACCGTGGTCGAGGGCCCGGTCGACCACCTCGACCACGCCTCGTACCAGCAGTTCTGGGGCGGGAAGGCGGGCATCGACGCGACCCGCAAGCTCCCCGAGGAGGGCTACACCCGGGACGGCGGCTGGCCGGAGATGGTCTCCTCGGACCCGGCCACGGCCGCACTGGTGTCGCGTCGCTGGAAGGAGTACGGGCTGTGAGCACCGCCGCCGTCGAGACCCCCGGGCGCACGAAGGCCTTCCTGCGCCTGGTGATGATCGAGCACTCGGTCTTCGCCCTGCCCTTCGCCTACATCGCCGCGCTGACGGCCATGTTCCTCGCCGACAAGCGGGTGCACTGGGGCCAGCTGTTCGTCGTCACCGTCTGCATGGTCGGCCTGCGCACCTTCGCGATGGCCGCCAACCGGATCATCGACCGCGAGATCGACGCCCGGAACCCGCGCACGGCCTCCCGCGAACTGGTCACCGGGGCCGTCTCGCTGAGGACCGCGTACATCGGCTCGGCCGTGGCGCTGGTGGTGTTCCTCGGGGCGGCGGCGCTGCTCAACCCGCTCTGCCTGGCGCTCGCGCCGGTGGCCGTGGTGCCGATGGTCGTCTACCCGTACGGCAAGCGGTTCACCGACTTCCCGCAGGCCATCCTCGGTCTGGCCCAGGCGATGGGGCCGGTCGGCGCCTGGCTCGCGGTGACGGGCCGCTGGTCCTGGGACGCGGTGGTCCTCGGCGTGGCGGTCGGCGTCTGGATCGGCGGCTTCGACCTGATCTACGCCTGCCAGGACGTCGAGTCCGACCGCCACGGCAACGTGCGGTCGGTCCCGGCCCGCTTCGGCGTCCCGGCCGCGATCCGCGGCGCACGGGCGTGCCACCTCGTCACCACGCTCCTGCTGGGCTGGTTCGGGGTCCTGACGCACGCCGGACCGGCCTTCTGGATCGGTCTGGTCGTGGTGGTGGGCGCGTTCCTGTACGAGCACACCATCGTCAAGCCGAACGACCTGTCGCGGCTCAACCGGGCGTTCTTCCAGACCAACGGCTTCGTGGGCATCTCGCTGTTCTTCTTCGCCCTGGTGGACCTGGTCGTCCGCGGACTCGGCGTCTGACGCCCCGCCGGGCGGCCGCCGGGACGGGGCGGCTCACCGGAACAGCGCGGCGTGGTCGGCGGCCCAGGTGCGGAAGCTCCGGGCAGGCCGGCCGGTGACGTCCCGGACGGTCGTGGTGACCGGATCCGGGTCGGTGAGGCGGGCCTGGACGAGGTCCAGCGCGGCGTCGGCCTCCGCCGGGGGCCGGCCGGCGGCGAGCATGCGCCGGCGGGCCGTCCCGCGGGGGACCTCCTCCCACCGTGCCGGGCGGCCGGCGGCCTCCCCGATGATCCGCACCTGCTCCGCCTGGGTCGGCGCCCCGGGGCCGGTGAGCAGGTGGCGGGCGCCGTCGTGGCCGTCGTCGAGCAGGGCGCGGACGGCGACCGCCGCGACGTCCCGCTCGTCGACCGGGTGGAGCCCGGCCGCACCGCCGTAGCCCTGCACGGCACCGCCGGTCCTGATCTCCTCCGCCCACCGCAGCGCGTCCGCCGCGAAGCCGTACGGCCGCAGCGCGGTGTGCCGCACCCCGCTGCCCGCGAGGAGCGCCTCGACCTCCCCGGCCGGCCCCCGCGGGCCCGCCCCTGGCGCGTCCCGGACGGCGGCCGAGGAGAGCTGCACCACCCGCCCGACCTCGCCGGCCAGGGCCGCCACCGCCCCGGCCGCGCCCTCGGCGGTCGGGAGGGGCCAGGCCAGGAAGGCCGCGTCGATGCCGCGCGCGGCGGCCCGCAGCGAATCCGGATCGAGCAGGTCCCCCTGGACGTGTCCGCGCTGCCGCGCCCGGTCGCCGCGCCGGGTCAGGGCCCGGACCCGCACCCCGGCGGCCGCGAGCTGCAGCACCAGGTGGCGTCCGACCGCCCCGGTGGCGCCGATCACCAGGACGGACGTCACATCGTCAGTTCGCTTCTCCGTCATGCCTCGACGGTAGGCGAGCCGCATGAGAGGCCCAATGCGCACGGGTCTCCCGTCCATGCGTCATCGTCTACGGCGCGCCTGCGGGGCCCGCCGGGGCCGGGGAGCCGGGGCCCGGGTGGGGCCGCGGGCTGCGCGGAGGCGGTCAGGCGCTGCGGCGGCGGCGCGCGGCGAAGAGCGCGCCGAGGCCGCTGACGAGCAGGGCGGCGGCGCCCGCGGCGGTCGTGAGGACGCCGTCCGACCCGGTGTGCGCGAGCTCGCCGCCCGCCAGCCGGGCGGTGCCGGCGGTGGTGCCCGTGGTGGCGCCGGTACCGGTGGTGGCGGCGTCGTCCGCGGAGGCGGCGGTGAAGCCGGCCTTGACGGCGCTGCCGGTGCCGGGCGCGGTGGAGAGGTCGACCCGGAATCCCTGCGGGCCGACGTACGCGGGCATGTACTGGCCGCCCTCGCCGAGGACGACCACCCCGTGGACGTAGGACGCGCCGATCGCGGCACCGGCGGTGAACGCCAGCCGGACGTGCTTGGTGACGGATGCTCCGGCCGCCAGGTCCTTGCCGTCGGTGAGGTGGTAGGTCAGCGGGCCGGTCGACTGGCGGCTCGGGGTGCCGGTGACGTCCTGCCAGCCGCCGTCGGCCTTCTGCACCTGGAGGGTGCTCTGCTGGTCGGCCTGCACCACCAGGGAGGCGTCGTCGTAGGCGGAGGCACTGGGGTTGGTCGCGGTGACGTCGAACTCGACCGGGGCGCCGCCGATGACGGCGCTGGTCGGCGCGTTCTTGACCTGCACGGCGAGGGCCTTCAGCGCCACGTCCTTGGTGCTCTCGGCGACGACGGTGTTCGCGGAGTCCGCGATCGCGGAGTAGAGCTTGACGGTGCTGCTCTGGCTGGCCCAGTCGTTGTTGAGCGGGGCGGCGAGGCGCAGCTGGAGGGTCCTGCTGGCGCCGGCGGCGACCGTCACGCCCGGGATCTCCCCGGAGAAGTCGACGGTCTTGTCGCCCAGCGCGAAGTTCAGCGTCACGGGCTTCCAGGTGCCGTCGGCGTCGCGGTACTCGAGGGTGATGCGGTCCTTCGAGCGGGCCCACTGGTTGCTGGCCTTCAGCTTCAGCGTGAACGAGGCGTCGGTGCCGCCCGGGTTGGTGACGGTCTCGGTGAACTCCACCGGACGGCCGCCGTTGCCGATCGAGGCCGGCTCCTGGACGGTCAGCGAGGGCTTGGCGGCGACCGGGGCGGCGGTGACGTCGACCGCGACGAACTGGGGGCCGATGACGAGGGGCATGAACGCGCCGCCCTCGCCGAGCATGGCCCACGGGTGGATGTACTCGGTGCCGGGCGCGGCGTCGGCGGTGAAGGCGATGCGGACGTGCTTGGTGAAGGAGGCGCCGGCGGCGAGGGTCCGGTCCTCGGTGAGGTGGTAGAGGACCCGGCCGTTGTCCTGCGGGGTGCCGGTGACGGTCTCCCAGCCGCCGTCGGCCTCCTGCACCTGGAAGGTGCTGTTCCGGGTGGCCTCCACGACCTTGGAGACGCCGGTGTAGCCGGACGCGCTGGGGTTGGTGACGGTGACGTCGAACTCGACCGGCGCACCGCCGGCGACGGCGCTCGTCGGCGCGCCCTTGACCTGCAGGGTGAGGGCCTTGGCCACGACCTCCGCGGTGCTCTCGGCGAGGACGGCCTTCGCCTGGTCCAGGACGGCGGAGCGGAGCGTGACGGGCGCGTCCTGGTTGCCCCAGGCGTTGTGGAGCGGGGTGGCCAGGCGCAGCCGGACCGTCCGGGTGGCGCCGGCGGCGACGGTCAGCCCGGGGACCTCCCCGCCGGAGCCGAGGGGCTTCCAGGTGCCGTCGGCGTCGCGGTAGTCGACGGTGATGCCCTTGGCGGGGGCGGCGGGGCTGCTCGCGTCGACCCTCAGGGTGTACGAGGCCGCGGCGTCGCCGGGGTTGGTGACGGTCTCGGTGAACTCGACGGGCTCGCCGCCGTGGCCGATGGACGCGGGGGCGTTGACGGTCAGCGCGGGCTTGCCGGCCTCGGCGGTCTTGGCGGCGGGCTTGTCGGCCGGCTTCTCGGCGGGCTTCTCCGTGGCGGCGGCGGAGGCCGCGGCGGTCGGCTCGGCGGCCGGGGTGGCGGTCGGCTCGGCCGGGGCGGTGACCGCGGCCGGGGCGTCGGCGGCGTAGGCGGCCGGGGAGGCGACCACGGCACCGGTGGCCAGCAGCACGCCGAGGGTGGCGGCGGTGAGGACGGTGGAGCCGGAGCGGCGTGCGCGCACGACGGACATTCTGAATACCCCCAGGGTGTTGCACCGTCGGCGTTCCGTCGCCGGCCGGCAAGCTCGGTAGGTGCCGGACGCGAGGTTCGGGGGTGGTGCCCCCGGCGTCACCCGCAGTCCGGCCCGGCGGGCTTCCCCGCCGCTCACTCCCATAGACGTGCGGGGCCCGCGGGGGTTGCAGGGAAGGTCGAAGATTTTTCCGGGAATCCTGGAGAGGGCCCTGACCTGCGGTTCCGTGCCCGCTCGGGGTGGTCTCAGTGCAGCGACAGCTCGTCTCCGACGCTCAGCCGCCCCGGGGAGGCGACCTCGGCCAGCGCGTCGAGCCGGCCGTCGTGGGCGTGCACGAGGGCCTTGAGGATCTCGGGCGCGTGCGGCAGCCCGGGCTGCGGGGCTCCGGTCATCGCGCAGCGCTCGCTGGACCGGACGAAGCCCAGCCGCACCCCGGCGCCGCCGAGCCCCTCCCGGCCGAACCAGCCGTCCTCGACGAACGGCGGGGTGCCGGGCGGGGTCCGCAGCACGATGTTGGGGCGGAACCGCCGCTCGTCGACCGCGGTGAACGGGACGGCCTCGCGGACCCAGTCCAGGGTGGCGGTGGTGAGCACGCTGACCGGCAGCTGGTCGAAGTGCGAGACGGCGTCCTCGCGGGCCAGCTCGACGTCCTCGCGCTGGAGGTAGGCCCGCAGGAACGCGCCGGGCTCGGTGACCGGGCGTCCGAGCGGGTCGAACAGCTCGGGTCCGTCGATCCGGTGGCCGAGGCGGGCGGAGAGGCGGAGCAGGCCGTCCACCCGGCGGAACCGGCGGGTGCTCTTGCCCGAACCGAGTCTGCCGTCGCCGTCGCGGACGGCGTAGAGGCGGTCGCCGGCGAGGCCGCGCTCGTCCACCTCGACGGAGTCGAGCCGCTCGCCGCCGGTGGACTTCACGGGGTAGCGCCAGAGTCGCTCGATCACTCCGATGATCTCAGCCATGGCCGGACAGCGTAGCGGCGGCGCCGGGGGATGGTCTAGACCAAGTCCGTTGGGGGGTGCGGTCGGAGGCGTCTCAGCCCAGCCGGGCCACCGCCCGGACCGGCGCGCCGTCCGCCGCCACCAGGCGCAGCGGGAACAGCGACACCTCCACCGGCAGACCGGCCTCCTGGGCGGCCAGCAGCGGCCGCAGGTCGGTCAGGTTCTCCGCGATCACCCCGCCGCCGGGCGCCCCCAGCAGCACGCGGTGCGCGGCGAGGGTCGGCTCGTCGGCGGGCCGGTCGTGCTCGTCGGCGAGGTCCGCGAGCAGCGCCGCCACCGCCGGGTCGCCCGGGCCCGGGTCGGGGGTGGGGTCGACGCTCGGCGCGTCCACCCCGACGGTCCGCACCCCGGCGGCGACGATCGCCCCGGCGGCCTCCGGCGTCAGGGCGGGGTGGGCCAGGTAGGCGTCGGTGCCCCAGTGCCGGGCCCACCCGGTGGCCAGCAGCAGGACGGACCCCTCGCCGACCCGCTCCAGCGCGGGCGCCAGCAGGTCGGGGGTGACGGCCGCCCGCGGCTCCAGCCCGCGCAGGTCGGCGAGCACCGCCGGGCCGGTGAACCGCTCCAGCGGCAGCCCGTCCAGGGTCGGCCAGGTGACGTCCACGTGGTACGGCGCGTCCACGTGCGTCCCGGACTGCGAGCCCAGGTGCAGGGCCAGCACGTTCACCCCGGCCGTGGCGGTGGTGAGCGCCGGCTCCAGCAGGACGGTCGGGTCGCCGGGGTAGACCGGCATCGCGGTGGTCACCTGATGGGTGAGGTCGACGAGGGTCGCTGCCATGCGCCCATCCTCCCAGGGACGCCCGCGGATGCGGCCGGGGCGGGTGCGGCCGGATAGAAAGGGGCCATGGGAACAGCGAAGCGTCAGCCGTGGGTGGTCGGGGTCTCGGGCGCGTCGGGGACGCCGTACGCGGCCTCGGTGATCCGGGCCCTGCTCGACGCCGGGGAGCCGGTGGACCTGATCGTCAGCCGGGCCGCCCGGCTCACCATCCTCGACGAGACCGGCATCTCCTTCCGGGACGCCCACTGGCGCACCGACCTGGCCGCCTGGCTGGGCCTCGACGAGGACCGGGCGGGCCTCCTGGACGACGTCCGCTACTGGCCCGCCGGGGACTTCGCGGCCGGCCCGTCCAGCGGCTCCTACCCGGCCAGGGGCATGCTGGTGGTACCGGCGACCACCGGCGCGGTGGCCGGGATCGCGCTCGGCCTGAGCAAGGACCTGCTGCAGCGGGTGGCGAGCGTCACCCTCAAGGAGCGCCGCCCGCTGGTCGTCTGCGTGCGCGAGACACCACTCAACGGGGTGACGTTGAAACACCTGGTGGAACTCGACGCGCAGGGCGCCGTGGTCCTGCCCGCCTCGCCCGGTTTCTACGCCGGCGGCTCCACCGTGCGCGAACTCGTCGATTTCGTGGCCGGCCGGGTGCTGGACGCGGTCGGCGTACCGCATTCCCTGTACCTGCGCTGGGAAGGGGAGTTGGGAGCGGCGGCCCGCCGGGCCGGCGGGAACGGCAGCGCGTCGGCTGAGGGGGAGTGAGGAGACCGAAGGCGGGAGAGTATCTTCTCTGCGATACCCGGGTTGTTCCGCGCATGGCGCCTTTGAATCCGGATAATGATCTGTGGGTCTGGTGAGGTTCGGAAGGACGCGGACGGTATATGGACACGGTGGACAGACAGCTCATCCAGGCGCTCCGGGAGAACGGACGGGCGTCCTACGCCGAGCTGGGCCGGCTGGTGGGCCTCTCCGGCCCGAGCGTCACGGACCGGATCAACCGCCTCGAGCAGGCCGGCGTCATCACCGGCTACCGCGCGACGGTCAACCCGGCCTCGCTCGGCTTCGGGGTGACGGCCCTGATCGGCCTCCAGCTGACCGACGCGGCCGACCACGAGGACGTCGCGTTCCGGCTGAAGGACCTCAACGAGGTCGAGGACTGCTGGTTCATCGCGGGTGACGACTCGTACATGCTCAAGGTCCGGGTGGCCGACGTGGCCGGCCTGGAGTCCGTGGTGAAGCGGATCTCCGGCACGAAGGGCGTGGCCCGCACCCGGACCACCGTCGTACTCTCCACCAAGTGGGAGAACCGGGTGAGCGACCTCCCCCCAGAAGGAGAGTGACGTCATGGCACTGGTCGGACTGGAGGAGCTGCGCGCGGCCCGGCAGCGGATCGCGGGGGTGGCCGTGCGCACCCCGCTGGTCCCCGCCCCCTGGGCGGCCGACGGCGGGCGCAGCCTGTGGCTCAAGCCCGAGAACCTCCAGCCGACCGGCGCCTTCAAGACCCGTGGCGCCTACAACCGGCTGGCCGCGCTCACCGAGGACGAGCGGGCCCGCGGCGTGGTCGCGCAGTCCAGCGGCAACCACGCGCAGGCCGTCGCCTACGCGGCGGCACTGCTCGGGATCAAGGCCGTCATCGTGATGCCGGACACCTCCCCGGCCGTGAAGGTGGAGTACACCCGCGGGTTCGGCGCCGAGGTGCTCCTGGTGTCGCCGGAGGAGCGGGACACCGTGCCCGGCGAGCTCGCCGAGCGGCACGGCTACGTGTGGGTGCCGCCGTACGACGACCCGTACATCATCGCGGGCCAGGGCACGGTCGGCCTGGAGATCGCCGAGGACGCCCCGGCCGGGCTGGACACCGTGCTGGTGCCGGTCAGCGGCGGCGGCCTGATCTCCGGGACGGCGGCCGCGCTCAAGCTCACCCGTCCGGGTGTCCGGGTGGTCGGCGTCGAGCCGGAGCTGGCCGCCGACGCCCGGGCCAGTCTGCGGGCCGGGCGCCGGCTCGCCTGGCCGGTCGCCGACACCTACCGCACCATCGCGGACGGGCTGCGCACCCCGTCGGTCGGCGAGCTGCCCTTCGAGCACCTGACCGCGTACGTGGACGACATCGTCACCGTCACCGAGGACGAGATCCGGGCCACCGTCGCCCTGCTGGCCCGCCGCGGCCGGCTGGTCGCCGAGCCCTCCGGCGCGGTCGCCCCGGCGGCCTACTTCCACCGAGCCGACGAGACCGGGGGCCGGACGGTGGCCGCCGTGGTCAGCGGCGGCAACATCGAGCCCGCCCTGCTCGCGGAGCTGCTCTCGACCTGATCCCCGGGCCGGCGGAGCGCCGCGGTGAGACGCGTCGTCCCGCGGTCGGAGCGGCCCGGAGCTGCGGCCGTCAGGTGACGTACGCTCGTTCCGGCAAGGAACCGAAGTCGGAGGAGGCGGGGCACCGCATGGACGCAGGGCTCAAGCGCGAGCTGGAGGCGAAGGTCTACGCGGGTGAGCGGCTGACCCGCGAGGACGGGATCGCGCTCTACGAGAGCGACGACCTGGCCTGGCTGGGTGGCCTGGCCCACCACGTGCGGACGCGGAAGAACGGCGACGTCGTCCATTTCAACGTCAACCGCCACCTCAACATGACCAACGTGTGCAGCGCGTCCTGCGCGTACTGCTCGTTCCAGCGCAAGCCGGGCGAGAAGGACGCGTACACGATGCGCATCGAGGAGGCCGTCCGGCTCGCCAAGGCGATGGAGAGCGACTCCCTCACCGAGCTGCACATCGTCAACGGCCTGCACCCGACGCTGCCCTGGCGCTACTACCCGCGCTCGCTGCGGGAGCTCAAGGCGGCCCTGCCGAACGTCTCGCTGAAGGCCTTCACCGCGACCGAGATCCACTGGTTCGAGAAGATCAGCGGTCTGTCCGCGGACGAGATCCTGGACGAGCTGATCGACGCCGGTCTGGAGTCGCTGACCGGCGGCGGCGCGGAGATCTTCGACTGGGAGGTCCGCCAGCACATCGTCGACCACGACACCCACTGGGAGGACTGGTCGCGGATCCACCGCCTCGCGCACGCCAAGGGACTCAAGACGCCCTGCACCATGCTGTACGGGCACATCGAGGAGCCCCGCCACCGGGTGGACCACGTGCTGCGGCTGCGCGAGCTGCAGGACGAGACCGGCGGCTTCCAGGTGTTCATCCCGCTGCGCTACCAGCACGACTTCCACGACTCCAAGGACGGCGTCGTGCGCAACAAGCTGATGGCCCGTACCGAGATGGCCACCGGCGCCGAGGCCCTGAAGACCTTCGCCGTCTCCCGGCTGCTCTTCGACAACGTCCCGCACGTCAAGGTGTTCTGGGTGATGCACGGCGTGACCACCGCCCAGCTGGCGCTCAGCCACGGCGCCGACGACATGGACGGCTCGGTGGTCGAGTACAAGATCACCCACGACGCGGACAACTTCGGCACCCCGAACAAGCTCGGCCGCGACGACCTGCTCGACCTGATCCGCGACGCCGGCTTCCGCCCGGTGGAGCGGAACACCCGCTACGAGGTCATCCGCGAGTACGACGGACCGGACCTGACGCGCCGCGAGACCCCGCAGGCGATGCGTCTCTGACCGTGCCCCACCCCCGCCGCCCCGGCCGTTCCACGGCCGGGGCGGCGGCTTCTTCACCGCCTCCGCACGCGCCCCGGGTTTACCAACGGGTACGGCGTTTGGCAGGATCGACCGTATGTCCGGTTCACATCGCGCCACCGCGTACCCGTCGTACGAGCCGATGCCGGAGCCGGTGTACGAGGCGCCACAGCCCTCCCACCAGGACTACGGGGCGTACCAGCAGCCGGTTCAGCAGGGCCACGGCGACTATCGGCCCAACCCGCAGGACGGCTACTTCGAGGCCTACGACCAGCCGTTCCGGCCCCACCCGGCCGGCCACGCGGCGCAGGCCGGCACCGCCCAGCAGTACGCGTACGGCGCCGGGCCGGGCTACGGCCAGCAGAGCGGCTACGAGGCGGCGTACGAGGCCGGTTACGAGGCGCCGTACGGCGCGGGCTACGACCCGGAACCGGTGTACCTGTCGGAGCCCTTCGCCGGGACGGAGCCGGTGCACCCCGCGGAGTCCTTCCCCGCACCGGAGTCCGCCCCGCCGGCGGACCCCTCCCTCGGACCGGTGTCCGTTCCGCTCGCCGCCGAGGCCCCCGCGGGCTCCCGGGCGGCCGCCCGGGGCCGGCGTCGCAAGGCCAAGCAGAAACGACACGGCAAGGCCGTGATGGCCGGTACGGCGCTGCTGGTCGCGGCCGCCGCCGGCTGGTACACCGTCGGCCAGGAGGGCGCCAAGCCCGGCGTCACCGCCGCCGACGGCCCCGGCCCGGAGGGCGTCAGCACGCCCGACCAGCCGTCACCGGGCGTGGCCGCCGCCCAGCCGGCCGCCGCCCAGGCCGCCGCCGACCGGCAGAACACCGACCCCGCCGCCGCCCGCAGCCAGGCCCGCGCGGACACCTCGGTCGCCGCTATACCCGGCCTCGGCGCTTCGTTCACCGCGAAGATCCCCGCCGAGACCACCCAGGTCGTGGTCGCCTCCGGTCAGGACAAGGGCACCGACAAGAACAGCGTCACCCTCTGGACCCGCACCCCGGAGGGCCGCTGGCTGGCCGGCGAGACCTGGCAGGGCCACAACGGCAAGAACGGCTGGACCACCGACCACAGCGAGGGCGACCTGCGCAGCCCGATCGGCGTCTTCTCGCTCACCGACGCCGGCGGCCGCAACGCCGACCCCGGCAGCAAGCTCCCGTACGACAAGGACCCGAGCTTCGTGGTCTCCGGGACCGGCTTCTTCGGGGACCAGCTGGCCGGCTCCTTCGACTACGTGGTCGCGATCAACTACAACCGCGTCCCCGGCAACTCCCCGCTCGACCCGCGCCGCCCGATGGGCGCCAAGAAGGGCGGCGGCATCTGGATCCACGTCGACCACGACGGCCCCACCCACGGCTGCGTCTCCATCCCGGAGGACAAGATGGCCGAGCTGATCCGCACCCTGGACCCGGCGGCCCACCCGGTGATCGTGATGGGGGACGCCACCTCGCTGGCCGCCTGAGCCGGCCCCGGGGGCCCTCCGGGCGCCCGCCCCCCGCCGCGGTGCCGGTGACGGCCCGGAGCAGAGGTCAGGCGCCGCAACGCCCCTTGTCAGTCCCCTACAGATCGCGGGGGCGGACCTTGTAGCCGGTCGCGCCCCGCTGACCAGTGAGTAACCCGGTTCCATGGCAGTATGAGCGGTTCGCGCATTGTGGCACTAGGCCACTACCAGCCCCCCAAGGTCCTCACCAACGACGACCTGGAGGCGCTCGTCGACACCAACGACGAGTGGATCCGCAGCCGGGTGGGCGTCAGAACCCGGCACGTCGCCGAGGGCGAGACCCTGGTCGACCTCGCCACCGAGGCGGCGCAGAAGGCGCTCGCCAACAGCGGCCGCACGGCCGAGGAGATCGACCTGGTCGTGGTCGCCACCTGCACCGCGATCGAGCGCAGCCCCAACACGGCGGCCGCGGTCGCCGCCAGGCTCGGCGTCCGGGCGCCCGCCGCCTACGACATCAACACCGTCTGCTCCGGCTTCTCGTACGCCCTCGCCACCGCCGACCACGCGATCCGGGCCGGTGCGGCGCGGCGCGCCCTGGTCATCGGCGCCGAGCGGATGTCCGACACGCTCGACTGGACCGACCGCACCACCTGCGTGATCTTCGGCGACGGCGCTGGCGCCGCGGTGGTCGAGGCCCAGGAGGAGGGCGCCGAGCCCGGCATCGGGCCGGTGGTCTGGGGCTCGGAGCCGGAGAAGGGCGACGCCGTCGTCATCACCGGCTGGGACCCGGTGATCAGCCAGCAGGGCCAGTCGGTGTTCCGCTGGGCCACCACGCAGCTCGCCCCGCTGGCCCGCCAGGCCTGCGAGCGGGCCGGGATCGACCCGTCGGAGCTGAAGGGCTTCGTGCCGCACCAGGCCAACCTGCGGATCATCGACGCGATCGCGGGCAAGCTGGGCCTCGCCGACGCCGTGGTGGCCCGGGACGTGGTCGACTCCGGCAACACCTCGGCGGCCTCCATCCCGCTGGCCTTCTCCAAGCTCGTCGAGCGCGGCGAGCTGAGCCCGGGCGACCCGGTCCTGCTGTTCGGCTTCGGCGGCGGCCTCGCCTACGCGGGGCAGGTCGTGCGCTGCCCGTAGGGGCTGTCTTCCGACCCCGGGCCGGCCCCGCGCGACATGCCGGTGGGCGGGCACCCTGTGTGAGGGGTGCCCGCCCACCGGCATGTCTGGCGCGCTTGCGGTACGTCGGCGGACCTCCCCCGAGGACACGGCCGCCGTCCGTCGGTCCCCGGACAGGAGGCCGGGACTGCGCGCGGAGCGGATGATCTGTCGGGCGGACGGTCTACTTGGGCGGCTTCTTGCCGGTGACGCCCAGGTACACCAGGGGAGCGAGGTTGGGCTTGAGGTCCTTGACCTTGACGCCCCAGGAGGTGAAGGCCTTCTGGTGCTCGGCCGCCGAGGCGAGCAGCGAGACCAGGGCCCCGGCTACGGCGTTCGGGTCGAGCGACTTGTCGGCCTGACCCTTCGCCTGGAGTTCCTTGACGGCCTCCGCGAGTGGCTTGGCGACCGCGTTGAGGACGGTCATGCGGATCTTGAAGAACCGCTTGTCCCCTTCGGCGGCACCGAGCGTGACCACTCGGAGAATGGCGTCGTTCTTGCGCCAGAAGGCGAGGAATCCGTCGACCAGTTCTTCCGAAGTGGTCGGGCCGGACTTCCCTGCCCAGGACTTTCCGGCCACCAGCTCTTTGAGGGTGTCGGCGTCCTTGGCCATTTCCTCGGCGATTTCGAGGACAGCGCCCTCGACATCCGGGAAGTACTGGTAGAAGGTCGCGGGGGAGGTACCCGCCATACGGGCGACGTCGATGACCTTGACGTCCCGATACGGCGACGTGCTGAGCATCTCGCGGAGGCAGTCGAGCAGCTTCTGCCGCGTCTCCTGTCCGCGTCGCCCGGCGACGCGACCGTCGACGGTGCGAACTTGTCCTGTCATGCCGTCAGCTTACCGTGGCACGATCTTGGCGCGATTCGGTGATGCGACTATTACTCCGCACGGGGGGTTGCTATAGGGGCATGAACCGCTTCGGACGGATATTCACCCGGCCCCCGGGGCGCTGTTTGAAGCCCCCCCGTGTGCTTTTGACCCCATAGCGTGACGGCGAGTCCGCTGAGGGGTGGTCGAGTGACAGAGCGTGACGACGTCCGGTCCCGGGAGATCCGTACCGGGAGGGGGTGTCCGCGGGGCCGGACGCAAGCCGCGGCCGGAGCGGGCGTCAGAATCCGGCCGTTCCGTCACCGGTGACCGGACGGCGGCCGCCACGGGGCGGCCGGCCGCCCCGGGCGGGGGAGGTTGGAGTTGCAGCGGGCGGCGTTGGAGAATCGGGTCCGGCACCACGCGGCGGGTGCGGAAAACGGGGAGGTGGCAGCGGAGTGGACCAGCTGACGGCGCACGATCCGAGGCGGATCGGGCCCTTCGAGGTGCTGGGGCGGCTCGGCGCGGGTGGGATGGGGCTGGTCTACCTGGCGCGCTCCGCCTCCGGTCGAAGGGTGGCCATCAAGACCGTCCGGGGGGAGCTGGCCGAGGACGAGCTGTTCCGCGTCCGCTTCGCGCGGGAGATCGAGGCCGCCAAGACGGTCGGCGGCTTCTACACCGCGGCCGTGGTGGACGCCGACGCGGACGCCCGGGTGCCCTGGCTGGCCACCGCGTACATCCCGGCCCCCTCCCTGGAGGACCTGGTCGAGGAGTGCGGGCCGCTGCCGGTGGACGCCACCCGCTGGCTGGTCGCGGGCATCGCCGAGGCGCTGCAGTCCATCCACGCGGCCGGGCTGATCCACCGCGACCTCAAGCCGTCCAACGTGCTGGTGGTCGAGGACGGCCCGAAGGTGATCGACTTCGGCATCGCGTCCGGCGTCTCCAGCACCCGGCTCACCATGACCAACGTCGCGGTCGGCACCCCCGCCTACATGTCCCCCGAGCAGGCCCGGGACAGCCGGAACGTCCGGGGCGCCAGCGACGTCTTCTCGCTCGGCTCGCTGATGGTCTTCTGCGCCACCGGGCACCCGCCGTACCGCGGCTCCAACCCGGTCGAGACGGTGTTCCAGCTGCTGCGCGAGGAACCCGACCTGTCCGGGATGCCGCCGGAGCTGATGGACCTGGTCCGCGCCTGCATGCGGCCCTCGCCCGAGCACCGGCCCACCCCGGCGCAGATCCAGACCGAGCTGGCCCCGCACCTGTTCTCCCGCGACGACGCCTCCGGCGAGGCCGGCGACTGGCTCCCGGCCAACGCGCTGGAGCTGATCGAGCGCAAGCGCGGCCGCCGCCAGCCGGCCCCGCCGCCCCGCGGCGGGCAGCCGCCGGTCGGCCCGCCGCAGCCCCCGGAGCCGCCGCGGGGCGGCCCCCAGCAGCCGTCGCACCAGCCGCCGCAGCCGCACCAGCAGGTGCCGCCGCAGCGCCCCGGCCTGGACGACCCGCGGACCCACCCGGGCGGGCGGCACCTGCCGCCGGCCGGGCCGGTGCACGCCGGACCGCAGCCCGGCCGGGCCGCCGACGGCGAGATCCCGACCGCGAAGATCGCCTCCCCGAACAAGCACCGGGCGCCCGGTGGCGGGGCCGTCGAGGTGCAGCTGTCCGGCGCCTCGGTGCGGATAGGCCCCGGCCCCCGGGCCGAGCACGAGCAGACCGGCCCGGGAACGGCCCCGGCCGAGACCGACTGGGTCCGCCGGGCCACCCCGACGCCGCCGCCGGCGCCCGCGCCGGCCGCCCGCTGGCGCCCCTGGCGCTTCCGGATGTCCAACGACGTCTGGGGCACCCCAGTGGTCGCCGACGGCACGCTCTTCGTCTCCAGCTTCGAGGTGCACGCGCTGGACATCGGCTCCGGCGAGCGCCGCTACAAGACCCGTGACGTCGCCTGGGCGCTCGCGGTGCACGCCGGCCGGGTGCACGCCGCCGACGGCCCCCACCTGTACACGGTGGACGTCGCGGACGGCACCGAGCGCTGGCGCACCTCGCTGGACGGCTGGGTCTACTCGCTCTCCGCCGCCGACGGGGTGCTCTGCTGCGGCATCCGGGGCGGCGGCGTCCAGCTGCGCTCCGCGGCCAACGGCGGCGAGCTGTGGCGCGCCGACGACGCCCAGCAGGACTACGAGAACCCGCAGTCCGGCCCGGTCCTGGTGGCCGGCGCGGCCTACTACTACGGCGCCGGGCGGCTGCGCTGCATCGACCCGCGCGGTGCGGGCCTGCGCTGGTCCTTCCCGGTCGGCGAGGACGTGCCCTCGCACCCGGTCGAGCGCGGCGGCGTGCTCTACGTGACGGCCGGTACCCGGGTGTACGCGCTGGACGCGGCCAGCGGGGTCGAGCGCTGGCGCTTCGAGGCCCCGGTGGTGCTCTTCACCCCGCCCGCCCTGGACGCCGACGCGGTCTACGTCGCCGACTACCTGGGCACGGTCTACGCGCTGGACGCGGCCACCGGCCGGGACCGCTGGCGCGGGGTCACCGGCAGCCGGCAGGGCGCCGAGCCGGTGGTGGTCGGGGACGGCATGGTGCTGGTCGGCAGCGGCGAGGTGCTGTACGCCTTCGAGGCGGCCACCGGCCGGGAACGCTGGCGCTACACCGCGCGCGGGGAGATCGTCGGGGCCCCGGCGGTGGCGGACGGCCTGGTCCACCTGGGCAGCCGGGACCACTCGCTGCACACCCTCGACCTGGCGAGCGGTCAGCTGCGCTGGGAGCTGGGGACCAAGGGTGAGCTGACCGGGTCCCCGGTGGCGGTCGGCGGGCGGGTCTTCGTCGGCTCCAAGGACCGCTGTGTGTACGCGCTGGACGCCTTCTACGGGACGGCCGTCCCGGCCCGCTGAGACGGGCGCGGGGGGGGGGGGGGGGGCCCCCCCCCCCCCGGGGGGGGGGGGGGCGGGGGGGCCCCCCGGGGGCCGGCGGGGGCCCCGGGGGGCGGCGGGGGGGGGGGGGCGGCCCCCCCCCCCCCCCCGCGGCCC